>NZ_JBCNNF010000073.1:0-20936 GCF_039594555.1 Inquilinus sp.
CGAGATGATCGACGGCGTGCTGCGCCTGGCCGACCGGTCGGTGCGCTCGATCATGACGCCGCGGCACGAAATGGTCTGGGTCGACCTCGAGGACAGCCCGGACGAGATCCGCAGGACCATCGCCGAGAGCGGCTGCAGCCGCTTCCCGGTGGCGCGCGGAGAGCTCGACGAGATCCAGGGCGTGGTCCAGACCAAGGACATGCTCGACCGTATGCTCGGCGGCGGCCCGTTCGACGTGGCCGAGACCATGCGGCCGCCGCTGGTGGTGCCGGACGGCACCCCGGCGCTGAAGCTGCTGACCACCTTCCGCAGCGCGCCGATCCACCTGGCCGTGGTGGTCGACGAATATGGCAGCGTCGAGGGGCTGGTGACACCCAGCGACATCCTGGCGGCGATCGCCGGCGAGGTCGCCGACCTGACGGCGGATGCCGGCGGCTATTCGATCGTCCGGCGCGAGGACGGCAGCTGGCTGGTCGACGCCATGATCCCGATCGACGAGGTCGAGCGCCTGCTGCGCCTGCGCGGCCTGCGCTCGGAAGACGGCGACTACCAGACCCTGGCCGGCTTCGTGCTCTGGCATCTCGGCCACCTGCCGAAGGTGGCGGAGAGCTTCATCGAGAACGGCGTGCGCTACGAGGTCCTCGACCTCGACGGCAACCGCATCGACAAGGTGCTGATCCGGGTGGACCAGACGGAGCCGTAAGGACGGCTCGGATGGTTGGCTAACTTGACCAACATTGGCGTGTTGGCTAAGTTAGCCATATTCTCGGAGAATACTCATGCAGGTCACTGTCCACGTCGCCAAGACCCACCTTTCCAAGCTGATCGACGCCGCGCTGTCGGGTGAGGAAGTGGTGATTGCCAAGGGGCGTAAGCCCGTGGTCAAGCTGGTCGCGATTCCGCAGAGCAAGTTCCAGATCGGCCTGCTCAAGGACGAGCTGGGCGGCCCCGGACCTGACTTCTTCGAGCCGATGAGCGAGGATGATCTTGCCGCCTGGGAAGGCGGCAAGTGAGGGCTGTCCTGCTCGACACCCATGCCTGGGCTTGGAGCCTTACGGGCGACGATCGGCTCTCGATCAAGGCGCAGGAAGCAATCGAAGAGGCTCAGGCAGTGCTCGTCAGCCCGATCACCTTCTTCGAGATCGGGCAAAAGGTGCGGCTCGGCAAATGGCCGGAGATGGAGCCCTTCCTGAATCGGCTGCCATCGCTTCTCGAGCAGCAGGGTGGTGGGGCCGCCGAGCTCGACCCATTCGTCTGTCTCCGGGCGGCAACAATGCCATGGCCACACCGCGACCCTTTCGACCGCCTTCTGGCCGCAACCGCCATCCACAACAACCTGCCGCTGATCTCGGCTGACGTCGTGTTCGACGGAATCGTCACTCGCCTTTGGTGAGCGGCCGTCGGCCTCAGACCGCCAGCTCCTGCTGGTGCGGCTGGGCGTGGCGGATGGCCTGCTCGAGGTCGACCGAGACCAGCTGGCTCACGCCGCGCTCGATCATGGTGACGCCGTAGAGCCGGTTCACCCGCGCCATGGTCATGCGGTGGTGGGTGATGATCAGGAAGCGGGTGCGGCCGCCCTCTGCCAGCTCGACCAGCAGGCTGCACAGCCGGTCGACATTGGCGTCGTCCAGCGGCGCGTCGACCTCGTCCAGCACGCAGATCGGCGCCGGGTTGGTCAGGAACACGGCGAAGATCAGCGCCGCGGCGGTCAGCGCCTGCTCGCCGCCCGACAGCAGCGACAGGTGCTGCAGCTTCTTGCCCGGCGGGCTGGCGAAGATCTCCAGCCCCGCCTCCAGCGGGTCCTCGGTGTCGGTCAGCGACAGCTGGGCCTTGCCGCCGCCGAACAGCCGGGTGAACAGGGTGCGGAAATGGCCGTCGACGACGTCGAAGCTGGCCACCAGCCGCTCCCGCGCCTCGCGGTTCAGCGAGTTGATGCCTTGGCGCAGCTTGGCGATGGCGGCGGTCAGGTCCTCCTTCTCCGCCGACAGCCGCGTGTGCTGGGATTCGATCTCGACGATCTCGACCTCGGCGCGCAGGTTCACCGGGCCCATGCCCTCGCGCTCGCGGTTCAGCCGGTCAAGCTTGCGGGCGGTGTCCTCCTGGTCCGGCAGCGGCGTATCCGGGGTCAGCCCGGCCAGGCCGGCGACGGCTTCCGGCGCGCAGTCCAGCCGCTCGGCGATGCGGGTGCGAAGCCCCTCGACCGCGGTCTGGGCCGCGACCACCGCCGCCTCGCCCCGCACCCGGGTCTCGCGCGATTCGGCCAGGGCTGATTCGGCTGCGCGCAGGGCGCGGGCCGCGGCCTCCTGGCGCTGTTCGCCGACCGCCAGCGCATCGGCGGCCATGCGGCGGCGGCGCTCGGCCTCGTCGATCTGGCCGATCAGCGTCTCGCGCCGGGCGGCGATCTCGGCCGGCCTGGCGTCCAGCTCCAGCAGCGTCGCCCGGTTCTCCTCCAGCCGCGCCTCCAGCTCGGCCAGCCGGTCGGCGCTGCCACGGGCGCGGCTGTCCCAGCCCTGCACCTCGCTCTCGATCGCGCGCAGCCGGCCACGCCGACCGCCCGCCTCGCGCTGCAGCCGCTCCAGCGCCGATTGCCGGGCGCCCAGCCCCGACCGAGCCTCGGCCAAAGCCGAGCGGATCTCGCCCACCGCCCGGCGCTGGTCCTCGCCATCGGGCAAAGCCGCGATCTCGGCCGCCACCTCCTCGCGCTCGCGCATCGCGTCGTCGCGGTCGGCGGCCAGGCGCTCGCCCTGGGCGGCCAGCGCCGCCAGCCGGCTGCGCCGCGCTGCTTCGGCCTGGGCCGCCTTGCTCTGCGCCTCGCGGGCGCGGCCGACGGCGGCGACGGCGTCCTGCTGGCTGCGCCGCGCCGCCCGGTCGGCATCCTGCGCCGCCTGGGCCGCCTGGCGCGCCGCATCGGCCGCCCGCCGCGCCGTCTCGGCCGCCTCGGCGGCGGTGGCAAGCTGTGCCTCCAGCTGCTCCAGCCGGTTGCGCTGCTGCAGTCGTGCCGCGGCGGGGGAGGGCGCGCCCGGCCGGGCCACCAGCCCGTCCCAGCGCCAGCGGCCGCCGGCCTTGGTCACCAGCGCTTGGCCGGGGCTGAGGACCGGCTGCAGCGCCTCGGCCGCCGCCGCATCCTCGACCACGCCGATATGGGCCAGCCTGCGCGCCAGGGCGGCCGGGGCGGTGACATGGGCGGCCAGCGGCTCGGCCCCTTGCGGCAGCGGCGCGGTGTTGTCATAGCCGGGCAGCTCGGCCCAGTGCAGCGGCGCCGAGCGGTCGGCCGGCACCGAGGCCTCGTCGCCGAGCGCGGCGCCCAGCGCCGCCTCCCAACCGGGCTTGACCTTCAGCTGGTCCAGGATCGGGGCGCGGGCCGCGTCGCCGCCCTTGCCGGAGCCGAGCGCGGCGCGCAGGCCGTCGGCCTCGGCCTTCAGCCTTGTGGCCGCGCCTTCCGCCGCCTGGGCGGCGTCGCGGGCGCCTGAGAAGGCCGAATCGGCGGCTTGGCGGCGGCTTTCCGCCGTCTCCACCGCCTCCTGCGCCGCCTCCAGCCGGGCCTCCGCCTCGGCCAGGACCAGGGCGGCGGCCTCGGCGCCGTCGGCGCCGGCCAGCTCGGCCTCGACCTGGGCGATCTGGCGCAGCGCGTCCTCGTGCCGGCGGGCCAGGTCCAGCAGGCGGCCCTCCAGTTCGCGCTGCCGCTTGGCCAGGCTCTGCCGCCGCGCCTCGTCGCCGGCCGCGGCCTCGGTCAGGGCGGTCAGCCGGCCGTCCAGCTCGTCGACGATGCCGCGCTGGGTGTCGATCGCCGCCCGTGCCTCGGCCTCCGCCTCGGCCTCGCCGGCGCTCTGGCGCTCGATCCGCTCGCGCTCCTCCTGCAGCTTGGCCAGGGCCTGGGCGGCGTCGGCGCCCAGCGAGCGCTCGCGCACCAGGTCGCCCGTCACCTGCTCCAGCCGGCGTTTGGTCTCCAGGATCGACTGGCTCAGCCGGCCGGCCTCGGCCTCCAGCGTCTCGCGCTCGACCAGATAGCGCTGCAGCGCCGTGGCGGAGTCGCCGTCGGCCTTGCGCAGAGCGGGCAGGGCGGCCGCGGCCTCGGCCTGCTCGGTGGTCGCGCGGGTGGCCGCGATCATCCGCTCGCGCACCACCTGCTCATTGGCGTCGTAGGCACGGCGCGCCTCGGCCAGCGTCGTGACCGCCGCGGTCCATTGCAGGTGCAGCAGCGTCGCCTCGACCTGGCGGATCTGCTCCGAGATGGTGCGGTAGCGCGCCGCCTGCCGGGCCTGCTTGCGCAGGCCGCCTAGCTGGGCGTCGAGCTGCACCAGAACGTCGTCCAGGCGGACCAGGTTCTCCTCGGCCGAGCGCAGCCGCAGCTCGGCCTCGTGCCGGCGGCTGTGCAGGCCGGTGATGCCCGCCGCCTCCTCCAGGATCTGCCGCCGCTCCGCCGGGCGGGCGGAGATCATCGCCGCGATCCGGCCCTGGCTGACCAGGGCGGGAGAGGCGGGGCCGGAGGCGTTGTCCTGGAACAGCAACTGAACGTCGCGGGCGCGCACCGGCTTGCCGTTCACCCGGTACTCGGAGCCGGTGCCGCGCTCGATCCTTCGGCTGACCTCGATGGTGTCGGCCTGGTCGAAGCCCGGCGCGGTGCGGTCGCTGTTGTCCAGCGTGATCGTCACCTCGGCCAGGTTGCGCGCCGCCCTTCCGGTGGTGCCGCCGAAGATGACGTCGTCCATCTCCTGGCCGCGCATGCGCCGGGCGGAGTTCTCGCCCATCGCCCAGCGCAGCGCCTCGACCAGGTTCGACTTGCCGCAGCCATTCGGCCCGACCACGCCGGTCAGGCCGGGCTCGATGGCCACGTCGGTCGCGTCGACGAAGGATTTGAAGCCCGACAGGCGGAGCCGGGCGAAGTGCACGGCGGCGCGCTCCTAGGCGGTCAGTTGGTGGCGACGCCCTTCTCGGCGAGCTTCTTGTCGAAGAGCGCCTTGAAGGTGTCGAAGCTGGCCTCGCCCTCGAGCTTCTCGCCCTCGACGACGAAGGTCGGGGTGGCGTTGACCTGGTACTCGGTCTGCGCCGCCTGCATGCCGTTGACGATGCCGTCGGCGATGCTGTTGTCGGCCAGGCAGGCGTCGAACTTGTCCTTCGGCAGCCCGGCCATGCCGCCGATCTGCGCCAGGGCGCCGATCGGGTCGCTGGCGGTGGCCCAGCTCTGCTGCGTCTGGAACAGCACCTTGGCGATGTTGAAATACTGCTCGCGCGGGGCGCAGCGCGCCATCATGCCGGCCCGCAGGTCCAGCCCGTTCAGCGGGAACTGGCGGAACACGAACTTCACCTTGCCGCTGTCGATGTAGCTCTTCTCGATCTTCGGCAGCACGTCGTTGGTGAAGGCGGCGCAGTGCGGGCAGGTGAAGGACGCGAACTCCAGCACCGTCACGGGCGCGTCGGCCTTGCCGAGCACATAGTCCTTGTCAGTGATCTTCGGATCCCAGGTCGATTGGGCGGAGGCCGATCCGGCCATGAAAGTCGCGGCGGCCACGGCCAGTCCGGCGAGCAGGGTCTTCAGCATCCGATGGTCTCCATGGGTCCGGGCCTCGCGCCCACACATCTCATCGCGGTGGCGTCCGGGCATAGAGCGCCCGGCCGAAGGCCGCAAGTCGGGATTTCCACTCGGGGTCGTCGACCGATTCGAGCGGCCCCGCCAGCATCGCCTCCTCCGACGGGGTCAGGGAACGGCGGCGCGGTGTCGCGGGCCGGCGGGCCAGGGGCGCCTGCAGCAGCTTGATGCGGATGATCGCGGCATAGCCGAAATGCCCGTTGATCCGCTCGATCAGCCGGTCCTGGTCGTGCTGCAGCAGCAGGGCATCGGCCGGGTCGACCCGCAGCGCCAGGGTGCCGCCGTCGCGCTTGCCGGCCGGGAAGCTCAGCTTCTCCGGCACCGCCTTGTCGGCCCAGTGGTCGCCGACTACCGACGGCCAGTCCGCGAACAGGCTGCCGATGGCGCTGCGCCCGCCGCCCAGCGCCTTGCGGGCGAGGGCGGGGACCAGGGCGGCCATGGATCGCGGATAGCTCATCGGTGGGGCACGACTGTGTGATCGAATTGCGGGACTCGCCCCCCTATAGTGGCCCAACGCACCCCCGAGCGGCAACGCGAGCCATGCCCGATACAGCCACGTCCGCCGATTTCGCCCCAGCCGGCTTCGCCCCGGCACTGCTGGCCTGGTACGACCGGCACCGCCGCGTGCTGCCCTGGCGCGCGCTGCCCGGGCAGAAGGCCGACCCGTACCGGGTCTGGCTCAGCGAGATCATGCTGCAGCAGACCACCGTGGCGGCGGTGAAGGACTATTTCCTCGACTTTACCCGGCGCTGGCCGACCGTGGCGGACCTGGCGGCGGCGCCGGTGGAGGAGGTGCTGGCCGCCTGGGCGGGGCTCGGCTACTACGCCCGGGCCCGGAACATGCATCGCTGCGCCGCGCTGGTGGTGGAACGCCATGGCGGAGTGTTCCCGTCCACGGAGGCGGAATTGCGGCAGCTGCCGGGGATCGGCGACTACACCGCGGCGGCGATCGCGGCGATCGCCTTCGACCGGCCGGCCGCGGTGATGGACGGCAATGTCGAGCGGGTGATGGCCCGGATCTTTGCGGTGGAGACGCCGCTGCCGCCGGCCAAGCCGATCCTGAAGACCCATGCGGCGGCCCTGACCCCGCGCCGGCGCCCTGGCGACTACGCCCAGGCGGTGATGGATCTCGGTGCCACCATCTGCACCCCGCGCAGCCCGAAATGCATCCTCTGCCCCTGGTCGACCCCGTGCCGGGCCCGGATGCGCGGCATCGCCGAGGATCTCCCGGCCAAGCTGGCCAAGGCGCCGAAGCCGACCCGACGGGCCGTGGCCTTCTGGCTGACCGATGCGCAGGGCAACGTGCTGTTGCGCCGCCGCCCGCCCAAGGGCATGCTGGGCGGGATGATGGAGGTGCCGTCCTCCGCCTGGATCGAGCAGCCGATGCCGGATCTGGCCGCGGTTCTGGCCGAGGCGCCGGGCGGCACCGGCTGGCGCCTGCTGCCCGGGCTGGTGCGGCACGGCTTCACCCATTTCGACTTCGAGCTGACCGTGGCGGCCGGCCGCCTCAACGGCCCGGTCGATGGCGCGGTGCTGGTGCCGCCGGACCGGCTGGGCGAGGCCGGGCTGCCCACGGCGATGTGGAAGATCGCCCGCCATGCGCTGCGGCATCTTGAATGACCGGGCCGGCGGCCACAAATCAGCCGTAATCACCGTCCCCATTGCGACCTCGTCGGGACGGTGAGGTTGCGCAAGTAACCGGTCCGGAACGCTCAGCGGCGATTGGCGTGCGACTCTGATGCGCGCCGTTTCGTCTTGATCTTCCGGGCCGTCGTCTTCACCCTGCCGGCGCCGTTGGCCATGAGGGCCGCGGCCTATCGAAGGATCCGTGTCCATGTTCATCCAGACCGAGCAGACACCCAACCCGGCGAGCCTGAAGTTCCTGCCGGGCCGCGCGGTGATGGATGTGGGCACCGCCAACTTTCCGTCGGCGGAGTCGGCGGCGCGGTCGCCCCTGGCGCAGCGCCTGTTCGAGGTCGAGGGCGTCACCGGCGTCTTCCTCGGCACCGACTTCGTGACGGTCAGCAAGGCGGACACCATCGACTGGTACGTGCTGAAGCCCTCGATCCTGGGCATCATCATGGAGCATTTCACCGCGGGCCGGCCGGTCATCCTGGCCGAGACGGCGGCGGAGGGCTCGGAGGGCCAGTCGGCGGAGGATTCCGAGATCGAAGCCCAGATCCGGGAGCTGATCGACACCCGCGTCCGGCCTGCCGTGGCGCAGGATGGCGGCGACATCATCTTCCAGGGCTACGACCACGGCGTGGTGTACCTGCACATGCAGGGCTCCTGCTCCGGCTGCCCCAGCTCGACCATGACGCTGAAGGCCGGCATCGAGAACATGCTGCGCCACTACATTCCCGAAGTGACGGAGGTGCGCGCCGTCGCCTGACGGCGGGCTGCGCTCCCCCCGGCGGCGCCTCTGGATTTGAGAGGCGCCCGCGGACCCGGTCGTGCCGATAGGCGGGGCGCCCGGTGCCGCCTGCCCGGGCGCAACCAAGAACGAGGTCCATGCAGTTCCGTGTGTTCCGACCGGCCGCCGCCTTGGCCGGCCTATTGCTGATCGTGCCCCTCGCCGCCCTGGCCCAGCCGGCGGCCTCTACCGATCAAACCTCCGCCGAGCTGCAGGTCGCCGACCTGCCGCCGTCCCGGGAGCAGGCGCTGCCGGCCTCGGCCGTGCCGCCGATCGACAAGACCTCGGACCTCGTCCTGAAGGTCGACAGCGCCGGCAAGCTCAGCGAGATCTTCGACAGCGCCGACTACGCCCTGGCCGATGTGCGGGATGGCGAGGCCGACGTGCCGCGCCTGCTGGTCGAGGCGATGCCGGGCGACCTGCGGCACCTCGATTCGACCGACCTGCGCAAGGACGTGTTCTTCAATGCCCTGCT
Organism: Inquilinus sp.; assembly: GCF_039594555.1. Taxonomy (GTDB): domain Bacteria; phylum Pseudomonadota; class Alphaproteobacteria; order DSM-16000; family Inquilinaceae; genus Inquilinus. The sequence goes on from NZ_JBCNNF010000073.1 coordinate 8,476, forward strand.
GCCGCTGGTGCTGCGGGTGAACGAGGACATCCGCCACGACCGCGACCGGCTGCTGGCCCTGCAGGGGCTGCAGCGCCTCGGCCTCGCCCCCTCGGCGGAATCCCGGGCTTGGCTCACCGAGCTCAGCGAGCGCTACGACGTCGCCGATGGCGACATCGATGCGCTGCTGCTGCGGGTCGACGTGATTCCGCCCTCGCTCGCTTTGGGCCAGGCCGCGGTGGAATCGGGCTGGGGCACCTCCTACAGCGCCCAGCGCCGCAACGCTCTGTTCGGCCAGACTGCGGGGTCGGCCGTGCGCTATGCCGCCTTCGACCGGCTGATCGACGGCGTCGCCTCCTATGCCCGCAACCTCAACACCCATCCGGCCTATGCCGGCTTCCGCGCCCGCCGTGCGGCGCTGCGAGCTGCGCGGCTGGAGCTTGACGGCTATGATCTGGCGTCGACCCTCACGCGCTATTCGACCCGCGGGACGGCCTATATCCGCGACGTTCGGGCCATGATCCGCGGGAACGATCTCGCCGAGCTCGATTCGGCGCGGCTTGCCGCGGATCGCGCGATCGGCTTACCTGCCGCCAGCTGAGATTTTCTGCGACATATGACCATGGCGCTCGACAAGATCGCGCTCGACACGCTGTTCCGCGAGGCGCGTGCGCGCTGCGTTTTCCTCGACGAGGCGATTCCGGAGGCGACGCTCCGGGCAATCTACGACCTGATGAAGCGGGGGCCGACCAGCGCCAATTCCTGTCCGGCGCGGATCGTCTTCGTGACGTCGGAGGAGGGCCGGGCGGCGCTGCGGCCGGCGGTCGACCCCGAGGCGCTGGGCGCGACGTTGCAGGCGCCGGTGACCGCGATCGTGGCCTATGACTCGGCCTTCCACGAACACCTGCCGCGGCTGCTGCCGGACGAGCCGGAGACGGCGATCCGCTTCGCCGCCCGCCCGGACCTGGCGCAGGAGACCGCGCATCGCGACGCGGCGATGCAGGCGGCCTATCTGATCATGGCGACGCGCGGCCTGGGCCTCGGCTGCTGGCTGGTGGCGGAGTTCGACCGCGCCAAGGTCGACGCCGCCTTCCTCTCCGGCACCCGCTGGCGCTCCAGCCTGCTGGTCGATATCGGCTATGTCGACCGCAGCAAGGAATTCCCCCGCCGCCCGCGGCTGGCCTTCGAGGAAGTCTGCCGGATCGTGTGAGCACGTGTTCCGACCGGTTGTCCCCATGAGCAGCGCCCGAAAGCCCGCCGCATGATCGTGCTCGGCCTCGATGCCGCCGGCGCCGGCTGCGGCGTGGCGGTGCGGCGCGACGGGCGGACGGTCGCGGCACGGACCGAGCCGATGGCCCAGGGCCATGCCGTCCGGCTGATGCCGCTGGTGCTGGAGGTGCTGGCCGAGGCTGGGGTCGCGCCCGGCGACATCGACCTGTTCGGCGTCACCACCGGACCTGGCTCCTTCACCGGGCTCCGGGTCGGGCTCGCCGCGGTCGGGGGGCTGGCGCTCGGCGCCGGCCGGAGGATCGTCGGCATCCCCAGCTTCGACGCGGTGCTGGCGGATCTCGGCCCGGTCAACGCCGGCATGATCGTGGTGGCGCTGGACGGCCGGCGATCCGAGCCCTTCGCCCGGCTGTTCGACGCCGCCGGCACGCCGCTGGGCGAGCCGCTGTGCCTGCCGGCCGAGGATCTCGCGGCGCTGGTCCCGCCCGGCCCCCTGACCGTCGCCGGTGACGGCGCCCATCTGCTGCTCCCGGCGCTGGCCGGGCGGCCGGATGTCCGCCAGGCCGGGCCCGCCGCGATCGACCCGGCCACCGTGGCCCGGCTGGCCGAGGCGCGGGCGGACCAGGCGCGGGAGGGCCCGCCGCCGCCGCTCTATGTCCGGCCGCCCGATGCGGTGCCTCTGGCGGACCGGACGCTGAAGCCTTGACCGCGCTGCGCATCGTCCCGGCCGGCGCGGCCGAGGCCGCGGTGCTGTCGGCCCTGTACGAATCCGCCTTCGCCGAGTCCTGGGCGCCGGACCAGCTGGCGCAGCTGCTGGCCGGCCCCGGCGTCTTCGCGCTGATCGCGCTGGACGAGGCGGGCGAGCCCGTCGGCTACGCCCTCGGCCGGGTGGCGGCGGATGAGGCGGAGCTGCTGTCGATCGCCCTCTTGCCTGATCGCCGCCGCGGAGGTGGCGGGCGCCTGCTGCTGGACGCGCTGGCCGAGCGCTGCAGGGCGGCCGGGGCGGAAACGCTGTTCCTCGAGGTGGCGACCGACAACGCCGCGGCGCTGGCGCTCTACCGCGGCGCCGGCTTCGCTGAGGCCGGGATCCGCAAGGGCTACTACAAGATCGGCGCTGCCGCGGTCGACGCCATCGTCATGAGACGGGAGCTGGCGCCGGGCTGAGGCGACTGGCCGGACATCGCGTCCAACCCGCTCTCTGTCATTGCCGGGCTTGACCCGGCAATCCAGGGGCCACCGAGAGCAGCTCTTGAAAGCCCCTGGATCCTCGGGTCAAGCCCGAGGATGACAACAAGAACAAGCCCGAACCATCGACTCGCTACTGCCGCACCGGCCGCTCGACAGTTCCCAGCGCGTCGGCCAGGGAGCGGGTGGCGCTGCCGCGGGGGCGCGGCTTCTGCTGGCTGTGATGCGGCGCCCATCCCACCAGGAACAGCACCTCGAAGCTGGCCGGGATGCGCCCGTCCGGCTCGGCGAAGCGCTCGGCATAGCGGGCGGCGACGGTCGGCCAGAAGGCGCGCGGCGGCGGCGCCGGGTTGCGGTTCAGCCCGGCATTGGTCTCGCCCATGCCGCGCAGGTCGGCGATCAGGCGGAACGCGTTCTCGTAGCTGACCGTCACCGTCTCCGCATCCGCCACCGGCAAGGCGAAGCCGGCGCGCTGCAGCAGGCCGGCGGCGTCGCGCAGGTCGGCGAAGGGCGACAGGCGCGGGCTGGCGCCGCCGATCAGCTCGGTCTCCGCCTCGACCAGGGCGGTGCGCAGCTCGGCCAGCGTGCCGGCGCCCAGCATCGCCGCCAGGAACAGCCCGTCCGGCCGCAGCGCCTGGCGGATCTGCAAGAGCGCGCCCGGCAGATCGTTGACCCAGTGCAGCGACAGGTTGCTCAGCACCAGGTCCAGCGTGGCCGCGCCGAAGGGCAGCAGCTCCTCGTCGCAGGCCAGGGTCGGTCGGCCGTTCGCTGCGGCGCTGCGGGCCAGGGCCGGGGACAGGTCGGCCTGCACCAGCGTGTCGACCCGGTCGCTGCCGGCCAGCGCCCGGGCCACGGCGCCGTCATGGCAGCCGAGGTCCAGCGCCGCCGGGAAGCGGCGGGTGACGTCGAGCAGCCGGTCGGCCAGCATCGCCGCCACATGCTCGAACAGGAAGTTGTGCCCGGCCAGGCCCGGTGCCGCACGGTCGCGCCGCCGGCGCACCAGCGCGCGGTCGAACACCATCATCTCGTCGGACTGTGTCATGGCGCGCACTATAGGGATTGCATAAGGGCGCCGCACCGTCCTTGGTGGCGCAGGGACGGCAGCGAAGGACACGGATCATGACCGCATCGGACCGGCCGGTGGCGCTGGTGACCGGATCGACCTCGGGCATCGGCGCGGCGGTGGCCCGGCGGCTGGCCGCCGAGGGCTGGGCGGTGGCGCTGCATTCGCGCGCCTCGGCCGAGGCCGGGGAGGTCCTGGCGGCGGAGCTGGGCGGCAGCTACTCCGCCGCCGATCTGGCGACCGATAACGGGCCGCCGGCCCTGGTGCGGGCGGTGCTGGCCCGGCACGGCCGGATCGATGCGCTGGTCAACAGCGCCGGCATCACCGCCACGGTGCCGCATGGCGACCTCAAGGCGGCGACACCGGATCTCTGGCGCCGGCTGCACCAGGTCAATGTCATCGCCCCCTGGCTGCTGGTGGCGGAGGCCGAGGACGCGCTGCGGCAGTCGGCGGCGGCGCGGGGCCGGCCGGCGGCGGTGGTCAATATCGGCTCCCACGCCGGGATCCGGCCGCGCGGCGCCTCGGTGCCCTATGCCGCCAGCAAGGCGGCGCTGCATCACATGACCCGCCTGCTGGCCAAGTCGCTGGCACCGACGATTCGAGTTAATGCCGTCGCCCCCGGCCTGGTCGACACGCCGATGACCGCCAGCTGGGTGGAGGCGCAGCAGCTCTGGGCCACCACAGCGCCGATGCGGCGCGCGGCGCAGCCGGCAGATGTGGCGGAGGCGGTGTCCGGCCTGATCCGCTCGGACTACGTGACCGGCGAGATCGTGCTGCTGGATGGTGGGCTGAGCCTGGCCTGACATGCCTGCAGGGCGGCCCCTCCCACACGGGGGATTGGGAACCGGCCGCTGTCGTGGAATACTCCCTTATGCAAATTTTGCGCAATTTGCCGGGGAAGAGGATGCGGCGGAGCGGCTGGTGGGCCCTTGGTCTGTGCGGCGCGATCGGCGCCGGCCTGCTGTTCGCGGGCGGCGGCCCGGGCCGGTCGGATGCCGCGCCGGCCGGCCCGGCGCCCATTGCCGTGAGCCAGACGGTCGTCGCCAGCCAGGCCGTGGCCACCCGGTCGGGCGAGCCCGCGGCCCGCGCCAGGCGGTTCATGGTGGCGGCCACCAACCCGGTCGCGGCCTGGGCCGGCTACGACGTGCTGGCGGAGAACGGCACCGCGGTCGACGCCATGATCGCGGTGCAGCTGGTGCTGAACCTGGTCGAGCCGCAGTCCAGCGGCATCGGCGGCGGGGCCCTGCTGCTGCATCTCGACGGCCGGTCGGGAAAGCTGACCGGGCTCGATGGCCTCGAGACCGCGCCGCGGGCCGCGGATCCCGGCATGTTCCTCGGCCCGGACGGCAAGCCGATGCCGTTCGACACCGCGGCGGTCGGCGGCCGGTCGGTCGGCACGCCCGGCACGCTCAAGCTGCTGCTGGAGGCGCATAGACGCTGGGGCCGGCTGCCGCTGGACCGGCTGTTCCGGCCGGCGATCGAGCTGGCCGACAAGGGCTTCGACGTGTCGCCGCGCCTCGCGGCCCTGCTGGCCGGCGACGCGGGGGAGGGGCTGAAGCGCGACCCGCGGGCGCGCGACTACTTCTTCCCCGGCGGCCGGCCGCTGCAGGCCGGCCAGACTCTGCGCAACCCCGATTTCGCCGACACGCTGCGCTTCATCCTCGGCAGCGGCGACAGCCCGTTCTACCTCGGCCCGATCGGCGCCGACATCGTCGCCGCGGTCCAGGGCGCGTCCGGCAATCCCGGCTGGCTGGAGCCGATCGACCTGGAGATCTACCGGGTCGTGGAGCGCCCGCCCGTCTGCGTGCCCTACCGCACCTGGCGGGTCTGCGGCATGGCGCCGCCGAGCGCCGGCGGCATCGGCGTCGGCCAGATGCTTGGGCTGCTGGAGCGTTTCGACATGCGCAAGAGCGGGCCTGACACCGCCGCGGCCTGGCACCTGTTCGCCGAGGCCGGCAAGCTGGTCACCGCCGACCGCGACCGCTATCTCGCCGACGGCGATTTCGTCCTGGTCCCGGCCTCGGGCCTGGTCGACAACACCTATCTGACCACGCGGACAAAGGCGATCTCGGAGGACCGTGCCGCGCCGGTGCCGGTGCTGCCGGGCAACCCGCCGCGCCGCGCGGGGCAGGAATGGAGCTCCGACACCTCCAGCGAGCCGTCCGACACCAGCCATGTCTCGGTCGTCGATTCCGATGGCAGCGTGGTGTCGCTGACCACCAGCATCGAGGGCGCCTTCGGCTCGCATCTGATGGTGCGCGGCTTCCTGCTGAACAACGAGCTGACCGAGTTCTCCTTCCTGCCCTATGCCGGCGGCCGGTCGGTGGCGAACCGGGTCGAGCCCGGCAAGCGGCCGCGCAGCTCGATGGCGCCGACCATCGTGCTGGACCAGCAGGGCAAGCCGGTGCTGGTGATCGGGTCGCCCGGCGGCGCCCGTATCATCCCGTATGTCGCCCAGGTTATCCTGGGGGTGCTGGACTGGGGGCTGAACATGCAGCAGGCGATCGATCTGGGCCATGTCGTCAATCTCAACGGCCGCACCGAGCTGGAGGCCGGGACCGCCGTCGCCGGGCTGAAGGACGCCCTGGCGGCGCTCGGCCACGACGTGGCGGTGACCGGGGAGGACAGCGGGCTGCAGGGCATCCAGATCGGCCCGGACGGGCTGGTCGGCGGCTCCGATCCGCGGCGCGAGGGCGTCGCCCTCGGCCGCTAGCCGGCCGTGTGCTCGGCCGTCCTCCCCTGGCTACAACGCGCGGGAGCCGCCGTGCTCGACGCCGTGCTGCCGCTACGCTGCCTGTCCTGCGGCGCCGAGATCATGGCGCCGGGAGCGCTGTGCAGCGCCTGCTGGGCCCGCCTGGCCTTCCTCGGCCCGCCGCAGTGCCGGCGCTGCGGCCTGCCCTTCGACCATGCGGCGGCGGAGGGGGCGGGCGACGACCCGGTCTGCGCCAACTGCCTGGCCTTCCCGCCGCTGTGGGACCGGGCCCGCGCCGCCTTTCTCTATGACGATCTCAGCCGCAAGCTGATCCTGGCCTTCAAGCATGGTGACCAGACCCATGCGGCCCCCGCCTTGGGCCGGCTGCTGCATCGGGCGGCGCTGCCCTTCCTGGCCGAGGCCGACGTGATCGCGCCGGTGCCGCTGCACCGCTGGCGCCTGCTGCGCCGGCGCTACAACCAGGCGGGGTTGCTTGCTCTGGCGCTAGGCCGCGAATCCGGCCGGCCGGTCTCGCCCGACCTGCTGGTCCGCCGCCGGGCGACGCCGACCCAGGGCGGCCAGGACAGGAAGGCGCGGCGCCGCAACGTCGCCGGCGCCTTCGCCGTGCGACCGGGCCGCGAAGGGCTGGTCGAGGGCCGGCGGGTGCTGCTGGTCGACGACGTGCTGACCACCGGCGCCACCATCGACGAATGCGCCCGTGCGCTACGGCGAAAGGGGGCAGCCGGGGTCGATGTGGTGACGCTGGCGCGGGTGCCGCCGCCGTGACTCCGGCGCGCGCTCAGGACATGGGCGCCATTCATCGGACGCACACCCCCTGGCATCCCGGGGCGAATGCCCTCATATTCGAAGGACTCTTCGGAGGATTGCATGCCACCCGTCACCGTCTACTCCAGCCCGTTCTGCCCCTATTGCTACATGGCCAAGAAGCTGCTGACCCAGAAGGGTGTCAGCTTCGAGGAGATCGATGTGGTGGCCGAGCCGTCGCGGCGGGAGGATATGCGGCAGCGCGCCCATGGCCGCAACACCGTGCCGCAGATCTTCATCGGCGCGACCCATGTCGGCGGCAATGACGACCTCCAGGCGCTGGAACGCGCCGGCAAGCTCGACCCGCTCCTGGCCGAAACCGCGCCGGCCTGACAGGCCGGTCCGCTGGATGAGGCCGACGGGATGACCCGCTTCACCGCCGCCTGCGTCCAGCTCAATGTCGGCACCGAGATCGAGCCGAACCTGCAGGCGGCGGCAGCGCTGATCCGGCGGGCCCGCGACGCCGGCGCCACGCTGATCGCCACCCCCGAGAACACGGGCTTCATCGCCCAGGGCCGCGACGCCGTGCTGCAGCGCGCCCTGCCGGAGGCGGAGCATCCCGGCCTGCCTTTCTTCGCCGATCTGGCGCGCGAGACCGGGGCGACGCTGCTGATCGGGTCGCTGTCGATCGGACTGCCCGGCGGCAAGGCCGCCAACCGCTCCTACTTGTTCGCGCCGTCGGGCGAGATCCTGGCCCGCTACGACAAGGTCCACATGTTCGACGTCGAGCTGGCGGGCGGCGAGCGCTATCGCGAGAGCGCCACCTTCGAGCCGGGCGGCCAGGCCGTGGCGGCGCCGCTGCCGGCGGGCGGCGTGCTGGGCCTGACCGTCTGTTACGATCTGCGCTTCCCGTATCTGTATCGCGCCCTGGCCCAGGCCGGCGCTGACATCCTCGCCGTGCCGGCCGCCTTCACCCGCAAGACCGGCCAGGCGCACTGGCATGTGCTGTTGCGCGCCCGGGCGATCGAGACCGGCAGCTTCGTCATCGCCCCGGCGCAGACCGGCACCCATGACAGGGGCCGCCAGACCTATGGCCATTCGCTGATCGTGGCGCCCTGGGGCGAGGTCCTCGCCGACGCGGGCGAGGCGGTGGGCTTCGTCACGGCGGAGATCGACCTGGCGCGGGTGCAGGAGGCGCGCGAGGCCGTGCCGGCGCTGCGCCATGACCGCCGCGTCGCGCCGCCCGGCCTGCCGCTGCGCGCGGCCGGGGACTAGCCGCAGAGCATGGCGCTCGAACGCTACACGGTGCTGAAGGGGCGCCCGACGGACCGCCGCCTCGCCGCCGAGGGGTCGACCCATTACCATATCCGCATCGATGACGGCGCGCGGGACCACCGGGTCGCGGTCAACGTCCAGGGCTCGTCCTGGCCGTCGGCGGTGGAGTATGTCCTCGACCCCGATTTCGAGCATCCTGTGACCGAGCGGTTGGAGAGGCTGCCGCTCGGCCTGACCGCGATTCCCCGCGGCGAAGGGCTGGATTATGTCCGCGGCGGGCTGTTCGACCGCTCGCATATGCGGCCGCTGCCGGCCATCCGGCCGGGCCCAGACAACGACCTGAACGAGAAGATCGACCACATCGTCGCCCGCGCGATCGGGGAGCCGGCGGCGATGCTCTACGCCTTCGGGGAGCCGTTCGGGCCCGACCCGGTGGCCGATCACGGCTTCGGCTTCGCCCCGTCGCGCGGCATGCACAACATCCACATGAACCAGGGCAGCCCGGAGGAGCGGTTCCGCGGCGACAACGGCACCGGCCAGGACGGCGCCCTGCTGATCGCCTTCCCGCAGGGCCGCTGGGCGGCGCTGTTCCTGAAGTTCCAATCCCAGTCCTGGCGGACGGATGACGCCACCGGCCATCCGCGCCAGCCGCCTCAGGCCAGGCGGCGGGCGCAGCGGTGATCGGCCGACAGGCGGCGGCCGCTCAGTGGCCGTCGGCGACCAGCACCAGGTCGATCGGCTGGATGCCCATCTGCAGCAGGGCGTTGTCGAAAGCCTGCACGCTTTCCTTGATCGGGTGCTTGTCCCATTCGTCGTAATAGGTCTTGATCAGCGACGCGACCCGGTCGGCGTCCTTCGGCGACAGGGCGTTCAGCCAGCCGACCATCTTCTCCTGCGACAGGCCGAGATGCTTGTAGGCCTTGGTCAGGAACGGCCCGGCGGTCGGCGGGTCGCCGTCGAATGACGTTGCATGCTTGGCCAGCTGCTCGGCGACGTCGGGATGCACGCCCATCGCCACCAGCCATTCCCGGTCGGCGCCGTCATTCTCGTGCGAATGCTCATAGGCGCCGACGCCGTAGTTCAGCGCCGACGCCACCAGCATCAGCACGGCGCCGACCCCGGTCCAGGCAGTGGCGCTGAGGCCGAGGATGGTGCCCTCCGCCGCCCCGACGCCCGAGGCGATCCCCGCCTCCATCGCGCCCGGGCCCATCAGGAAGGCAAGGTCGCCGGCGGCGCTGAAGCTGTAGGCCAGGCCGCGCACCTTCTCCGGCGTCTGGTCCGAGTTCCAGTATTCGACCGCGTTGGCGGTGTCGATGCCGAAATAGGCGAGGTCGGCCACGTCGCGCAGCGCCGGGCTCAGCACCCCCTGCTTGATCCCGTTCTTCAGCTTCTCCGGCAGCGACAGGCCGTCGACCTGCCGAGCCAGCCGGTCGTAGCTCTGCTTGATCAGGGTGTTGCCACCGCCGGGCGTGACCTTGCCGCTGAACCAGCCGTCGCCGAGGGCGGCGTTGCCGGCCTGCGACAGCGACATCAGGCCGTGCACGACCGCATAGGACCCGTCGGCCAGGAAATTGCCGCTCTGGGCGAAGGAGGTGGCGGCGAAGACGGCGTTCTGGCCGAACAGGATCGAGCTGACGCCGGACGACATGCGCGACAGCGCCCGGACGTTGAAATGCTCGCCGTTCGGCCCCTTGAAGCTGCCGTCGGGCTGGGCCGTGAACTCCTTGCCCAGGACCAGGCCCTTCAGCGTCTGCTTGCCCGGGCTGTTCTGGATCTTCGGGTCGGCCAGCGCGATGTTGGTGTACAGCTTGGCCGCCTGGTAGACGACGTTGCGGGCCGAGCGCTGGACCCACAGCGTATTGGTCGGCGTCACCTGTCCGTTGCCGCCGGTCAGGTCGGCCGCCGGGGTGGCATCGATCGCCGCCGTGACATTGTGCTGCTTCAGGTCGCCGAAATCCGGCCCGTCCTTGCTGCCGCCGGGCTTGTCGAAGCCGGGCGTGCCGCCCAGCACGTCCTGGTAGCCGGCGACCGTGGCCTTGATGCTCTGCGCCGTCTCGGCCTTGTCCTGCAAGGCCTGGCCGTCCTTGTTGATCTGGTCGACGTCGCCCTTGTGGTTCGGCTGGCTGAGAATCTTCTGGATGGTCTTGTCGATCTCGGCATCGCTGCTGACGCCGCCCCAGTCATGAATCCCCACGGCCAGGAACTTGGCGTGGTCCATCGCCGTCTGCTTCAGCGAGTTGACCGAGTCATTGAAGGTCGTGATGCCCTGGGTCGCGGTGTAGAGCGCCCCGTTCGACAGCGTAGGGTTGCTGCCCTTCGCCTGGGCCGCCACCGACAGCGACAGCGCGACGTCGCCCTGGCCGGCGGAGTCGAGCGACACCTGGTTGTAGCCGAAGGGCGTCTGGAACACGTTCTGGAACTGGCCGCGCTGCACCGGCACCTTCGATTCCGCGACGACGTATCCGGCGATCTGGTCCACCGCCTTGCGGCCGTCGCCGGTCTTGCCGCCATCGGCATAGGTGGCGTGCTGGCAGGCGGCGGCGAGGTCGGACATGATCGCCGAGGCCTGCTTGAGCCCGGGCGAGCCGGGCGACGGCATCATCGCCTGCGGGATCACGGCGACGTCGTGCACGATCGACTTGGCCGTCGACTGCACCCGCGCGTCGTTCATGATCGCGGTCACCTGCGCCGGCGTCGTCGTCTTCGGGTCGGTGACCTCGTTCAGCTTCTTGGCGGCGGCCGCGGCGCCGCCCTGCTTGTAGGCGTCGGCCACGGCCTGGGCCGGGCGGTTGACCAGCACCTCCTGCTGCGCGTCCAGGCTGCCCTGCTTGATCGCGTCGGCCAGGCGCGGGTCGTTGGCGGTGTAGGTCATGTAGATGCCGGCGCGGCCGGAGATCGAGCCGAGCGCGGTGCTGCCGGTCTGGCCGTCGGCCATCGCGGTCAGCTGCGCCGCGACCTCCTTGCGCAGGGCGTTGTAGGTCGGGTCGGAATCCTTCTTGGCGGGGTCGTAGGGCGCGTCGGTCTTGGCCGTCTGCAGCAGCTTGCCCAGCTGGTCCTCGGTCCGGCCCTGGCCGATCAGCTGGCGCGAATACAGGTTCTCGGCCTCGCCGACGGCGTCCTGGAACACCTTGTCGTTCGGCGCGCGGGCGGCGATCGGCGCCGCCAGCGCCTTGACGTCGGGCACCGCCTGCTGGCTGCCGGCATATTGCAGCTCCTGCACGATGGTGGCGGTCAGGTCACCCCTCAGATCCGCCAGCTTGTCCGGCGCCAGCACCATGACCGAGGCGTCGGCCAGCTGCTGCCGTTCCTGCTCCAGGAAGCCCAGACGGGTCTTGTCCAGCACGACGACCGCGTCGCCGTCCTGGCCGGGCTGCAGGTGGTGCGCGGACGAGGGCGGGTTGGCCGGGCGGTTGCCGAAGGCCTTCGGGTCGAGCGACGGGGTCGCCGCCAGGTTGGCCTTCAGCACCGAATCGTCGTTGTCTTTGCTCAGGTCGACACCGGCGCGGCGATAAATGTCGTAGGGGTTGTCGCCGACGTGCAGCGGAAAGCGGACGGAGATGCCGACCGGCGGCTCGTCCGGGCCGAACACATTGGCGGCGGCATCGTCCTGCGGCGTGCCGGGATCGGCCGGGATGGACGGATCAGGAGCCACCGGGCCCTCCTTGGCCCTGGCCTGCTGGACGGTCAGGTTGAAGGTCTGCGGGTTCAGCGGGATGCCGGTTCCGGGCTGCTGCCGATAACCGGTCCATCCCTCGTCGATCCGAGCCACCATCTCGATCCCCTCTGTTCCCGATCACATGAATCCGAAGCCGGCGATCGGCTCCGTCCGGAGGCCGTCTCTCGTCGGTCACAGAACTGAAACAGGGTGATAGTCCAGATTTCCCATTCCGGATCAAGATCGATTTCAAATATCCCGGCAATATTTGTTGTTTATTTGTCTGATATAAAGAACATTGGACTTATGGCAATTTCAACTGATCCAGACTTTGCGATGGCGAATGGGCGTGCTTGGTGCCCCGGCGCCCGGAGACGCCGGGGCAGTCCATCGTCAGGATCTGCCGTGAGGCCGCTCAGTCGAACGGATGGAAGCCCTGGCGGGCGAGGTCCAGGTCGCGCTGGTCGACCACGCCATTGCCGTCGACGTCCAGATTGGTCGTCTCCCAGCTGCCGGTCGGGCCGGCGCCGGGCTTCACCGCGGCGATCCGATCGGCCAGCTCGTCCTGCAGCGCGGCGATGACGCGCGTGCTGCTTTTTGGCGTGAATGACTTCGCCGCC
>NZ_JBCNNF010000074.1:0-20933 GCF_039594555.1 Inquilinus sp.
TGTTCGGCAGCTGCTTGCCGACCCAGGGCGCGTCCGGCCCGGGCAGGCGCGACATCACCACCCCGGCGCGGTCGGTGATCATGATCACGGCGTTGCGCGATTCGGTGTCGATGTTGATGGCCGAGGCCATGGCGTCGACGCTGAGCGCCGCCACCACCGCGCCCTGGAAGACATCGCCGTCGAAGATCGGATAGGCGACGTGCAGCACCTTCTCGCCGACCGCGTCGGTGGTGGCGAAGCCGCCGACGGCGAAGCCGCGGATCTCCCGCGCCCGCTGGAAGAAGCCCTGATGGCCGACCGAGACCGAGATCGCCGCGGTGTGGTTGGCGCCGCACAGCAGGTTGCCCTCGGCATCGACCACGGCGATGGCGTTCAGGCTCGGCACCTCCGACCGCAGATCGTCCACCACCTCGGTGCAGCGGCCGCCCTGGCCCTCGCGGATCGCCGGCACCCGGGCCATCGCGGCCAGCAGCTGGCGGACGCCGTCGACGATGCGGAACTGCGCCCCGGCGGCGACATTGGCCAGGCGGATGGCGTCGTCCTGGATCTCGTTGGTGCGGGCGATGCGCAGCGCGTATTCGTTGTAGCCCTGCAAGGCAATGCCCGGCGCGACGGCGAGGCCGACCAGCAGGAACAGGCGCGACAGCAGGTTCATCGAAGCGGCAGCCGGCAGCAGCGACCGGCGGGGTGACCCGGCCTGCCTATCCTCATGACTCCAGCCCGCCGGCCGATTCTCGCCGCCCCCAATTCATCCGCCCCATCCTGAAGCGAGCCACGCCCGATTCCAACCGGCAACTCCGCCGCACCGCTGCCGCCCGGCCGGCGCGGCGGGATTGCATGCGGGTTCTACGACAGCGGTCTTGGAAAAACCACGCCAAGGCCGCAAAGTGATCACCGCCGCGCGCGGGAACAAACCGTTGCACGGCCCGTTTTGCTTCGGTGAAGTGCCCGGCTGCAACCGGCGCTTTGAGCATGGAGACGACGACGATGTTCAAACCCACCATGATCGTGCTCGCGGCCGCGCTGGCCCTTGCGGCGTGCGGTCGTGATACGGGCGGCCGGGCCCTTTCCGGTGGCCTCATCGGCGCGGGCGCCGGTGCCGGCATCTCCGCCCTGACCGGCGGCAATGCCGCCACGGGCGCGCTGATCGGCGGCGCCGTGGGCGCGGTCGGCGGTGCGGCGACGAGCTGCCGGACCATCAATCTCGGCGGCCGCTGCTGATTTTCGGCGCTGCCGCAGGATCCGGGGCGCCAGACGCCCCGGCGCCCCGTTAAGATCATATCGATCGGGGACAGAGTCGCCTCTGTCCCCGTTTGCTTTTGTGGCGCCCTTCAGCCGCGCAACCACTGGAGCGAGGAACAGACATGGCCACGCGGAACCTGGACCAGGAGCTCGACACGCTGCGCGCCGATCTCGGCAAGATCCGTGAGGATATCGTCGCGCTGACCCGCAGCCTGGGCGATGCCGCCGCCGCCGAGGCGAAGGCCGGCGGCGCCCGGCTGAACGAGGCCGCCCACGCCGCGGCCCGCACCGCCAAGGACCGGGCGCAGCACTTCGCCGACGCCGCCCGCACCCAGGGCGAGGAAGGCATCGCCGCGCTGGAGCAGCGGATCGAGCAGAACCCCATCACCAGCGTGCTCGTCGCCTTCGGCGTCGGCCTCGTCATCGGCAAGCTGCTCGACCGCTGAGGCCGGCGTGAGGACCGATCTCGGCGTCGCCCTGCTGGGCGCCCTCGCCACCCGCCAGCGCCTCCGGCTCGGCCGGGCGCTGCGCCGGGCCTGCATCGCGGCCGCGCTGTTCCTGGTCGCCCTGGTCCTGGCGGTGATCGCCCTGGCGCTGCTGGCCTGGTCCGGCTTCTACCTGCTGCTGCCGAAGCTCGGCCCCGCGGGCGCGGCGCTGGTGGTCGGGCTGATCGCGCTGGGCCTCGCCGCCATCGTCGCCCTGATCGGCGTCCTGGCCGGCCGCGGCCCGCGCCGCCGGAGGGCTGCCCCGCCGCCCCCGGCCGCGGGGGCCGCCGGCGCCGGGCTGGAAGGCTTGGCCGCCGGCCTCGGCCTGTCCGCCGCCAAGGCCGCGCCGAAGGCGGCGCTGGCGGCGCTGGTGATCGGCATCGCCGCCGGCGCCCTGCCCCTGCTGGGGGGCCGGCGGCGTCGCTGAGGCGGCCGCTGCGCGATGCCGCATGACCGCCGCTGCGTTTCGTCTATAATCCGCCCCCGCCTCCCCTGGGGGGCCTCGGCTTTCGGGCCGGGGCGGGCGGGCAGATGGGATACCCGGAACGATAAAGGTCCAGACATGATCGACAGACGGACGGTGCTGACCGCGGGCGCCCTGGCGACGGCTTCGCTGCTGCTGGCGGGGCTGCCCCGCCTGGCTTTTGCGCAGACCGACGGGGCCGCGGCCTTCATCGACGACATGGCCAAGCGGGCGATCGGCATCCTCCAGGCCGGCGGCGCGGCGACGGCCCAGGGCAAGGCCCAGTTCACCCAGATCCTGAACCAGGGCTTCGACCTGCCGACGATCGGCCGCTTCGTGCTCGGCCGCTACTGGAACAGCGCCACCCCCGACCAGCAGCGGGAGTATATGGACCTGTTCGAGCGGATGATCGTCGAGACCTATTCGCGGCGGTTCCAGAACTATCAGGGCGAGACCCTGGTGGTGAAGGGCACCCGCGCCGTCGGCGGCAGCGACACCCTGGTCGCGACCGAGATCCGGCAGAAGGACGGCCCGCCGATCCAGGTGGACTGGCGGGTGCGCCAGGCCGGCGGCGGCTACAAGGTGGTCGACGTGATCGTCGCCCGGGTCAGCATGAGCGTGACCCAGCGCGACGAGTTCGCCTCGGTGATCGCGCAGAACGGCGGCAACGTCGAAGGCCTGCTGCAGGCGATGCGCCAGCGGGCCGGCGGCTGACCCGTCCCCCTGCCCCGGCGGCGCAGGCGATGGCGGATGTCGGCCGCGAGGTCACGGACTGGCTGGTGGCCGAAGGCCGGCTGCTGGCCGACCCGGTGGCGCTGGTCGACGGCTTCTGCCACCGCCTGATCGCCGCCGGCCTGCCGCTGCAGCGGGTGCGGATCGGCCAGAGCATCACCCACCCGCTGCTGACCGCCTGGGGCGTGGTGTGGACCACGGCCCGGGGCGGCGAGGACTTCGTCATCGACCGCAAGGTGCTGCTGACCAGCACCTTCCTCGGCAGCCCCTATGAGGCGGTGCTGGTGAGCCGCCGGCCGCTGCGCCGCGCACTGACCGCGCTGGGGCCGGGCGACCACACCATCTTCCATGAGCTGGCCGAGGCCGGCGGCACCGACTACCTCGCCGTGCCGATCGTCTACGGCAACGCCACGGTGCAGGTGGCGAGCTTCGTCACCGACCGGCCGAGCGGCTTCACCGGGGACGAGGCGGCGCTGCTGGAGCGGCTGCGCCATCCGCTGGCGGCGGCGATGGAGCCCACCGCCATGCGCCGCTCCGCCGCCAGCCTGCTGCGCACCTATCTCGGCGTCGGCCCGGCCGACCGGGTGGCCGAGGGCGCGATCCGCCGCGGCGACGTCGTCGCGGTCGACGCGGCGATCCTGTTCGTGGACATGCGCGGCTTCACCGCCTTGTCCGAGCGCCTGAGCTCCGCCGCCGTGCTGCAGGTGCTGGACCGCTATTTCGAGACGGTGGCCCAGGCCATCGTCGACCGCGGCGGCGACGTGCTGAAATTCCTGGGCGACGGCGTGCTGGCGATCTTCCCGGTCGAGCAGGCCGGCAGCGCCGCGGCGGCCTGCGACGCCGCCGTCAGCGCGGTGCGGGCGATCCGCCGGGGCCTGGCCGACGGAGCCGGAGCCGAGCCGCTGGCCGTGGCCACGGCGCTGCATCTCGGCCCGGTGCTGTACGGCAATATCGGCAGCCCGGACCGGCTGGACTTCACCGTGCTGGGCCCCGCGGTCAACCTGACCAGCCGGCTGGAGGGCCTGGCCAAGCAGCTCGACCGGCCGACCGTGTGCTCCGACGCGTTCCGCCAGGCCTGGGACGGCGCCGCCGAGCCGCTCGGCGCCCACCCGATCCGCGGCCTGGCCGAACCGCAGCCGGTGTTCGCGATCGCGGTGTGAACGGGCAGGCCCCTCGCTGATCACGTTACCCCACCTAGCGAGACCTTTTCAGAATCGCCCACCCCTCGCCGTCATTGCGAGGAGGCGAAGCCGACGAAGCAATCCATGGTCCAGCATGGGCTGCTACATGGATTGCTTCGCTGCGCTCGCAATGACGGTGTTGGGACCTGTGAAAAGCCCTCAGGCCGCCAGGCCGCGAACCAGCGCCTCGGACAGGCGGCGGGAGAAGGCGGCCGGGTCGGGCAGCGGCTCGCCCTCGATGATCCGGGCCTGATCCAGCAGCAGGAAGGCGCAATCCTCCAGCGCCGGGTCCTTGGCCGCCGCCCGCTCCACCAGCCGGCGGATCAGCGGATGGCCGGGATTGACCTCGAGGATACGCTTCGACGCGGTGTCGACCCGCCGGTGCTGCTTCAGCAGCCGCTCCAGATGCAAATCGGTGTCGCCCTCGTCCGCGACCAGGCAGACGGCGCTGTCGGTCAGGCGCTGCGAGGCGCGGACGTCCTTGACTTGGTCGGCCAGGGCCAGCTTCAGCGCCGCCACCAGCTCGTCCATGCCCTCGCCCGCCTCGGGCTTCGGCGCTTCATCCGGAGTCTCGATCTTCGACAGGTCGGCGCCGCCGCGGGTGGCCGATTTGAACTTCTTGCCCTGGAACTCGTTGAGCGAGGGCACCGCGAACTCGTCGACCGGGTCGGTCAGCAGCAGCACCTCGACGTCGCGGGCGCGGAAGCCCTCGAGCTGCGGCGAGCGGGCCAGCGCCGCCGCGTCGTCGCCGGTGATGTACCAGATCTCGTCCTGGCCCGGCCGCATCCGGCCGACATACTCCTCCAGGCTGACGAGGCCATCGCCCTTGGTGGAACGGAAGCGCAGCAGCGGCAGCAGCGCGTCGCGCTGGTCGCGGTCCTCGTAGATGCCTTCCTTCAGCACCGCGCCGAAGGCGGTCCAGAACTTGCCATAGCTCTCGGCGTCGTCCTTGGCCTTGCGGCCGAGCTCGGACAGGATCTTCTTGATCACGCCCTGGCGGATCTTGGCCACGGTCGGGTTCGACTGCAGCAGCTCGCGGCTGACGTTGAGCGGCAGGTCCTCGCTGTCGATCACGCCGCGCAGGAAGCGCAGATAGGGCGGGATCAGGCCTTCCGCCGCCTCGGTCACGAACACCCGGCGGACATACAGCTTGACCCGGTGCTTGCGCTCCGGCTCCCACAGGTCGAAGGGCTGCGACGACGGCACGAACAGCAGCGAGCTGTATTCGATCGCCCCTTCCGCCTTCCAATGCGCGGTCAGCCACGGCTCGTCGAAGGCGTGGGCGGCGTGGTGATAGAACTCCTTGTACTCCTCCGCCGTGATCTCGGATTTCGGCCGGGTCCACAGCGCCGAGGCGCGGTTCAGCGTCTCGCTCTTGCCGTCCTCGCCGGCCAGCACGATCGGGATGGCGATGTGGTCGGAGTGGGTCTTGACGATCTGGCGCAGCCGCATCGGCTGCAGGAACTCGTCCTCGCCGTCGGACAGGTGCATGACGATGCGGGTCCCGCGGGCCACATCCTCGGCCGCGCCGACGGTGAAGGCGCCCTTGCCGTCAGAGACCCAGCGCCAGCCCTGCTCCTCGCCGGCCTTGCGTGAGAACACCTCGACCTCACGCGACACCATGAAGGCGGAGTAGAAGCCGACGCCGAACTGGCCGATCAGCCCGACATCCTTCTTGGCGTCGCCCGTCAGCGTCTCGACGAAGGCGCGGGTGCCGGAACGGGCGATGGTGCCGAGATTGCCGACCAGCTCCTCGCGCCCCATGCCGATGCCGTTGTCGGCGATCGTCAGGGTGCGGGCCGCCGGGTCGACCGACAGGGTGATGTGGTAATCGGCGTCGCCGGCCAACAGCTCGGGCGCCGTGATCGCGGCGTAGCGCAGCCGGTCGCAGGCATCGGAGGCGTTCGAGATCAGCTCGCGGAGGAACACCTCCTTCTGGCTGTAGAGCGAATGCGCCACGATATCGAGAAGGCGGCTGACTTCGGCCTGGAAGGTCAGGGTCTCGTCGGTCTTCTGCTGGTCCATCTCGGAGATCCGGTGGGGGATTCGTTGTCGCCGCCCGATATGGGCAAAGCGGCGGCGGGACGCAACCCCACACCCCGTGAAGGTTGGCCCCGGCCCGCCGCCGCCGTCACTTCGGCATCAGCGTCGCCAGGTCGGTGCCGTTGATCATCGCGCGGCCGGAGGCATCGACCACGATGTCGTAGAGGCGGGCCGGCATCCCGCCCGCGGCCTTGGCCTCGCGCCCCAGCATCTGGAAGACGGTGATGCCGGCCGCGGCATCCGCGCCGTCGGGCTGGGATTGCAGGTACTTGACGAAGGTGTCGAGCCCGGCGACCTGCAGCTTGCCCTGCGCCGTGACACCGAACCGCGCCTGCGGGTCCACCGTGCCGCCGCCGCTGAGGTCGATCGCCCCCTTCGGCGCGGTGATGCTGAAGCTGTCGATCGACAGGCTGGCGTCGGATTGCAGCAGCCGGGCGCCGATCCGCTGCATCGCCTGCTCGAAGACGAGGCCGCCGTCCGGCGCCGCCGGATCGCCGTCCTTCTGCCGGTCGGCCTCGACGGCCTTCTCGACCCCGTCCCAGAACAGCCCCTGGACCGAGCGGCTGGGGATGTCCTTCAGCGCGATGTCGATCTTCGCCTGCTGCGGCACCCAGTCGGCGAAGGGCAGGCCGGGGTCGAGTGCCAGCCGGTCCAGCGCCAGGTGCAGGCCGTAGCCGGCCTGGTCGGTGTCCAGCCCGGCATAGGTCTCGCCATAGCCGATGCCGCCGATGGCAAAGCTGACCTCCGGCGACCGCAGGCGCAGGTCGCTCAGGGCGATCTCGGCCTTGTACTGCGACAGCGCCGCGATCGTGGCCTTGGCCCGGCCGAACCAGGGATCCAGCTCCTCCGGCGGCGGGGTGTCGTCGCCATGCTTCGCCAGCAGCTGCCCGAACCCGTCGATCACCTCGATCAGGCCGGCGATGTCGAGGCCGTCGGCCGCCACGGCGTAGCGGGCCTTGCCCAGGTTGAACTGCGTGTCCGGCGCGGTCGCGCCGGATTCCTGGGTCAGGGCGAAGGACACGCCGTCGACATCGAGCGTCAGCGCGCCCCCGGCGGCCGGCGTGCCGGCGCCCGGGGTCAGCGTGCCCGACAGCCGCACCCGGTCGATCGCGAGGGCACCGGGCTCGGCCTTGGTCGGCGCGTCCGCCACCTTCAGCCCGCGCAGCTCCAGCGCCATGTCGCTGCCCAGGCCGCGGCCCGGGGCAGCGTGGTCCAGGCCGCTGTAGCCGCCGCCGAGGGTCAGCGATTCGAAGCCGACCGTGGTCTCGTCGCCTTCGCCCTGCAGGTCGGTCAGCGTCAGCTCGGTGCGCGACGCGCTGCCGGTCAGCTCCATCACCTGCCGCATCAGCACGTCCAGCTTGCGCTTGGCGTTCGGCGGTTCCGGCGCCTGCGGGTCGCGCCGCGCGGCGTCGAGGGCGAAGGCGATCACCCGCCACACCCGGTCGCGCAGCGCCGCGGCGTCGACATCCTCCAGCGTCCCGCTATAGCGCAGCCGGCCCAGCGTGACGCCGTCGCCGGCCGCGGGATCGCCGGCCGACAGACCCTCCGCCTCGACCTGTAGCGCGATGTCCTGGCGCGCCGGACCGGACCGCCCCGCGCCGGAGCTGCCGGCGCGAGGCGTGGTGGCGCTGGTCAGGGTCAGCCGGTGCACGGCGATCCGGGTCTTGTCGCCCTCGGCCACTGTCAGCCCGTCCGCCACGTCGCTGGAGGCGGTCAGCAGCGACGCGGCGAGGTCGACGGTCAGCTCGGCATGGCGGGTCCGGCTGGTGATGGTGACCGGCGGCTCGTCGCCGCCGGGCCGGACCTCGCAGCGCAGCGGCGTCTCGCCCGTCAGCCGGTAGACCGATCCCTCGCCGGCCGTGGCGGTGTAGCGGTCGCCGTCGCAGCGGATCCGCACCACCCGCTTCCGGCCATCGGCATCGTCGTCGCGCAGCAGCAGCGACAGGGCCGGGCCGGTGACGCTGTATCCGGCGCCGGCGGGCTCGACCGTCCAGCCGCCCTCGAAGATCGGCGCGCCCAGCCCGGGCGTCGCCAGGGTCGGGGTCAGGATGCCGGTCAGCCCCTTCTGCAGCGCTGCCGCGCCGTCCGGCGTCGCCTGGGCGAAGGCCGGGCCGGCGGCCAGAACGGCGGTGGCGCAGAGCAGGGCGGGGGCGAGACGGTGCATGAGGGCCTCTTCGTTACTGCTTCGGCGCCAGCGCCGCCAGGTCGGTGCCGTTGACCAGGATCTTGCCGGCATCGTCGACGACGATGTCGTAGTCCCGCGCCGGGCGGCCGTCATCGGCGGTGGCCTGGCGCCCCATCACCTGCGCCATGGTCAGGCCGGCCGCCGCCTGGGCGCCGTCCGGCTGGCTCTGGATGAACTTGATCAGCCCGTCGAGATTGGTGAAGCGCAGGTCGAGATCGGCGGTCACGCCATGCTTGGCCGCCTCCTTGCCCTGCACCGAGCCCTTCAGGTCGATTGCCGCTTCCGGCGCCGCGATGTGGAAGCTGGTGATGTCGAGCCGGGTGCCGGCCTTCCGCAGGATGGCGCCGAGCTGGAGCATCGACTGGGCGATCGCCTGCTGCGCCTTGGCCGGGTCCGCCGCCTGGTCGGCCGAGGCCTGCATCACCCCGACATAGGCGTTGGCCGCATCCGCCCAGGGAATGCCGCTGGCGTTCAGGCGGATGGTCGCGTCGGTCGGGATCCACTCGGCGAAGGGCGGCTTCGGCGCGATCGCCAGCCCGCCCATCTCCATCTCCACCACCCCGGTACCGCTGCTCGGCGTCGACGCGCCGGCATAGCCCTCGACGATGCGCATCCGGTCCAGCGTCACCTGCACGTCCGGCGCCTTCACCCGCAGGTCGGTCATCGTGGCGCCGAACTTGCCGCCGTCGCCATAGGCCGCCACCATCTGCTTGAGCGGGCCCATCACCTTCTTCATCACCTCGGCCTGCACCCCGGCCGCCTGCTTCGGATCGGCGGGCGACACGCCCGCGGCCGCCATGGCTTCGAACATCTCGACATAGACGTCGATCACCTGGCCGTAGGACGCCATGACCTGGTGCACATCCATGCCGTCCATGGTGCCGTCATAGGCGGCATGGCCCAGGCTGAACCGCTCGACCCCGGTCCCGTCCACGGCGCTGACGCGGCTGGCCTCCATCTTGAAGGCGACGTCCTGCCGGGCGGGGTCGCTGGTCGGCCGCAGCTGGTTGGAGACCGTCAGGCTGTCGATCGTGACCTTGCCCTGCAGCCCGTCCTGGGTGCCGGACAGGCCGTCGATCCGCCATTCGCCCTCGGTGAACAGCTTCTGCTGCAGGTCGACCGTGAAATGCGCCTGCAGCGAGCGGGAGGACAGGGTGATCCTGCTCTCCCCCTCCGGCGTGGCGGTGCAGCTCAGCGGCTCGCTGCTCTCCAGCCGCCAGGTGGCGGCGCCGGTCGAGGCGGCGCTGTAGGTCTGGGCGTCGCAATGCAGCGCCACCGTCTGCGCCGTCGCCTCCTTGCCCTTCACCATCAGGTCGATGCCGGGGAAGACGACGGTGTAGCCGGCGCCGGCCGGCTGGACCGTGACCGGGCCGGTGAACAGCGGCTGCTGTTGCACCTGGATGCCGAGGATCGGCTTCAGCATCTCGTTCAGCCCGTCGCGCAGCGCCGCCGCGCCGTCGGGCGTCGACTGCGCCCAGGCGCCGCCGGCGAGCCAGAGCGGGGCGGCGCCCGCCAGGATGCAGATCGACCGTCTCATCTTCGCCTCCCGCAATGCGATGTCGTCGCCGGTGCCTCAGCGCAGGCCGAGCAGCGGCTTGAGGTCGGTGCCGTTGAGAAGGATGTCGCCCTTCTCGCTGATCTCGAGCTTGTAGGTGCGGGCCGGCTGGCCGTCGACCGTCTCCTGTGCCCCCATGGTCTGCAGCACGGTCAGGCCCTGCACCATCTCCACCCCGTCCGGCGCGGCCTGCGCCGCCTCCAGCGCCTTGTCCAGGCCGGTGACGACCAGGCGGGCGTCGCCGGTCATCATCAGCGGCGCCTTCGGGTTCGGCCGCAGCGTGCCGGTCAGGTCGATGCTGGTCAGCGGCGACGACGCCTTGAACGAGCGGATCTCCAGCGCGCCGTTGCCGTTCATCACCGCCTGCTGCAGCTGCGCCACCGCGATCTCCGCGGCCTGGTCGGGGCCGAGCGTGGCCGAGCTGTCGAGCATGCCGGTCAGGGCCTGCAGCAGCGCCTGGTTCGGCAGGTTGGTCAGCGCCAGGTCGACCGTGGCGGTGTGCGGGATGAACTGGCCGAATTCCGGCAGCGGGTCGATGCCGAGCTGGGCCAGGTCGAAATTGATCCGGAAGGTCGAGGAATCCTGCGCCAGGCCGGCGATGCCGACGCCGAAGCCGGCTGAGGCCAGCGTCACCTTGTCGACGCCGTCGCCGGCGCCCGGCGTGACCTCGACGCCCTTCAGCCCGTAGCTGAAGCCGAAATCGTTGAACAGCTTCGGCGTGGCCTGGAAGACCCTCCCGAGCTCGGCCAGGAACTCCTTCGGCATCTCGCCGCCGGCCTCGGCCGGATAGCGCTTCTGCAGGTCGGACAGCTTGTCGCTGAAATTGCGCAGCGCCGCCATGTTGGCCGCCGCCGCCTTGCCCTCGACCGTGGCGCCGTCGAGATGGAGCAGCTGGGCCCCGGTCTCGTCGATGAAGGAGAGGCCGGAGAAGCCCACCGTGCCGGTGCTGTCATAGGTGTCCGGGCCGACGGCGGTGCTGTCGCCGGCCAGCGTGATCTCGTCGATCTTGAGCGCGCCCTTGGCCTCGGCCGGGTTCAGCGAATGGGCGGTGATCTGGCCCAGCTTGCCGTCCAGCGACATGAAGGCATGGTATTGCGGGGCGAAGACGCCGCGCAGCGCCTGCGTGCCGATCGTCACCTCGGCGCCCTTGTCGCCGCCCTTGGCCGGGGTGATGCGGTAGGTGGTGGGGATGGTCGCGACCGTGTCCAGCCAGCCATTCTCCAGCGGCGTCAGCACCAGCTCGACCGGGGTAAGGGCCAGGGTCGACGGGTTGTCGCCATCCGCGAACACGACCTCGGAGCGCGGGATCACCGCCTTGTAGGACTTGCCCTGCGGCTCGACCGTGATCGGGCCCTGGAAGTTGACCACCACGGATTTGTCGGCGGTGGTCAGGTGGGTAGCGATCCAGTCCTTGAGGCCCAGGCGGATCTTGTCGGCACCCTCCGCCGTCGCCTGCGCCTGGGCGGCGGCCGGCAAGAGGATCCAGGCGGCGACGCCGGCTGCGAGCAGGGGAAGCGGACGCATCTCAATTCTCCGTCGAGTCGGGTGCAGGCCCGACCAAAATCGTCTTCAGCCAATGGCCGCCCGCGCAGCCGGCGGGGCGGCAGTCTTGCATTAGCACCCGCCAGCGTTCAATTGTCGGGTATGGACCTCGCAGGTGATCGCACGCGCCTCACGGCCGTGCTCGGCCCGACCAACACCGGAAAGACCCATCTCGCCATCGAACGCATGCTCGGCCATGCGAGCGGCATGATCGGCTTCCCGCTCCGGCTGCTCGCCCGCGAGAACTACGACCGGATCGTGGCGATCAAGGGACGGGCGCATGTCGCTTTGGTGACAGGCGAGGAGAAGATCGTCCCGCCCGGTGCCCGCTGGTTCCTGTGCACGGTCGAGAGCATGCCGCTGGACCGGCCTGTGGCCTTCGTCGGCATCGACGAGATCCAGCTCTGCGCCGACCCCGAGCGCGGTCATGTCTTCACCGACCGGCTGCTGCACGCCCGCGGCGGCGCCGAGACCATGGTGATGGGGTCGGAGACGATCCGCCCGCTGATCCGCAAGCTGGTGCCGGAGGCGGAGTTCGTGACCCGGCCCCGCTTCTCGGAGCTGACCCACACCGGCAAGCGCAAGCTGACCCGGCTGCCGCCGCGCAGCGCCATCGTCGTGTTCTCGGCCACCGACGTCTACGAGATCGCCGAGCTGATGCGCCGCACCCGCGGCGGCACCGCGGTGGTGCTGGGCGCGCTGAGCCCCCGCACCCGCAACGCCCAGGTCGGCCTGTACCAGTCGGGCGAGGTCGACTACCTGGTGGCGACCGACGCCATCGGCATGGGGCTGAACATGGACATCGACCATGTCGCCTTCGCCCGGCTGACCAAGTTCGACGGCCGCTTCCCGCGCCGGCTGCGCGCCACCGAGATCGCCCAGATCGCCGGCCGCGCCGGGCGGCACATGGCCAACGGCACCTTCGGCACCACCGACGAGGCCGGGACGCTGGACGAGGAGCTGGTCGAGCGGGTGGAGAACCACCGCTTCGACCCGCTGCAGACGCTGATGTGGCGCAACGGCGACCTCGACTTCCGCAGCCCCTTGGGCCTGCTGCGCAGCCTGGAGCGGCGGCCGACGCGGCCGGAGCTGCGGCGCATGGCCGAGGCCGACGACCAGCTGTCGCTGGGCCTCTTGATGCGCGACGAGGAGCTGGTCGGCCGCGCCCGCAACCCGGCGGCGGTGCGCCTGTTGTGGGAGGTGTGCCAGATCCCGGATTTCCGCAAGGTGCTGTCCGACGCCCATATCCGCATGCAGGGTCAGATCTTCCGCCAGCTGACCACCGGCCTGGCCGGGCGGCTGGACACCGACTGGGTGGCGGACCAGGTGGAGAAGCTGGACCGGACCGAAGGCGATATAGACGCGCTGGTGTCCCGCATCGCCCATGTCCGGACCTGGACCTACATCGCCCATCGCGGCGCCTGGATCACCGATCCGGGGCACTGGCAGGAGCGTACCCGCGCGGTCGAGGACCGGCTGTCCGACGCGCTGCACGAGCGGCTGACCCAGCGCTTCGTCGACCGTCGCACCGCGCTGCTGGTGCGCACGATGAAGGCGGGCGGCGAACTCTTGGCCGCCGTCAACGCCCAGGGCGAGGTGCTGGTCGAGGGCGAGCATGTCGGCAGCATCGAGGGCTTCGCCTTTTACCCCGACGCCACCATCGAGGATGACGACCTGAAGGCGATCCGCGGCGCCGCCCGGCGGGCGCTGAAGGACGAGGTGGCCGGCCGCGTCGGCAAGCTGGAGGCGGCGCCGGACGAGGAGCTGGCCCTGGCCGCCGACGGCACGGTCTCCTGGCGCGGCACCGGCATCGGCCGGATCGCCGCCGGCCCGTCGCCTTTGGCCCCCGCCGTGCGGGTGCGCGACACCGATCTGCTGGACGGCGCCGGCCGCGACCGGGTGGCGGCGCGGCTTACCCGCTTCCTGGCCGATCATGTGGCGCGGGAGCTGCAGCCGTTGCTGCGGCTTCGCGACGCGGCGCTGAGCGGCGCCGCCCGCGGCATCGCCTTCCAGCTGGTCGAGGGGCTGGGGCTGCTGCCCCGCCGAGCGCTGGACGGGCTGATCCATGCCCTGACCGCCGCCGACCGCCGGCAGCTGGCCGGCTTCGGCGTGCGCTTCGGCCCCAGCCACGTCTATCTGGCGCCGATGCTGAAGCCGCGGCCGACGGGCCTGCGCGTGCTGCTGGGCGCGGTGGCCGCCGGCCGGCCGCTGCCGGCCGTGCTGCCCGCCCCGGCTCGGATCTCGGTGCAGGTCGAGGAGGGCGAAGACGCCGCGGCGCTGGACCTGGCCGGCTTCGTCCTGTGCGGCCCGCGGCGCATCCGCCTCGACCGCATCGATGCGCTGCGCGACGCCGCCGAGTCGCGCCGCCGCCAGGGCGGGCTGACCGCCGATCCGGCGCTGGCGCCGATCGTCGGCTGCACCGTCGCCGAAATCCCGGCTATCCTGCAGGCGGCCGGGTATCGGCCGACCCAGGACGACGAGGGACGCGTGACCTATGTTCCGGTGAAGGCCCGGCGGCCGCAGGCGCCGCGCCAGCCCGCCGCCAGCGCCGACAGCCCCTTCGCCAAGCTGGCTGAGCTGCGCCGCACCAATGGCTGAGCGGGGAGCCGAGCGCGAGGAGACGGAGCGGCCCCGGCTGGACAAGTGGCTGTGGCAGGCGCGCTTCTTCAAGACCCGCAGCCTGGCGGCCAAGGTCTGCGCCGCCGGCGGCATCCGCATCGACGGCGTGCCGACCCAGAAGGCGCATGCGGCAATCCGCCCCGGCATGGTGCTGACCTTCGTCCAGGGCCGGCACATCCGGGTGATCGAGATCGTCGCTTTGGGCGAGCGGCGCGGCCCGGCCAGCGAGGCGCAGGGGCTGTATCGCGACCTGCAGCCGCCGACGCCGGAGGCGGCGCTGCCCCCCTCCGGCGGGCCGCGGCCGACAGGGCGCGACCGCCGCGCCCTTCCGCCGAAGGGCGACAGCGACTAAATCAGCGCCATGCTGAACCATATTCTCGACTGGGCCCGCGGCGGCGCCGGGCCGGTTGCCGACGAGGCCGCGCTGCGCCGCGCCGTCGCCGCCCTGCTGATGGAAGCCGCCCGGGTCGACGATTCGCTGGACGAGCCGGAGCGCGAGCGCATCCAGGCGCTGCTGGCCTGGCGCTTCCGCCTCGGCCCGTTCGAGGCGGCGCAGCTGGGCGCCGACGCCGAGCGGGCCAGCGACGGCGCCGTGTCCTGGCATGCCCTGACCCACACCATCCGCGAGCATTGCGACGAGGCCGCGCGCATCCGCATTGTGGAAATGCTGTGGGATGTCGTCCTCGCGGATGGTAATGTCGACGCCCTCGAAGCCAATCTGATGCGGCGAGTCGCGGCGCTTCTATTCGTCTCGGATGCGGATAGCGGCGCTGCCCGCCGCCGTGTGCTTGCCCGCAATGGCGCCACGGCGGCCGCCAATGGAGAGCCGGAGTAAGTTAAGCATGGCCTATGTGGTGGGTGAAGCTTGCATCAAGTGCAAGTACACGGATTGTGTCGAAGTCTGCCCCGTGGATTGCTTCTACGAGGGCGAGAACATGCTGGTCATCCACCCGGACGAGTGTATCGACTGCGGCGTCTGTGAGCCGGAATGCCCGGCCGAGGCGATCAAGCCCGACACCGAGGCCGAGGCGGCGGAGAAGTGGGGCGAGCTGAACCGCGAATACTCCGCGATCTGGCCCAACATCACCCGCAAGAAGGACGCGCCCGCCGACGCCGATTCCTGGAAGGAGGTCGGGAACAAATATCCCGAGCATTTCAGCGCGAATCCGGGCGAAGGCAATTGACGATTCGCCGAGTCCGCCGCCCTGCATTGCAAAAAAAGCGTCATGTCGGAGCGGACTCGGCCTTCATATCGGGTCCGCAACGTATTATAATCTTCGTCCATTCCCGGTGCTGACGACCAGTTCCGACCCTATCCCATACGGGCCGGAATCGATTTCTGCGTCTTTTGTTTCGGTGCGGAGATTGAGAGCAGTCGCGGCGCGACGAAGCATGGGGCGGAGGCCGTTTTTCGGCGACCGCGCTGGGTCCGACCACAGAGGGTGACTCCATTGGCAGACATGGCTCAGGAACTTGAGTACGACGTCGGCGACTACGTTGTGTACCCGGCGCATGGCGTCGGCCGCATCGAGGCGCTCGAGACGCACAGCATCAGCGGCATGACCGTGCAGCTGTATGCCATCAGCTTCGAGAAGGAGCGGATGACGCTCAAGGTTCCTGTCGGCAAGGCCAAGAAGTCTGGGCTGCGCAAGCTGTCGTCGAAGGACCGGATCAAGACCGCGCTGGAGACCCTGACCGGCCGCAGCCGCGTGCGCCGGACGATGTGGAGCCGCCGGGCCCAGGAATACGAGGCCAAGATCAATTCCGGCGACCCGGTATCGATCGCCGAGGTGGTGCGCGACCTGCACCGCGCCACCGACCAGCCGGAGCAGTCCTACAGCGAGCGCCAGATCTACCAGGCGGCGCTGGAGCGCCTGGCGCGCGAGCTGGCCGCGGTCGAGAAGATCGACGAGGTCAAGGCCACCCAGAAGCTGGAGCAGGTGCTGAAGAAGGCGGCCTGAGCCCGCCCCCTTCCGGCCCCAAGCAGCACGCAGCGCGGTAGGCCACATAAGACACTGAAAGAGGCGGCCTCCGGGCCGCCTTTTCCATGTCTGGGCCTTCGAACCTCCCCTATCCCGTGTAGTACTATTCCCATGAATGTCGTCCCCAGAGAAAGCCGGCGCCGCCCGAGCCCATCGGCACAAAGGGGCTGGTTTCACCGCATCGACCCGCTAAACTCTCTCGGCAGATGACCGACCTCTCCGTCTCCGCGTGACACCCGATCCCGAGAAATTCGCCCAGCTCGGCCGCCCGAGGCGGATCTGGGCCGTCGGCGCCGTGCATGGCGACGCCGGCCGCCTGTCCGTGCTGCACGACCATGTCGCGGCCCGGTTCCAGCCCGGCGACCGGCTGGTCTATCTCGGCAACCTGATCGGCCGGTCCGACCGGGTCCACGCGCTGGTCGACGAGGTGCTGTCGATGCGGCGGGCCCTGATCGCCCGGCCCGGCGTGCTGGCCGAGGACGTCGTCTTCCTGCGGGGGGCGCAGGAGGAGATGTGGCAGAAGATGCTGCAGCTGCAATTCGCCCCCAATCCGCAGGACGTGCTGCGCTGGATGCTGGCCCAGGGGGCCGAGGGCACGCTGCGCGCCTATGGCGGCCGGCCCGAGGAGGGCATGGCGGCGGCGCGCGAGGGCGCCGTTCGCCTGACCCGCTGGACCAACGCGCTGCGCGAATCGATGCGCGCAGCGCCCGGCCACAACGCCCTCTACGCCGCGCTGCGCCGGGCCGCCTTCACCGAGCCCCGCTTCGCCGGGGATGACGGCATCCTGTTCGTCAGCGCCGGCATCGACCCCAGCCGGCCGCTCGCCGCCCAGGGCGACGCCTTCTGGTGGTCGCACGCCGCCTTCGCCGGGCTGACCGAGCCCTATGCCGGCTTCCGCCGCCTGATCCGCGGCCATGACCCGGCCGGCGGCGGGCTGCAGCTGGAGGGGCTGGCGGTGACGCTCGATTCCGGCTGCGGCCGCGGTGGGCGCCTGGCCTGCGGCCTGTTCGAGCCCGACGGGACGCTGACCGAGATCGTCGAGGCATAGCCTTCCCCGTAACGCACCACTCCGATCGAGCGAACCTCTAGACGAAGGGACGAGTGCCCGCCCGGCGAGGGAACGCCGCCGAACGGGCGGGTGTTCGTCTATCAGGTCGCGGGACACGCCCGCGGCGCCGTCGGCCGAAGAGGGGGCGTCCATGCCGCATCTCGACGATCCCGAGACCCAGCGCGCCAACCTGAAGTTCATCAAGGCGTCGATGAACGAGCCCTTGCTGTCGCGCGAGGCCGAGTTCGAGCTCGCCCGCCGTTGGCGGCAGGATCATGATGAGCCGTCGCTGCACGCCCTGGTCCGGGCCTATACGAGGCTGGTGATCGCCACCGCGTCGCGCTTCCGCAACTACGGCCTTCCGGTCGGCGACCTTGTGCAGGAGGGCAATGTCGGGCTGATGCAGGCGGCCGCCCGCTTCGAGCATGACCGCGAGGTCCGCTTCTCGACCTATGCCGCGTGGTGGATCCGCTCGGCCATGCAGGACTATGTGCTGCGCAACTGGTCGATCGTGCGCACCGGCACCACCGCGGCGCAGAAATCGCTGTTCTTCAACCTGCGGCGGCTGCGGGCCAAGATCGAGAGCACCACCGGGCAGCCCGGCATGACCCATGCCGGCCGCGCCTGGATCGCCGGCGAGCTGCGGGTCGACGTGTCCGATGTCGAGGCGATGGAGATGCGCCTGTCGGCCGCCGACCAGTCGCTGAACGCCCCGATCTCCGAGGAGGGCGAGGATGACTGGCAGGGCCTCCTGGCCGACACCCGCCCCTCGCCCGAGGAGGTGGTGATCGGGCTGCGCGACAACGTCACCCGGTCGCGCTGGCTGGCCGAGGCGATCGGTGCCCTTAGCCCGCGCGAGCAGACCATCATCCGCCAGCGCCGGCTGCGCGACAGCGGCGCGACGCTGGAGGAGCTGGGCCGCCAGCTCGGCGTCAGCAAGGAGCGGGTGCGCCAGCTGGAGCACCGGGCGCTGACCAAGCTGCGCGCCTCGATCTCCCAGCATGTGAGCCGGCCGGAGGAGCTGTTCCTGGAGGAGTAGCCCCGGCCTACGCCATCATTCTACGATCAGCTTCACCCTGGTCCCTGCCGGCTGCGTGGCGTCCTCCGGCACGTCGTTGAGCAGCCGGAACCATGCCTCCGCCGCCTCGACCTTCATCCGCCCGGCGAGATCGGCCACGCTGTCGCCCGGCCGGACCTCGACGACGGCGAGGCGGCGCGGACGCACCGCGGCGGCCTCGGCCGCGCCGATCCGGCGGAAGCTCTCCACCGCACCGCGCATCGGGACGGCCGCCGGGCTGCCGGCCCGGGTCAGCACGGTGAAGCGCTCGCGCCGCTCCGCCGTGGTCTCGATCGCGACCAGCAGCGACTCCCAGCGCTCGGTCCCGACCGCGATGCCGGCCACGCCCCAGGCGGCGTGGAAGCCGCCGAGATCGCCCTCGCCGACGGCCTGCACGCCCCCCGCACGCCGCCCCCAGACCCGCTCGAGGAGCAGCCGGGCCGGCAGGGCGCGGGGCTGCGACAGATGATCGAACAGGATCACCGAATCCTCCGGCCCCAGCCCCATCACCCGCTGGCGCTGGCGCACAAGACCGACGCCCGGAGGCGCATCCCAGCGGAACCCGGCGGCGGGATCGATCACGGCTTGGCCGCGGATCGGGATCTGCCCCGCCCCCTCGCCCCAGGGCAGCCCGTCGACGGCGTCGAGCCAGGCTGCCTCCCCCGTTTCACCCGGCGGCAGCCCCGCCACCCGGGCGCGAGCCGCGGCGATCCGCTCCGCCACCTCGGGATGGTCGCCGCCGCCGATCGTGGCGGTCGCCAGCTCGGGCTGGCCGGACAGCGACGCGGCCAGGTTCTGGGCGGCGCCGAACCGGGCCAGGAAGGACAGCGCCGCGCCGGGGTCGAAGCCGGCCCGGGCCAGGGTGTCAAGGCCGATCCGGTCGGCCTCCTGCTCCTGCCCCCGGTTGAACGCGGCCTCGGCCTGGACCTCGGCCATGCCGGCGATGGCCGGGTCGACCGGCGGCCGCGCCGCGCCCTGCTTCGCATGGCCGGCGACGACATGGCCGATCTCATGCGCCAGCACGAAGGCCAGCTCCGCCTCGCTGCGCGCCAGGGCCAGCAGCCCGCGATTGACCAGCAGCCGGCCATCCGGCAGGGCGGCGGCGTTGACCTGATCGGAATCGAGCAGTTCGACCGTCACCTTGAGACGGCCGCCGGTTTCGGCCTCCGCCACCCGCCGGGCGATGCGGCCGACATGGTCGCGCAGGGCCGGCGCGTCATAGGGGCCGCCGAAGGCCGCGCGGACTGCCCGCGCCTCCGCCGTGTCGGCGCGGGCCGGGCGCGGCAGCAGCGGCAGGGCGGCCAGGCCGAGCAGCAGGTCACGGCGAATCATCTCGGAGCCCCTCCTGGAATGGGTCAGGCCGCGGCGAAAACGGTGGTTTCCGAGCACCGAAGCGCAGCGTACATGAGGTACGCGAGCATCGGAGCGTAGGAAACGCCGTTTGCAGCCCGGCATCACCCATTCGGGAGGGGCTCTCAGTCCAACCTCTCGATTTGCTCCATCCGCGTCAGGCCGATATGCGGCCCGCCCGACCAGTCGAGCCAGCCGCGCACTCGGACCCGGCGCCCCTGCAGGGCCGTCAGGTCCAGCCCCTCCGCCGTCACGGTGAAATCCTGCCGCGGATCCGTGCCGAAATTGAGATAGGCGCGGCCGCGCAGCAGCGCTGCCTGCAGCACCGTGCCCTCGACGATCTGGAAGCGGTCGAGATCGCCGCGCCCGAGCGCATCGGCAGGACGCACGGCCAGGGCCGGGTCGCTCCACAACCCGCGGCCGGCGGCGCGGGCCTCGCTTTCCGTCACCAGCAGCGAGACCAGGGCCGGCGCCGGATCGGCACCGGCGGCATCGACCCGCGCCAGGCCGCGGGCCAGCATCTCCTCCTCGATCCACAGCCCGTCGTCGCGCTGCAGCTGCGCCGGCGCCCGGCCGTAGCGGTCGGGCGGCGCTAGCCAGGCCGGCCGGACCGAACGGCCCTGGACGAGGTCGGCGAGGACCGACCGGGCGATGTCGCGCCATTTGCCGGCGGGGATGTCGAGCGCGCTGAGCCGCACCACCGTGCCGTCGGCGAGGCTCACGGTGCGGCCGTCGAGCACGGCGGCGACCGCCATCGGCGGGTCGTAGTCGAGCCCGTCCGACGGCTGGGCCCCGGCGGGGCCGGCGGCGCAGAGCAGGATCAGGAGAAGCAGGGCGCGGCGCATCCCGGCAGCATAGGACAGGCGGCTGCGGTCTCGCACCGCAGAGCCTCGCCTCGATCGGCTTTTTGCAATGCGCCGGGGACGCCGTAGAGTGAGGGGCGAGACTCAGCCCGACAGCGAGACCCATGCCGCGCGACCTGATCTTCCCGACCATCGAGCCCTTCGCCACCGGCCTGATGCCGGTCGACGACCTGCACAGCATCTATTGGGAGCAATGCGGCAAGCCGGACGGCGTGCCGGTGGTGTTCCTGCATGGCGGCCCGGGCGCCGGCGCGTCGCCCACCCATCGCCGCTTCTTCGACCCCGGCTTCTACCGCATCATCATCTTCGACCAGCGCGGCGCCGGCCGGTCGCGCCCTCTGGGCGAGACCCGGCAGAACACCACCGAGCACCTGGTCGGGGACATGGAGCAGCTGCGCCGGATGCTGGGCATCGAGCGCTGGCACGTCTTCGGCGGCTCCTGGGGGTCGACCCTGGCGCTGTCCTACGCCCAGGCGCATCCGCAGCGCTGCCGGTCGCTGACCCTGCGCGGCATCTTCCTGATGCGGCCGCAGGAGATCGACTGGTTCTTCCACGGCATGGGCACCTTCTTCCCGGAGGCGCATCG
>NZ_JBCNNF010000075.1:0-20774 GCF_039594555.1 Inquilinus sp.
AGAATTCACAGATTGCCTCTTTCGAGTCCCCCCTCCCCTCGCGGGAGGGGGGTAGGGGGAGGGGGTTCCCTCGGGTCGATCCGGCCCCGATCGCCACAGCCGGCGCGGACGGCGAGTTTGGTGCTCTGCCCATTCGCGCGCGGACGCGCGCAGACCCCTCCCCCTGCCCCCCTCCCGCAAGGGGAGGGGGACATAAAAGCTCACTTCAAAGAAGCGTGAATCCGATAGCCCCTGCCTGGCGAGGTCGCGAGCCTTTCAGGCGGGATCGGCCGCGGCAATCACTGCGCCGCCGATGCCTGCCCCTTCGCCGCCAGCAGCTGCTGCACCATGGCCTGGACCAGCCGCGGCAGGTCGTAGGGGAAGCGCGCGGTGATCAGGTTGCCGTCGACCACGCAGGGTTCGTCGAGCACGACGGCGCCGGCATTCTCCAGGTCGATCTGGATGTTCCACACGGCGGTGGCGCGCCGGCCCTTGAGGATCCCGGCGCTGACCATCACCCATTGGCCGTGGCAGATCGCGGTGGTCGGCTTGCCGGCCTCGTCCATGGCGCGGACGAAGGCCCGGGCGTGCGGGTCCATGCGCAGCGCATCGGGGTTCCAGCAGCCGCCGGGCAGCAGGACGGCGTCGTAGTCCGCCGCCTTCGCCTCGTCGGTGTAGCGATCGATCTTCAGCCAGCCGGCATTCTCCATCAGCCGGATGGCGAGAACATGGGTGGCGCATTGCGGCGGGAAGCGCAGCCCCAGCGTCGGGTCGAATTCGCCGATGCGCGGCGAGACGATGTGGACCGTCGCCCCATGCTCGGTGAGCCAGCGATGGGCGCCCAGGATCTCCACCTCCTCCACGCCGTTGGTGCAGCAGATGGCGATCCGCTTGCCCTTGAGCAGGCTCGGGTCCGAAGGCGGGTCGAACAGGAAGCCGTTGAGCTCCCGGTTCAGCTCGCCATCCGCCGTGACCAGCAGCTCGGTGGAGATGGAGGGCACCGGCGACGTCGACATCAGCTGCTGCATCCGGTGGAAGGCGGCCGCTTGCTCGCGTGGGTTCATCGTTCACTCTCCTGGAGATGTCGAGGGGTTGTGCTCGCCGGATCCTTCCTCGCTTCCGGTCGCCCGGCGGCCCTGCAGCATCAGCAGGCAGGCCAGGACGCCGGCAATAATCGCGACCGTCCAGGTGAAGCCGTGCATGTACCAGGGCTTGGCGGCCAGCTGGGCCTTGCCCGAGAGGGTGCTGGGATCCGGCGGCTTGAGAAAGAACAGGCCGTAGAGATGCGCGGCGAGGATCGCGACCAGCAGGACCAGGCAGAAGATCATGGCGACGATCATCGCCGCCTTGACCACGGCCCGTTTCGGGACACCGGGCTGCGCCAGCGGCAGCAGGTTGTTCGCCAGCGCCGCCACGATGACGAGGACACCGCCCGCCGTGAACAGCGCGATCTCGAAAGGCTGGAAGATCAGCAGCAGCGCCACGACGCCGAGCCCGATGATCGCGTGTTCCAGCCTGCGCGCGGCGGCGGGCGACATACCGCCCTGGCTGTGGTCGTGCCGGCTCATGCCCGGACCGCCTTGCCGTCCGCGGCGAAGATGTGGGTCTGCGTCGGATCCGGGACCAGGTGCAGCGGCTCGCCCACCGTCACCTTCCGGTCGCGCGGGATGACCACCCGGATGTCGCCGCCGGCCCTGGTGCGCGCATGGATCAGCGTCTCGGCGCCCATCGGCTCGATCAACTCGGTCACCGCATCGATGGTGCCGGCGGTATCCCGGGGCACCACGGTGAAGGCGCGCGGGCGCACGCCGACCGTCACCCTGCCCGGCCCCAGGGCCGCGACGGCGGGATTCGCGGGGAGGTCGACGTCCTGCTGGTCGAAGGCCACCGTCGCCTTGCCGCCGCCAGTGCCCTTGAGCTCCGCCTCGATCAGATTCATCTGCGGCGTGCCGATGAAGCTGGCGACGAAGACATTGGCCGGCTTGGCGAAGACCTCGTGGGGGCTGCCCACCTGCTCGATCAGCCCGTCGCGCATGATGGCGATGCGGTCCGCCATGGTCAGGGCCTCGAGCTGGTCATGCGTGACGATGACGGTGGCCTTGGACAGGTTCGACAGCACGGCCTTGATCTGGCCGCGCATGGCGTGGCGCAGCTCCACATCCAGCCGCGACAGCGGTTCGTCGAACAGGAAGCAGTTGGGGTCGCGCACGATGGCGCGGGCGACGGCGACGCGCTGCTTCTCACCCTCCGAGACCTGGCCCGGCATCCGGTCCAGCACGTCGCCCAGATGCAGGATGTCGGCCACCCTGCCGACGCGGGCGGCGATCTCCGCCTTGCCGAGGCCCTCGCGATGCAGCGGCATGGCGATGTTCTCGCCGACCGTCAGCGCCGGGTACAGCGCGTAGAACTGGAAGACCATGGCGATGTTGCGCTTCTGCGGCGACAGCTCGTTCATGCGCTGGCCGGCGATCACGATGTCGCCCGCCGTCGCCCGCTCCAGCCCCGCGATCATGCGCAGCGTCGTGGTCTTGCCGCAGCCCGACGGGCCGAGCAGGCAGACGACCTCCCCCGCCGCCACCGACAGGTCGGCGTCCCGGACCGCGACGAACGGGCCGAACGCCTTGGTGATCCCGCGGATTTCGATGGTCGACATCGCTATTTCCTGACCGTGCCGAAGGTGACGCCGCGCAGCAGGTGCTCCTGCAGGAAGAAGGTGACCAGGAAGACCGGGATCAGGAACAGCGTCTCGATCGCGGCCAGCAGGGTCCAGTCGGTGCCGCGGCCGCCGGAGGAGACGGCCTGGTTCATCGCCACCGGCACGGTGCGCGTGTCGGGGCCGGTCAGCAGCAGGGCGAACAGGAACTCGTTCCAGGTCAGGATCAGGCCAAAGACGAAGGTCGCGGCCAGGCCGGCGACGACCTGCGGCAGGCAGATCTTCCAGAACACCTTGACCTCGGACGACCCGTCGATGCGGGCGGCATCCTCGACATCGGTCGACAGCTCGTCGAAGAAGCTCTTCATCATCCAGATGGTGAAGGCCAGGTTGAAGGCGGTGTAGAGCAAGATGATGCCGGGATAGGACCCGGACAGGCCGACGGCGCGGAACATCAGGATCACCGGAATGATGACGACGATGGCCGGCAGCATCCGGGTGGTCAGGATGATGAACAGGTAGGTGTCGTTGCCCTTGAGCGGGTAGCGCGAGAAACCGTAGGCGGCCAGCGTGCCAAGGACGAGGGCCAGCAGCACCGAGACGGTGGCGATCACGATCGAGTTGAAGAAGAAGCGGTCGAAGCCGGTCGCCTCCGGCAGCCCGCCGACGGTCATCACCCGCGAGAACACCGAGCCGAAATTCTCCAGCGTCGGGGTGAAGACAAAGCGGTCGGGGATCAGGCCGAACAGCGATGTCGGCGACAGTGTCGGCGGCACCGACAGCGCCAGCTCCTGCGGCTTGATCGCGGTGAAGATGATGAACAGCACCGGCAGGAAGTAGAGCAGGCTGACGCCGGCCACGACCAGGGTGCGCCCCCAGCCGGCCTCCGCCACCCCGTGGCTGCGGCGAAACCCGATTCGTTCCCAGATGGAGGGGCCGGACGCCATGGATCAGCTCTCCCGGTTCCTGCGGTTGGCGAGATAGAGGTAGAGGTTGGTGAGGACGATCACCATGAACAGCATGACGTAGGAGATCGCCGCCCCTTCGCTGGTCTTGTTCTGCTCATTGGCGATGCGGATCAGGTGGTACGAGATCGTCATCGTGTCGTTGCCGCCCTTGGTCAGCAGGATGACGAGGTCGGCCAGCTTGAACGCCTCGATGGTGCGGAACAGCAGCGCCAGCATCAGCAGCCCGCGGATATAGGGGAAGGTGATGGTCCAGAAGCGCCGCCAGGCGGAGACGCGGTCGATCGCGGCCGCCTCGTAGAGGTATTTCGGCACGGAGACGAGCCCGGCCAGCACCAGCAGCATGACGAAGGGCGACCACATCCAGGCATCGGCGAAGACGATGCCCGCCACCGCGCCGGCCTTGTTGTCCATCAGGATGAACTGGCCACCGGTCATGCCATTCATCACATAGCTGAGGATGCCGAAGGTCGGGTCGTAGTAATAGGTGAAGAACACGCCCGAGGCGACGACCGACAGCATCATTGGCGTTAAGACGAGGATCAGCAGATATTTACGCAACGGGAACTGCTTGGCGAAGAGCATGGCCAGCAGGAAGCCGACCGCCATCTGCGCCGATACCGTGAGCACGACGAACATGGCGGTGTTGGTCAGCGCGTGCCAGTTGTCGGCCGCGGCGATGTCGTTGGTCAGCACCTTGATGTAGTTGCCGAGCCCGACGAACCGGATCGACTGCTGGTTCGACTGATAGGCGAAGAACGACAGTCCCAGCGACCACAGCAGCGGGAAGATGTTCATCACGAACAGCACGGCGATGGCCGGCGCCACAAGCAGACCGCCATAGTGGCGGCGGCGATAGGCGTTGACCGCGAAGGCGGCGGCGACCAGCGCCGCCATGGCGCCGACGATCCAGAAGGCGATGGCCGCAGGCAGCGCCGCCATCGCGGCGGTGGAGACGACGGCGCCCAGGACGATGGCCAGCCGCCAGTTGTCGGCCGACGGGGCCAGAAAGGCTGATGATGTCCGGCCCGCAGGAGCCGACAGGGTCGGTGTCACTGACATCGGCGCTCTCGATCGCAATTCTGCTTATCGGATCCGGCCTGCATGGCCGCGGCTCGGACCACCGCCGCCGGCCCGGATGGCCGGCGGCGGCCTGCGTCACGTCACTGGATCAGTCCCGCCTCGGTCAGCAGGTTCTGTTGGAACTTGGCGATGTTGTCCAAAGTCGTCTTGGCGTCCTGCTTGCCGGTGATCGCGAGGTCGAACTGGTCCTGCTGCTCGGTCAGCAATTCGAAGAACTGCGGCACGTGCCAGACGTCCTTCTGCCAGTCGAGCGACGCGGCCCATGCCCGGTTCCACGGGCGGTAGGTCACGTATTTCGGATCCGAATACACCGACTTGATCGCCGATTGGCCGCCCGCCGCGGCGAACTGGTGCTGGATGGCGGGCGACAGCCACCATTTCACGAAGTCCACCGCCTCCTTGATCTGGGCGTCGGTCGTCCAGGTGGTCAGCACGAAAGGCTGACCACCGATGTTGGACCAGCGGACCATCTTGCCGTCGGCACCGATGGTTCCCGGCATCAGGCCGAACACCAGCTTGTCCGCGACCTTCGAGGTCTTCGGGTCGAGCGAGGCTTCGCCGAGGCCGATCCAGTCGACGTTCATGGCCACCTTGCCTTCGCGGAACAGCTCGTCCGACTTGAAGATGTCCATGGTGCCGGTCTTGGCCACCGGCGGCATATAGTTGATGAGCGCCAGATAGGTCTCCAGCGCCTTGACCGCGATCGGCGAATTCACCACGCCTTCCGCCTGGCCCTTCGGCACCTGGGTCTCGTCCCAGATGTCGCCGCCCATCTGCCAGATCAGGCCGTTGATCTGCATGGACGAGAAGTCGTAGCTCTTCCCGGCCTGGAAGGCAATGCCGTAGAAATCGTCGTCGGCCGGCTTGCCGGCCAGCATCTCGCCTTTCTTGCGCCGGAAGAACTCGCCGACATTCCGGAAATCATCCCAGGTCATGGCGTCGATTTCTTCGCCCGTGCAGGGCAGCTTCTTCTGGTACTTCACCTTGAAGTTCTTCTGCTCGGTCTCGTCGCAGAGGACGTCCTTGCGCCCATATGTGACCAGCACGTCGGGGAATTGCGGGAAGCCGTAATAATTCTCGGACTTATAGGGATAGGTCGCGTAGGCGTTCAGCGGATTGGGGTGGATCTCCATGAACGCCTTCTTGAAATCGGGATCGGCATCAAGGAGATCGTTGATCTTGCGGAAATAGCCGCCCTCGACGAAGGCACCCAGCCACTGCGAGTCCGACACGATGAAATTGTACTTCTGCTCGCCGGAAGTGAGCGAGGCATTCACGCGGGTGTAGAAATCAGGCCAGGGAATGAAGTCGACGTCGAGCTTCACGACATTGCCGGATTTCGGCTTGTACTGCTCGTCGAAGAACTTCTTCATGACGCGGGTCGGCGGCCAGTCGGGCACCGCCATCGACAGCGTCACCTCCTCGGCCAAAGCAAACCTGGCGCCACCGGCCATCAGCACAGCGGCCAAGCCCGCGGCCGCCACCACACCCTTGATCTTCGTCGTTGCCGTCATTTTCAGGTCTCCTCCCCATATGTTATTGGCGTTGTTGTTTTTGTCCGGTCTCTCCTGGTTCAGGTGATCGCCTGGCCGTTCGAGGCCCGGAAGACGTGGAGCTTTGCCGGGTCGAGAACGACCGCGGCCTGCTGGCCGGGCCGCAGGCCCGACGCCGCCGCTTCCGGCAACACCAGCCGGAGCGTCTCTCCCCCGGCCGCGATCGAGATCACGGTGACGTCGCCCAGCGGCTCCAGCATTGCGATGCTGGCCGCCACGCCGCCTTCGCCGCCGGCCGCGAGGCGGAGGTCGCTCGGCCGGATGCCGACCACGGCCTCCTCCCCGGCCTCTGCGGCGCCCAGTTTGCGCGCGCAGGCCAGGGGGCCAATCGCGGAGTCGATGATGGTGCCGTCGCGGCCCAGCCTGCCCTTGATCAGGTTCATGGCGGGCGAGCCGATCTTGCCCGCCACATACAGGTCGCGCGGTGCTTCGTAGAGCTCGTCGGGCGTCCCGGTCTGTACCACGCCGCCGTCCCGCAGCACGGCGATTTCCTCGCCCATCGACAGCGCCTCGAGCTCGTCGGGCGTCGCATAGACGATGGTGAGGCCGAACTGGCGATGCAGCCGCTTCAGCTCGGCACGCATCTCATGCCGCAGCTTGGCGTCGAGATTGGTCAGCGGCTCGTCCAGCAGCAGGATCCGGGGGCGCCGGATCAGCGAGCGGCCGAGCGCGACCCGCTGCTGCTCCCCGCCCGACAGCGTGCCGGGCTTGCGGTCGAGCTTCGCATCGAGCCGGAGCATTGCCGCCGTCTCGCGGACGCGACGGCCGATCTCCTCCCGCCCCTCGCCGGCCTCGACCAGCGGATAGGCCAGGTTCTGGCGGACGGTGAGATGCGGATAGAGCGCGAAGGACTGGAACACCATTGACACGCCGCGCCCGGCGATCGGCTCCCGCGTCCAGTCCCGGCCGAAGATCTCGACCCGGCCGCGATCCGGCGCGACGAGGCCGGCGATGGTGCGCAGCGTCGTCGTCTTGCCGACCGAGCTGGGCCCGAACAGCACGAAGAAGCGGCCTTCCGCGACGCTGAACGACAGGTTGCGCAGGGCTGTGACGCGTCCGTAGGACTTGCTGACATTCGTCAGGTTCAGCGCGCAGGTGTCGACCTGTCCCATCGCTCCCCTCCCTTCCTTCCAGCGTATCACGGATCCGCCCACCCCTGGCGACTCCTGCATTCGGGCGAGGGACGCATGCCGGGCGGAACCACGGCCGGCATCAGTCGAACGCCGGCAGCAGGCGGTCGCGCGACCGCTCGATATGCGTGCGCATGGCCCGTTCGGCCTTGTCCGGATGCCGCCGCGAGAAGGCGGCCAGGATCGCCGCGTGCTCGTCGAGTGCCTCTTCGGTCACCCGCGAATGGAACATCAGGCGGAAGATGTGAAAGTGGGTGTGCTGGTGCGCCAGCGTCTCGCGGATCAGTTCGTTGCCCGCGACCGCCAGGATCTTGTCATGGAACAGGGCGTCCTCGCGCGCGAACTGTGAGTAGCGGGCCCGTGCGTCCGGCCCGTCCGGGTGCGACATCACTCCGGCCGCCTC
Source organism: Inquilinus sp. (assembly GCF_039594555.1). Taxonomy (GTDB): domain Bacteria; phylum Pseudomonadota; class Alphaproteobacteria; order DSM-16000; family Inquilinaceae; genus Inquilinus. The sequence continues at coordinate 7,767 of NZ_JBCNNF010000075.1, forward strand.
GGTCAGCTCCTGCAGCGCCGCATCCGTCATCGCCGATGCGGCCCGGCGCGCGGCGTCGGGCTCGAGCAGCAGGCGCAGCTCATATAGCTCAGTGAAGCGCCGGCGCGAGATCTGGGGGGCCGCGCTGTAGCCGACCAGATGCGTCTTGACCACCAGGCCTTCGCCTTCCAGGCGGCCGAGCGCCTCGCGGATCGGCGTCTGCGACACGTTGAGCTCACGCACCAGCGCGTCGACCGTGATGCGGGCGCCGGGGGGAATCCTCAGTGCCATCAGCTGGGCGAAGATTGCCTCATAGACCTCGTCCGCGAGGCTGGCGGCGCGATGGATCACCGGGCCGCCATCGCCCGGACCGGCCGCCGAATGAGACGTGAGTGGTTTCTGGCTGCGCACTGCTTTGTCCCTTGACAATGCAACAGGGCTAGCACGATCCTCCGCCTCGTTCAATACGATATCCTATAGGATCTTATATAGGATTTTCATTGGGCACGAGTTCCAGCATCGTCCATCGATGGAGGCGATCGTGACGTCCTTCTCGGCGATCCGGCTGCCCAGGGAGGTCCTGTTCGGCAAGGGCCAGCGCGACGCCCTGCCCGCGGTGGCCAGCCGCCTCGGGCGGCGGGCGCTGGTGTGCACCGACGAGCGGCTCGCCATGTCCACCGATTTCGAACGGATGCTGGACGGGCTGCGCGCGGCCGGGCTGGCCGTCAGCGTTTACGGGAGCGTGCAGCCTGACGTGCCGCGCGACAGCGCCGCCGGCTGCGCCGAGGAGGCGCGCGGCTTCGCGCCCGATCTCGTCATCGGCCTCGGGGGCGGCAGCTGCCTCGACATGGCGAAATGCGCCGCCCTGCTGCTCAGCCATGGCGGCCGGCTGCCGGACTATTACGGCGAGTTCAAGGTGCCAGGACCGGTGCTGCCGGTCGTCGCCGTCCCCACCACCGCGGGAACCGGGTCGGAAGCGACGCCGGTCGCGGTGATCTCCGACCCCGACCGGATGCTGAAGGTCGGCATCTCGAGCCCGCACCTCATCCCCGCCGCGGCCATCTGCGACCCCGACCTCACCCTCTCCTGCCCGCCCGCCCTGACCGCGGTCGCCGGCGCCGACGCGCTGACCCACGCGATCGAGGCGTTCACCGCCGGCCGGCGGCCGCCCTCGGCCGAGCTCGCGCAGCAGCACGTCTTCATCGGCAAGAGCGCGCTGACCGACCATTTTGCGCTCCTCGCCATCCGGCTGCTCGGGCGCAGCCTCGAGCGCGCCTGGCGCGACGGGGCGGACGAGGATGCGCGGACAGACGTGATGATGGCGGCGCTGGCTGCGGGCTGCGCCTTCGGCACCGCGGGAACGGCGGCGGCGCATGCCATCCAGTATCCTGTCGGCGCCCTGACCCACACCCCGCACGGCTTGGGCGTCGCGGCCGCCCTGCCCTATGTGATGCGCTTCAACCGCGCCGCGGCGCTGGACGAGATAGCCCAGATCGCCGTCGCGCTCGGCATCGACGACCGGCGCGCGACCCGCGCAGCCCTGGCCGACGCCGCCATCACCGAGGTGACCCGGCTGCTGCGCGCCATCGGCATCCCGCCGACCCTCGCCGATCTCGGCCTGCCCGCCGACAGGCTGGGCTGGACCGCCGAGCAGGCGGTCGGCATCGAGCGCCTGATCAAGAACAATCCGCGCCCGATCGGGCTCGCCGAGATGCACCGGCTGGTCGATGCCGCGTATCGCGGCGACCCGGACGCGGCGGCAGCCGACCCCGTCCTCGAATAAGGGAGCCCGCCGATGATCGCCGCAATGTCCGTGGCAGCCGCGCCCCCATCCGCCGCATCGGGCCTCGATCCGGCGAGCTGCGCCCGCGGCCTCCTTATCGGCGGAGAATGGCTGTGGCCGGCGGGGCGCAAGCCCATCCCGGTCATTGATCCGTCGACCGGGCAGATCCTGGCCGAGGTGCCGGACGCATCGGTCGCGGATGCGGCCGCCGCAGTCGCGGCCGCGGCGCGGGCGGCCGCGGCCTGGCGCGCGACGCCGCCACGGCGGCGGTCGGATATCCTGCGCCGCTGCTTCGAGCTGATGACGGAGCGCGCCGAGGATCTGGCCCGGCTGATCGCGCTGGAGAACGGCAAGGCCCTGCGCGACGCGCGCGGCGAGGTCGCCTACGCCGCCGATTTCTTCCGCTGGAACGCGGAGGAGGCGGTGCGCATCTGCGGCGACTTCATGCTCTCCCCCACCGGGGCGAACCACATCGTCGTCGATTACGAGCCGGTCGGCATCTGCGTGCTGGTCACGCCCTGGAACTTCCCGGCGGCGATGGCCACCCGCAAGATCGCGCCGGCGCTCGCCGCCGGCTGCACCGTGGTGCTCAAGCCGGCCACCGAGACGCCGCTGACGGCCTATGCGCTGGCCGCGCTGTGCGCGGAAGCCGGGGTGCCGCCCGGCGTCGTCAACGTGCTGACCACCGCGACCCCCGGCCCGGTGACGGCGGCGATGCTGGCGGATCCCCGGGTGCGGAAGCTGTCTTTCACCGGCTCCACCCAGATCGGCCGTGTCCTGCTCGCCGAGGCGGCCAAGCACGTCGTGAGCTGCTCGATGGAGCTCGGCGGCAACGCGCCGCTGATCGTCTTCGACGACGCCGACCTGGAGCTGGCGATCGACGGCGCCATGCTGGCCAAGATGCGCAATGGCGGCGAGGCCTGCACCGCCGCCAACCGCCTCTATGTGCAATCCGGCCTCTACGACCGGTTCGCGGCGGCGCTGACGGCGCGCATGGCGGCGCTGACGCTCGGCCCCGGCACCGACCCGGCCACCGAATGCGGCCCGATGATCAACCCGGCCGCCGTCGAAAAGATCGAGCGGCTGGTGGACGACGCCCTGTCGCGCGGCGCCCGGTTGCTCTGCGGCGGCCGCCGGCCGGACGGGCCCGGCTGCTTCTACCCGCCGACCGTGTTGGACGGCGTCCCGGCCGATGCCGCCATGGCGCAGGAGGAGATCTTCGGGCCGGTCGCCGCGCTCAGCCGCTTCGAGACGGAGGACGAGGCCGTCGCCCTGGCCAATGCGACCGAATACGGCCTGGCCGCCTATGTCTTCACCCGCGACCTGGCGCGCGGCCTGCGGGTCTGCCGCCGGATCGAGACCGGCATGGTCGGGCTCAACCGCGGGCTGGTCTCCGACCCGGCGGCGCCGTTCGGCGGCACCAAGCAGAGCGGCCTCGGACGCGAGGGCGGCGCCCAGGGCGTGCTGGAGTTCCTGGAGGCCAAGTACATCGCGACGCGGCTTTAGCCGACCGGCACGGTGCTCCGTCTTCGATCTGGCCGGCCCGGCGCGTCCGGCGTTTAATGAGGCAAATCCGGGGACGCGGATCGACGTCGCGGCCGTCCCTCCGGGAAGGATCGAGCCGCTGACCGGGCAAACCGGCAGTCAAGACAAGGCCTGCGACGTCAGATCTGGGGAGGATCCGATGACCAACACCTATCCCAAGCTGCACAATGCCGCCTGGCCGGGGATCGTCGGCAAGGGCGGCGATTCCGAGCCGATCATCCCGCTCGACACGTTGCTGCGCCTGACCGCCGAGGCCGAGGTCGACGGCGTGAGGTTCGACGGCATCGACCTATTCATCACCGATCCGCATATGTCGATCGACAGCGACGGCGATGCGGTCAAGCGGATGGCCGACCATATCGCCGGCTACGGGCTGAAGGTCGGCTCCTTCGTCGCGCCGATCTGGGGCGGCGCCGGCGGCGGATCGGCCATGGGCTCGGCCGAGGACCGCAAGCGCTTCGTCACCCAGGTCAGGAAGGCCTGCGCCATCGGGCAGCAGATGCGTGAGCTGGGGATCCGCCCCACCGGCGGCATCCGGATCGACTCCTCAACCGGCGTCGAGGCCTGGGACCGGGATCCGGAAGGCAACACCCGGCTGATCGCGCAGACCTTCCGGGACGCGGCCGACATCGCCGAGGATCATGGCGAATTCCTCGTCGCCGAGGGCGAGATCTGCTGGGGCGGCATGCATTCCTGGCGCGAGATGGTGAAGCTGCTCGAGCTCGTCGATCGCCCGGGCGTGGTCGGCTACCAGGCCGACATGGCGCATTCGATGCTGTACACGCTCGGATACAACGCCGAGCAGGACCGCATCCTGCCCCGGGATTTCGACTGGTCCGATCACGCGACGCTCGACGCCGCCTATCGGCAGGTGGCCGACGCGCTCCGCCCCTGGACCATGGATTTCCACGTCGCCCAGAATGACGGCACCGTCTTCGGCTCGGGCGACCATGAGAAGACCGGCCGCCACTGCCAGGTCACCGACCCGAACGGCCGACTCGATATCACCAGGCATGCCGGCTACTGGCTGCGCAACGGCGACGGCACCCTGACCAGGCGGATGCGCCATATCTGCTGGGACGGCTGCATGTTCCCGAACGCGGTGATGGAGGACCAGAACACCTGGAACGCCGTGCTCGGCGCCATGATCAAGGTGCGCGACGCCCATGGCTGGTGCGAAGACTGAGACGGGGGAAACAACGATGGCCAAGGCACTCAATGTCGGCATGGTCGGCTACGGCTTCATGGCGCGGGCCCATTCCAATGCCTGGGGCAAGGTCTCGCAGTTCTTCGACACCGGCTACCGGCCGGTCCTGAAGGCGGTCGCCGCCCGCAACGGCGAGAAGGCCGGAGCCTTCGCCCGGACCTGGGGCTATGAGAGCGTCGAGAGCGACTGGCGCCGGCTGGTCGAGCGCAAGGATATCGACGTGATCGATATCTGCACGCCGAATGACAGCCACGCCGAGATCGCGATCGCGGCGGCCGGGGCCGGCAAGATGGTGACCTGCGAGAAGCCGCTCGCCCGCAGCGCCGCCGAGGGGCTGCCGATGGTGCAGGCGGTCGAGACGGCCGGCGTGCCGAACATGGTCTGGTACAACTACCGCCGCGTGCCGGCGGTCAGCCTGATCAAGCAGGTCGTCGACCAGGGCCTGCTCGGCAGGATCTACCACTACCGCGCCAAGTTCCTGCAGGACTGGACCATCTCGCCCGACGTGCCCCAGGGCGGCGCCGGGACATGGCGGCTCGACGTCGACGCGGCCGGCTCGGGCGTGACCGGCGACCTGCTGGCGCACTGCATCGACACGGCGATCTGGATCAACGGCTCGATCGGGAGCCTGACCGCCATGACCGAGACCTTCGTCAAGCAGCGCAAGCATGCGGTGACCGGCGAGGTGCAGCAGGTCGGCATCGATGATGCGGCGGCGGTGCTGGCCCGTTTCGCCAACGGCGCGCTCGGCACCTTCGAATCCACGCGCTACGCCCGCGGGCACAAGGCCGCCTACACGCTGGAGATCAACGGCGAGAAGGGCTCCTTCGCCTGGGACCTGCACGACCTCAACCGCGTCGCCTGGTTCGACCACCGAACGCCCGGCACGCTGCGCGGCTGGACGTCGATCCTGGTCACGGATGGCGAACACCCCTATCTCGGCAAGTGGTGGGTGCCGGGGCTGATCATCGGCTACGAGCACTCCTTCGTCCACCAGGTCGCCGATTTCCTGCAGGGCCTGGCCGACGGCCAGCCGGCCGCGCCGACCTTCCGCGACGCGCTGGAGACGACGGTGGTCTGCGACGCGATCATCGCCTCGGGCAGGACCGGGCAATGGGTCGATGTCGAGACGCCCCGGCCGGCCGAAGCGCAGACGGCGAGATGACGAAGCCCGCCGAGGATAGGCGAACGGCAATCCTGTTCTGACCGGCAGCAGCGGCATCACCGATGACGGAGGGATCGAGCTCGCGGCCAGCCCGGCCCTGATGCGCATCGGCGTGCCGAAATCCGGCGACGAGCTGTGGTCGACCTATGTCGCCGACGGCGAGCAGCCGGAGATCGGGAATTGCCGATATGCGCCGCCCGCGCAGGCGCATGCCTCGGAGTCGGTGCCTGGCTATCGTCCGGCTCTTGCGGGCGTGCCCGGCCGGAGGGCGCCATAAGCGGACTCCTCAGCGGCATCTCCAAGCCGGACACGTCCCAGCCAGCCCAGATCGCTCTCCCCCGCAGGCCAGAGCCGGCGGGAGAGAGTGATCTCCGGACATTGCCACGGCCATTCTAAAGCAAGCGTCCCGCGGTCCAGTCGATTTCGATGACGACTTTGCCAAAAGGACCGCGGTCGAGGTGATCGAGCGCCGCGAGCAGATCGGAGAAGGCATACCGCGAGTCGATCATTGGTTTGAGACCAGTCCGATCGACGGCGCGAACAAAGTCTTCCAAGGCCCGGCGACTGCCTGTTCCGATGCCATGGACCGTGACGTCCTTGAGCATCAGTGGCATCGCCGGAGAGGATATTTCGAACCCCTCCAGCGCGCCGATCTGGCAGACATGACCGCCGACGGCCACCAGTTGCACCGACTTGCCGAGATGGGGCCCGCCGATCACTTCGAGGACGTGGTCCGCGCCACGACCGCCGGTGATCTCGTAAACGGCCTCCGTCCAGTCTTCGCGATTGCGATCGATGCAATGGTCGGCACCGAGCGCCTGGGCGCGCTCAAGCACGTCGGCACCACCCGAAACGATCACCTCGGCCCCGTGCGCCTTGGCGATCAGGAGACCGAACAGCGCAACCCCACCAGTGCTTGGAATCAGCACCGTGTCTCCGGCACGCACCCCGGCACGCTCGACCAGAGCGAACCAGGCGGTGAGCCCCGCGCACGGCAACGTGCTGGCTTCCGCATCCGTCAATGTCGCCGGCGCCCGGACGAGCCAATCCTCTGACAGCACCACGTACTCCGCCAGCACACCGGGATAGTAGCCGCCGAGTGTTCGATAGGCCGGCGCCCGGGCAGTACCGGGCCGGATGCCGTCGATCCAGTCGGGCATGAAGGCCGAGATCACACGGTCGCCGACACCATGGCGCGTAACGCCATCGCCAAGCGCGACCACCTCTCCCGCCAGGTCGGATCCCGGCGTGAAGGGGAATCTGATCGGCAGGCCCCGGCCGCTTTCAACCACCATCTTGTCGCGATGGTTCAGCGCGACCGCGGCCACCTTCACCAACACGTCACCCGGACCGGGCGACGGGATCGGGGCATCCCTGAGCTTCAACTGGTCGCGGCCGATCGCGTCCATTTCCCAGCGCTTCATCGTCTCGCTCGTCATCACGCGTCCTTCGGACTGCAGAGAGGATGCGCTGCTTGGCACGGGTCGAGGCCAAGCTCCGCATCAGCGGCCGCCAATCTCGTGCACTCGATTGTGCATGGGAATGCACTACAATCGGCACAGGTCGTTGCATATGAGGCATCAATGTGAAAGGCACGGAGTTCGCCGAGCTGGCCGCTTTCATGGCCGTGTCGAATGAAAGGAGCTTCAGGCGCGCGGCCGAACGGCTCGGCATGTCGCCGTCCGCGTTGAGCCGCACGATCCGGTCGCTTGAGGAGCGTCTGGGAGCCCGGTTGCTCAACCGAACGACCCGAAGCGTCGCGCCGACCGAAGCCGGCCAGGCATTGTTCGATCGCCTGCGCCCCTCGATCGCCGATATGGAAAGCGCCGTGCGCGACGTTGGGGCCTATCAGAGCCGCCCCAGAGGCGCTGTGCGGGTGAACCTGCCGCGCATCGCCGCCCGCCTCGTGGTAACGCCTATCCTTGCGGACTTTCTCGAGCGATACCCCAGCGTCCGTATCGACCTGGTGATCGATGACAACATCACCGACGTCGTCGCCCAGGGTTTTGATGCCGGAATTCGATCAGGCGAACTCGTGCACCAGGATATGGTCGCGGTCAGGCTGACGCCGGACCTGAGGATGGCGGCCGTCGGCTCTCCGGCGTATTTCGCCCGTCGACCGCCACCCCAAGTGCCACGTGATCTTCGCGATCATCTCTGCCTCACCTACCGTTGGGCTGGGACAGGAGCTCTGTATCGCTGGAGGTTCGACGGTCCGGACGGATCGCTCGATGTCGAGGTTTTGAGCGTGGTCACCGTCAATGACACGGATCTGCTCTTGGCCGCTGCGCTGCAAGGCGCTGGCCTCGCATTCCTTCCCGAAAGTTTTGTCGCCCCCTACATGGCCAGCGGCGAATTGCTTCGCGTGCTGGATGCCTGGTGCAAACCCTTTGCGGGGTTCTATCTGTATTATCCCAACAAGCCTCGGATGCCTGCAGCGCTGAGGGCCTTCATCGACTTCGTGAAATTGACGAGTCCATCTCGCATCGGCCGCCAAGGCGCCTAGGATGGACGATCGCACGCATCGATCGGCGAGCGGGCGGCGCCCCGCGGAGGCAGTGATCGCCCGCTCCGTTGAAGCGATGCAGCATCGCGGCAGCCGGCCATTTCATTGCTGGATTGGCCTGCCATCGATCGGCCGCCCCCCGGGCGCAGGCCGAAGGGTGCCATAAGGAGACATCTTGCCGGCGGCAGGGCCGAGACGTGTCGCGGCCCCTGTTGGCTCCTGGCACGAATGGGCGACTGGGCGGGATCTTTCCGCCGCACTCGGATAGGCATCGGAAGATCATCCGTCTGGACAGCCGTCCCGTGGTTCAGCCGGCCGGCACATTGCCGGCATGACTGAACCTGCCCAAATATTCACCGCGAACCGAGCGCGGCCAGGCGGCCGAGCATGCGATCGTAGAAGGCGGGCGCGTCGCAGCCGGTCAGCCACAGGCAGTTGGCGGCCCGGCCGGAGATGCCCCACCAGTCGACCACGGTCATGCCGACCGTCAGCGGCGACGCCGTCTCGATCTCGACATTGCAGCGCCGGCCGCTGAACAGCTCCGGCCACAGCAGATAGCCGACCGCCAGCGCATCGTGCAGCGGCCGGGTGGCGGTGCCGTACTTCTCGTTCCCGAAGCGCTGGAAGAAACGCATCATCCCGGCGCCTGCGGCGCCGACGCGGGTGCCCAATGCCTCCAGATCGGTAATCCAGCTCTCCGGCGTCGGCGCCGCATAGGTACAGTCGATCGGCACGGCCACGAGGTCGATGCCGGCGCCGAACACGATGGCCGCGGCGTCGGGGTCGACCAGGATGTTGAACTCCGCCGCCGGGGACATGTTGCCGCCCTGGAAGAAGCCGCCCCCCATCAGCACGATCCGGCGGATCTTGCGAGCGACCGCCGGGCTGCGGCGCAGCGCCATGGCGATATTGGTCAGGGGCCCGACCGGCACCAGCGTGGTCGCGCCGTCCGGCCGGCTCAGCAGCGTCTCGACGATCCAGTCGACCGCGTGGCCCGGCTCCGGCGGCCGCGCCGGGGCCGGGAAGTCCCAGCCGTCCAGGCCGGTCTTGCCATGCACCTCCTCAGCGAAGCGGGCCGGGCGAAGCAGCGGCCGTTCGCACCCGGCCCGGACCGGGATCTCCGGCCGGCCCGCCAGCTCGACCACCCGCCGCGCATTCGCGGCGGTGACGGCGACCGGGACATTGCCGGCGACCGTGGTGAGGCCGAGGACCTCGAGCTCCGGCGACGCCAGGGCCAGCAGGATGGCGAAGGCATCGTCCTGTCCCGGATCCGTGTCGATGATGATGGCTTCGATCATTCCAGCCTCCCTGCCGGCCCGCATCGGCCGATCTCTGCTCGACAAAACTGTATACAGAAGCATTTTTTTGTATACAAATATCCGAAACAGGGGAGCTTGCGAATGGGTCGGGGAGAATTCTCGAACATCCCGGTGCTCGACGTGTCGCCGCTGCGCGGCGGCGCCGGGCCGGAAGGCCGCGCCGGCGCCGTGGCCGAGCTGCGGCGGACGCTGGAGACCATCGGCTTCATCTATCTCGCCGATCACGGCGTGCCGCCGGAGCTGGGTGAGCGGCTGCACCGGCTGTCGGTGCAGTTCCACGACCTTCCCGTCGAGGCCAAGCTGCGCATCCGCATGAACGATGCGCATCGCGGCTATATGCCGTTCAGCACCTCGACCATCGTCACCTCCTCGGTCGCCACGGTCACCAAGCCGAACCAGAGCGAATCCCTGATGGTGATGCACGACCTGGCCGCGGACGACCCGGCGCTGGGCGAGCCGCTGCAGGGCCCGAACCAGTGGCCGGCGGAGATCCCGGAGCTGCGCCAGGCGGCGCTCGACTACATGCAGGCGATGTCGGCGCTGGGCCGTGACATGGCGGTGGCGATCGCCGAGGCGCTGGGCCTGCCGCCGACCTATTTCCTGCCCCATTTCGACCGGCCGACACTGTTCCTGCGCCTGCTGCACTACCCGGAGCAGCAGCGTGAGGAAGGGCTGTTCGGGTCGGCCCCGCACACCGATTACGGCTTCATCACCCTGCTGGCGCAGGATTCGGTGGGCGGGCTCGAGGTCCGCAACCGCGCCGGCGACTGGATCCCGGCGCCACCGATCCCGAACACCTTCGTGATGAATGTCGGCGACATCCTGGCGCGCTGGTCGAACGACCGTTTCGCCTCCACCCCGCACCGGGTGCTGAACCTGAGCGGCCGCGAGCGCTATTCGCAGCCCTTCTTCTACGACCCGTCGATGGACTCCGTGGTCGACTGCCCCGCCGCGCTGCTGGCGCCGGGCGAGGCACCGCGCCACCCGCCGGTGCGCTACGGCGACTATCTCCTGGATCGGCTCAACAAGAACTACGAGTACCGCAAGAAGGCGTCCTGAGAACGCCAAGGGATCCGCAGAGGTCCCCCGGGGAGGCGCCGCCCACGTCGGCGGTCCACAAACAGCGGAGACAGAGACATGCAGCCCACTCGACGGCAGGTTGTCATGGCATGCGCGGCCCTGATGGGCCCGGCCATGCTGCGGTTCCCGGCCCTGGCGGCCGCGGCGCAGGAGCTGGTGATCACCACCTATGGCGGGGTCTGGGAAGCGTTCTGGCGCAAGAGCCTGGTGCCCGCCTTCGAGACCGCGACCGGCGCTAGGACGAAGCTCGACATCGGCTTCGGCCGAACCTTCACCTCGACCCTGCGCGCGGCCGGCAAGGACCACCCGCCCTATTCGATGGTGATGATGAACGAGGTCTTCGCCTCGCTGCTGCGCAAGGAGGGCTACTTCGAGAAATTCGACCTGTCGCTGGTGCCCCACTACAAGGACCTGTACCCGATCGCCCAGACCGGCGACGGCTGGGCCGCGGTCGGCATGATCTCGCCGCTCGGCCTCGGCTACCGCACCGACCTGGTCCAGACCCCGCCGAAATCCTGGAAGGACCTGTGGACCAACCCGGAGTTCCAGGGCCGCATCGGCCTTTACAACATCGTCAACTCCGCCGGGAAGGCGATGGTCATGCTCACCGGCAAGCTGTTCGGCAGCGGCCCGCAGGACATGGACAAGGCCTATGAGAAGCTGGGCGAACTGGCCCCCGTGCTGCAGACCGACTTCAACATGTCAACCCTAATGTCGACCGGGGAGATCGTGGTCGCGCCCTATGATTTCGGCGAGATCGCCCGGCTGAAGCACCAGGGGCTGCCGGTCGAGTGCGTCGTGCCGGAGGAGGGCCTGCTGATGTGGGACCAGACCTTCAGCATCTGCGCCAATGCCCCGGCACGGGAGCTGGCCTACAAGTACATCGACTTCATCCTGTCGCCGGAGACGCAGCTGATGCTGGCGCGGGAGTTCTTCGTCTCCCCGGTCAACCGCACGGTCGAGGTGCCGGAGGATCTGCGCGCCGACGTGCCGGTCTATGGCGACCAGATGGGCAGGATCCTCGCCTGGGACTGGGATTGGGTGAACGCCAATGCCACCGAGATGACGGAACGCTGGAACCGGACCTTCCAGTGACCGAAGTCGTCATTTCAGAGCTGACCCGCAGCTTCGGTGCCGCCCGCGCGGTCGACCGGCTGTCGCTGTCGATCGCGAGCGGCGAGTTCGTCTCGCTGCTCGGCCCGTCGGGCTGCGGCAAGACCACCACGCTGAAGCTGATCGCCGGCTTCGAGGAGGCCGAGCACGGCAGCATCGCCTTCGACGGCCGCGACGTCTCGGCCTTGCCGCCGGAGCGGCGGGACATCGGCATGGTGTTCCAGTCCTACGCCCTGTTCCCGCACATGACGGTGGCGCGGAACCTGGCCTTCGGGCTGGAGATGCGAAAGGTCGGCCGGGCCGGAATCGCAACCCGCGTCGCCCAGGTGCTGGAGATGGTGCAGCTGCGCGGGATGGAGGAGCGCTATCCGCGCGAGCTGAGCGGCGGCCAGCAGCAGCGCGTCGCCCTGGCCCGGGCGCTGGTGATCGAGCCCAGCATCCTGCTGCTGGACGAGCCGCTGGCCAATCTCGACGCCCGGCTGCGCGACGAGATGCGGGTGTTCATCCGCGACCTGCAGCGGCGGGTCGGCATCACCACCATCTACGTCACCCACGACCAGGCCGAGGCGATGACGATGTCCGACCGCGTCGTGGTGATGTTCGGCGGCCGCATCGTCCAGGCCGGCGCCCCCGAGGCGATCTACGAGCGGCCGGCCGACGCCCGGGTGGCGAGTTTCGTCGGCCAGGCCAACCTGCTGCCCGGCATCGTCGTCGCCGACGGCGCCGACGCGAAGATCCGGACCGTGTTCGGCGACTGCGCGGCGAACGGGCTGAACGGCACCGCCCCGGGTGCCTCGGTCCGGGCGCTGCTGCGGCCGGAGGCGATCACCCTGGCCCCCGCCGGCATCGGCACCACGGCGACGGAAGGCGTGGTCGAGGGCCGCTACTATCTCGGCAATATGGTGAACTACCGCATCCGGCTGCCGGACGGCAGCGATGTCGAGGCCCACAGCCTGACCCAGACCCGCTTCGCCGAGGGGCAGCGCGTGGCGGTGCGGCCGCCGGCCGCCCCGCTCTGGGTGGTCCCGGAGGCGCCATGACCGCCCGGCGCAAAAGGCTGCCCTGGACCTGGCTGATGATCGCGCCGGCGGCGGTGCTGCTCGGCGTGTTCCTGCTGGTGCCCTATCTCAACATCGTGCTGATGAGCTTCCGGCCGCCGGCCACCGGCGCGCCCTACGGGCAGGGGCTGACGCTGGACAACTATCAGCGCGCCCTGACCGACGGCTACTACCTCGGCCAGCTCGGCAGCACGCTGTGGATCGCGCTGCTGACCACCGCGGCGACGCTCCTGGTCGGCTTCCCGGTCGCCTG
>NZ_JBCNNF010000076.1:0-20699 GCF_039594555.1 Inquilinus sp.
GGCTTCGTCCTCCTCGGCCGGCGTCAGCGGGTCGGCGCGGCGCATCTCGGCCTCGGCCTCGGCGTCCAGGCCCTGGCGCAGCAGGTCGGTGGCGTGCTTCCAGTTCAGGCGCTGCCGCGGGCCGGGGCCCGAGCCGGTCTGCGCCCAGTCGCGCAGGCCGATGCAGAGGGAGGTGAACAGCAGCAGGCCGGGATCGCCGTTCGATTCCTGGCTCATGGGCACTCCAAGCGGTTCTGGTCGGGAAAGAACTGGCCCGGAGCCGCATGAAGGCAACCGGGCCGCGGGCTGGCGCATGTCCCAGCCGCGGCCCGGACTAGACCGGTCCGGCGCGGGCGTCAACGACCGATGGCCGCAACGCTGCCGCCCGTCCTCCCGTCAGGCCTGGGCGGGGGCCGGGGAGGTGACCATCCAGGACACGCCGAAGCGGTCGGCGACCATGCCGAAGCGCGAGGCGAAGAAGGTCGGCCCCATCGGCATCTGCACCTGGCCGCCCTCCGACAGGGCGGCGAAGGCCTTCTCCGCCGCGGCGTCGTTCGGCGCCTCATAGGCCAGGGAGATGCCCTTGAACTCCGGCTTGCCCTGGCACATGCCGTCGGACGCCATCACCGCCGCGCCGCCGATGGTGAAGCAGGCATGCATCACCTTCTCGGCCATGTCGGCGGTCATCGGGCTGCAGCCCTCCTGGGGCGGCGCCTCCGGCTGCGGCGGCGCGTCCTTGAAGCGGAACAGCTGCTCGACCTTGGCGCCGAGGGTGCGGGTGTAGAATTCGAGCGCCTCGTCGCAGCGCCCGTCGAAGAACAGATACGGCTTGATCGCCTGGGTAGCGGACTGCATGACGGCGTTCCTCTGCTGTGGTCCCGGACCGGCGCGGCGGATGCCGGCGCCGATCCAAGGACGATGCGCGGCGCCGCGATCCGACAGCGTCGCGGAATTATTTTCGAGCCGGTCCCGCCGATCCTACGCCGATCCGTCGGCGGTGCCGAGTCCGTCGAATTCCCTCATCATTACAGTCGCTTGGCACTCTCGGGTGGAGAGTGCCAAAATTTTTCAGGAAGGTTCTTGAAGCCGATTTTCGGCCTTCCTATGTCGGCATCCGTCGGGCCGGGGCCGGCTGCATTCTCAGCGGCGCCGCCCGAGATTCTATGACGCTTTTGGCAAGACAGGAGTCCGCAATGACGTTCCGTCCGCTGCACGATCGCGTGGCCGTCCGGCGCCTCGACCAGGAGGAGAAGACCCGGGGCGGCATCATCATCCCCGACACCGCCAAGGAGAAGCCGCAGCAGGGCGAGGTGATCGCCGTCGGCCCCGGCGCGCGGGATGAGCGCGGCAACCTCGTGCCGCTCGATGTGAAAGTCGGCGACCGCGTGCTGTTCGGCAAGTGGTCGGGCACCGAGGTCAAGATCGACGGGGATGAGATCCTGATCATGAAGGAAAGCGACATCATGGGCGTGCTGGACGGCGCCGCCCTGCGCCAGGCTGCCTGAGGCGCCCGCGTGGTCGTGTTTGTCGAGGAGGAATGAGCATGGCTGCCAAGGATGTGAAGTTCGCCGCCGATGCGCGGGAGCGGATGCTGCGCGGGGTCGAGATCCTGGCTGACGCGGTCAAGGTCACGCTCGGGCCCAAGGGCCGCAACGTCGTGATCGACAAGTCGTTCGGCGCGCCGCGCATCACCAAGGACGGCGTGACCGTCGCCAAGGAGATCGAGCTTTCCGACAAGTTCGAGAACATGGGCGCGCAGATGGTGCGCGAGGTCGCGTCGAAGACCAACGACCTGGCCGGCGACGGCACCACCACCGCGACCATCCTGGCCTCGGCGATCGTCAAGGAAGGCGCCAAGGCCGTCGCCGCCGGGCTGAACCCGATGGACCTGAAGCGCGGCATCGACAAGGCGGTCGAGGCCGTCGTCGCCGATCTGCGGACCAAGGCGCGCAAGATCACCCGCAACGACGAGATCGCCCAGGTCGGCACCATCTCCGCCAATGGCGACGCCGAGATCGGCCGGTTCCTGGCCGAGGCGATGCAGAAGGTCGGCAATGAGGGCGTGATCACGGTCGAGGAGGCCAAGAGCCTCGACACCGAGCTCGAAGTCGTCGAGGGCATGCAGTTCGACCGCGGCTACGTCTCGCCCTATTTCGTCACCAACCCGGAAAAGATGCGGGTCGAGCTCGAGGACGCCTATGTCCTGATCCACGAGAAGAAGCTGTCCTCGCTGCAGGCGCTGGTGCCGGTGCTGGAGGCGGTGGTGCAGAGCGGCCGGCCGCTGCTCGTCATCTCCGAGGATGTCGAGGGCGAGGCCCTGGCCACGCTCGTGGTCAACCGGCTGCGCGGCGGTCTGAAGGTCGCGGCGGTCAAGGCTCCGGGCTTCGGCGACCGGCGCAAGGCGATGCTCGAGGACATCGCGGTCCTCACCGCCGGCCAGGTGATCTCCGAGGATCTCGGCATCAAGCTGGAGAACGTCACGCTCGACATGCTGGGCCGCGCCAAGCGGGTGGTGATCGAGAAGGAGAACACCACCATCATCGACGGCGCCGGGGCCAAGGACCAGATCGAGGGCCGCTGCAACCAGATCCGGGCGCAGATCGAGGAGACCACCTCGGACTACGACCGCGAGAAGCTGCAGGAGCGCCTGGCCAAGCTGGCGGGCGGCGTCGCGGTGATCCGCGTCGGCGGCGCCACCGAGGTCGAGGTGAAGGAGCGCAAGGACCGCGTCGACGACGCGATGCACGCCACCAAGGCGGCGGTGGAGGAGGGCATCCTGCCCGGTGGCGGCGTCGCCCTGCTGCGCGCGGCCAAGGCGCTGGACACCCTGACCTGGGACAATGACGACCAGCGCACCGGCATCGACATCGTCCGCCGCGCGCTGCAGGCGCCGGCGCGGCAGATCGCGCTCAACGCCGGCGAGGACGGGTCGCTGATCGTCGGCAAGGTGCTGGAGTCGGGCGAGCACGCCTTCGGCTTCGACGCTCAGGCCGGCGAGTACGGCGACATGTACGCCAAGGGCATCATCGATCCGGCCAAGGTGGTGCGCACCGCGCTGCAGGACGCGGCGTCGGTCGCGGGCCTGCTGATCACCACCGAGGCGATGGTGGCCGAGCTGCCGAAGAAGCCGGAGACCCCGGCGCCCGGCGCGGGCATGGATTACTGAGAAGACCGGTCGGCGGGAGGGCGCAAGCCTTCCCGCCCTCGTCAGCCCTCATCATTGGATATCGCTTCGGAGGTATCGCGATGGTGTTCGATGCCGTTCCCGGCCGGGTCCGGGCGGCCGTCGGCTGTGGGCTGGTCGCGCTGACGCTGGTCCTGTCCGGCGCGACCGCCCCCGCCGCGGGCACGCTGCCGCCCTTCGCCGGCCCGCAGTTCAACTCGGTCGCCCCGGTCCTGCAGCAGGCGACGCCGGCGGTTGTGAACATCGCCGTCCGCGGCCATGTGCGAGAGCGGAACCCGCTGTTCCAGGACCCATTCTTCCGCCGCTTCTTCGACATGCCGGAGGTGGTGGAGCGCGAGGTCCAGTCCGCCGGGTCGGGGGTGATCGTCGACGCCCGGCAGGGCTATATCCTGACCAACAACCATGTGGTGGACGACGCCGACGCGATCGAGGTCACCACCAAGGACAACCGGCGCTTCCAGGCCCGCCTGGTCGGGCGCGACCCGGCGACCGACATCGCCGTGCTGCGGATCCCGGGCAGCCCTTCGCTGACGGAGATGCCGCTCGGCGACAGCGACCGGCTGCAGGTCGGCGACTTCGTCCTCGCCATCGGCAATCCGTTCGGCCTGGGCCAGACAGTGACCTCGGGCATCGTCAGCGCCCTGGGCCGCAGCGGCATCGGCCGGCAGGGCGGCTATCAGGACTTCATCCAGACCGATGCCTCGATCAACCCCGGCAATTCCGGCGGCGCGCTGGTCGACCTGAACGGCCGGCTGATCGGTATCAACACGGCGATCCTGTCCTCCACCGGCAGCAGCGTCGGCATCGGCTTCGCCGTGCCGATCAACATGGCGCGCGCGGTGATGGACCAGATCATCCGCAACGGCTCGGTCCAGCGCGGCCGGATCGGCGTCTCGATCCGGGATCTGACGCCCGAATTGTCGCAGTCGCTGCACCTCGACCGCACCGGCGGCGCGGTGGTTGTCGCGGTCGACCAGCGGTCGCCGGCGGCACGCGCCGGGATCAGGGCCAATGACCTGGTCGTCGCGGTCGACGGCGCCTCGGTGCGAAATTCGTCCGAACTTCGGAACAAGATAGGCCTCTTACCGGTTGGCAGTCGCGTGGAACTCACGATCGAGCGGGACGGCGGGACCCAGACCCTCGCGGTCGAGGTGGCGCCCAGCGGACGCTCGTGATCGGCATGTCCCGGTTCGGGGCCTGAAAATGGGAAGGATCAGAATGACCGGTTCCGCGTCTTCGATCAGCGCACGCGTTCTCGCCGCCTATCGCGCCAGCCGCAAGGCGGGGGCCGATGAATGGACCGCGTGCGACAAGGCCTTGGAGGTGTTCCGCCTGGCTCACCCGGAAGCCTCCTCGGACTTCGCCAACACCTTCGTCTCCGACGTGCTGCGCGAGGCCTATCCGCCCGAGCGCATCGCCCGCCCGACGCGGGTCGCAAGGACCGCGATCCCCCGGCGCCCGACGCCTGCGGCGGGACAGCTGGCCGCGGCCGCCCGGGGCGGGATGGGAGGCGAAGCGCGGCTGTAGCCGCCACGCTTCCCCATCGCCTCCCGGCACGGCCAAGGCGGGCCGCATCGCGCAGCCCGCCATTTCATCGCCCATTCATGTTCAGGCCCGACGATGAAGATCGCCCAGATCGCCCCCCTCTACGAAGCCGTGCCGCCCAAGCTCTATGGGGGCACCGAACGAATCGTCGCCCATCTCTCCGACGCGCTGGTCGATCTCGGCCATGACGTCACCCTGTTCTCCAGCGCCGACGCGCAGACCAGGGCCCGGCTGGCGCCGGTGCGCGACCAGGCCTTCCGGCTGGACCCCAGCCCGCTGAAATCCGACTACGCCGCGCATCTGTCGATGCTGCACGAGGTCCGGCGGCGGGCCGACGAGTTCGACATCATCCATTTCCATGTCGATCTGCTTCACTTCCCGCTGTTCGAGGAGATGGCGCCCCGCACCATCACCACCCTGCACGGCCGGCTGGACCTGAAGGACCTGCCGGAGGTGTACCGGCGCTGGCCGGACTATCCGCTGGTCTCGATCTCGGATTCGCAGCGGGCGCCGCTGCCGGACGCCAATTGGGTGGCGACCGTGCATCACGGCCTGGCGGAGGACCTGTTCCTGCCGCCGCCCGCGCCGCGCGGCGACTACCTGGCCTTCCTCGGCCGGATCTCGCCGGAGAAGCGGCCGGACCGGGCGATCGAGATCGCGCGCCGGGCCGGCCGCCGGCTGCGCATCGCGGCGAAGGTCGATGTCGCCGACCAGATCTATTTCAAGGAGGCGATCGAGCCGCTGCTGGCCGACCCGCTGGTCGAATTCATCGGCGAGATCGGCGACGCCGACAAGGCGGCGTTCCTGGGCAACGCCGCCGGCCTGCTGTTTCCGATCGACTGGCCCGAGCCCTTCGGCCTGGTGATGATCGAGGCCATGGCCTGCGGCACGCCTGTGATCGCCTGGAACTGCGGCTCGGTGCCGGAGGTGATCGATTACGGGGTGTCCGGCTTCATCGTCCGGTCGATGGACGAGGCGGTGGAGGCGGTCGGGCGTCTGCCGGAGCTGGACCGTGGCGACATCCGCCGCAGCTTCGAGCGGCGCTTCTCCAGCCGGGTGATGGCCGAGCGCTATCTCGAGCTGTATGGCCGCCTGGCGGGCGACGGCGGTGTGACCCCGACGCTGATGGCGGCGGAATGAGCCGGCCCGAGCTGGTGCCGGAAGATCCCGTTCCGGATCCGGCACCGCCGCCTGACCTCTCGGCCCGGCGCGTGCCGCTGCGCATGTATTCGCTGAAGCACGGCGATACCTTCCTGGTGGCCGATGCGCTCGGCAACATCGCCGGCGAGGATGACGGGCTGTTCCACAACGACACCCGCATCCTGTCCCGCTCCGTCATTCTGCTCGGCGGCCGGCTGCCGTCGCTGCTTGGGGCGGGGCTGAGCCAGGACAACGCCGTCTTCACCAGCCACGCCACCAACCGCACGCCGTCGCCGCTGGGCGACGAGGGGATGCCGGACGGCGCGATCCACCTGCAGCGCGCGATGCTGCTGTGGGACGATCGGCTGTACCAGCAGATCCGGGTCGAGAATTTCGGCCAGGGCGAGGTCCAGGTCCCGCTCGCGATCCAGTTCGCCGCCGATTTCCGCGACATGTTCGAGGTGCGCGGCGCCACAAGGCTGCGTCGCGGCCGGCTGTCCGGACCCGAGATCGGCACCGATGCGGTGGCGTTGGGCTACACCGGACTCGACAAGGTCGGCCGCCGGGCGGTGATCCGCTTCTCGGAGACGCCGGAACGCCTCGATGGCGGCACGGCCGAGTTCCTGTTCCGGCTGCCGGGCCACGGTGCGGTCGACCTGTATGTCGAGGTCGGGGCGGAGGCGGCGGAGGAGGCGCCGGGCCGGGACCGCTTCCGCGCCGCCTGCGCCCGCGCGCGCCAGCGGATGCGGACGCTGTCGCGCCATGGCACGGTGCTGCGCAGCTCCGGCCGGCTGTTCAACGATTGGATCGACAAGTCGCGCGCCGACCTGTCGGTGCTGGTCACCGAGCTGCCGACCGGGCCGTACCCCTATGCCGGCATCCCCTGGTTCTCCACCACCTTCGGCCGCGACGCGATCATCACCGCGCTGCAGACGCTGTGGCTGAGCCCGGCGCCGGCCCAGGGGGTGCTGCGCTTCCTGGCGTCCCGCCAGGCGCGGGAGGAGTCCACCTTCAAGGATGCCCAGCCCGGCAAGATCATGCATGAGGCGCGGCGGGGCGAGATGGTGGCGCTGGGCGAACTGCCCTTCGCCGAGTATTACGGCGGCGTCGACACCACGCCGCTCTTCATCATGCTGGCCGGCGCCTATGCCAGCCGCACCGGCGACATGGCGCTGATCGACGAGCTTTGGCCGGCGCTGCTGCGCGCCATCGGCTGGGTCGAGAGACGGGCCGACGCCAACAGCGGCGGCTTCCTCGACTACGCCCGCAACTCGGAGAAGGGGCTGGCGAACCAGGGCTGGAAGGACAGCCACGATTCCGTCTTCCACGCCGATGGCCGCTTCCCGGACGGGCCGATCGCGCTGGTCGAGGTGCAGGGCTATGCCTTTGCCGCCCTGCGCACCATGGGCGACTTCGCAGCGCAGCGCGGGCTGGACGACGAGGCGACGCGCTGGCGGGTGCGGGCCGAGGCGTTGCGCGCCGCGGTCGAGGAGCGGTTCTGGATGGAGGACCAGGGCTTCTACGCCCTGGCGCTGGACGGCCATGGCGAGCCTTGCCGCGTCCGCGCCTCCAATGCCGGGCACCTGCTGTATTGCGGCCTGCCGGCGCCGGACCGTGCGGCCAGCGTCGGCCGCCAGCTGCTGGACACGCCGTTCAACTCGGGCTGGGGCATCCGCACCCTGGCGCGGGGCGAGGCCAACTTCAACCCGATGTCCTATCACAACGGCTCGGTCTGGCCGCATGACGGGGCGCTCTGCGCCGCCGGCCTGGCCCGCTACGGCGAGCGCGACGGCGTGGTCCGGCTGCTCAGCGGCCTGTTCGAGACCGCGGTGCATTTCGACATGCGGCTTCCGGAGCTGTTCTGCGGCTTCCCGCGGGTGCGCGGCGAGGGGCCGATCGCCTATCCGGTCGCGTGCCTGCCGCAGGCCTGGGCCTCGGGCGCGGTGTTCATGATGCTGCAGGCCTGCCTCGGGCTCCGGGTCGACGGGCGCCGCAACCGCATCACCGTCGACCGCCCGCGCCTGCCGATCGGCATCGAAAGCCTGTCGGTCGAGGCGCTGCCGGTCGGCCCGCACCGGGTGACGCTGGGCTTCCAGCGCATCGGCGACCGGGTGGTGGTGTCGCCGCAGGGCTTCCGGCCGCCGGAGATCGACATCATCATCCGGATGTGAGGCCGGCCGCGCCGGGCGACCCTCACGTGATTCGGCAGACTGAGCCTTCCCGTGCAGGCAGCTGAAGTTTCGCGCGCGGTGGCCGCGGCCATGTCGATCGCCTCGGCGCTTGGCCTGACGGCCGACGACGCGGTCGTTCTGCAGAATTCGAACAAGCTTGCCCTGCGCCTGCTGCCTTGTGACGTCCTCGCCCGGGTGGCGCCTCTGGCGGAGCAGGTGGCGCAGTTCGAGATCGAGCTTGCCCAACGGCTCGCCGAGACCGGGAGCCCGGTGGCTGCGCTCGATCCTCGCGTGGCGCCGCGCGCCCATGAGCGGGACGGTTTCGTGGTGACGCTGTGGACCTACCACGCGCCTGTTGCGGCTCACGGGGTCGCGCCGGCCGACTACGCCAAGGCACTCGAGCAACTGCATGCCGGCATGCGCAAGCTCGATGTCGCCGCGCCGCACTTCATGGATCGGGTCGCGGAGGCTCAGCAACTGGTGGCGGACCGCGACCGGACTCCGGCGCTCGCCGACGCGGACCGTGAGCTTCTCGGCAGCACGCTGAGCAGCCTGAGACGAACGATCGCCAATCGCGGCGCCGCGGAGCAGTTGCTGCATGGCGAGCCGCACCCGGGCAACGTGCTCGGCACGACGGACGGGCCGCTGTTCATCGACCTCGAGACGTGTTGCCGCGGGCCGGTCGAATTCGACCTTGCCCATGTGCCCGAAGAGGTCGCCGGGCACTATCCGGACGCCGATCAGGAATTGCTCGGCGAGTGCCGGGCCCTGGTTCTCGCGATGGTCGCGGCATGGCGGTGGGATGCAGGCGACCAATACCCGGACGGGCGACAGGTCGGCCTTGAGCTCCTCAGGACCATACGCCAGGGGCCGCCATGGCCGGCGCTCGACATCGTGATGCGGCGGCTGGCCGGTCCGTAGGGGATCCGGGTTCCCGCCTGACGCGGCTGCCGCTCGCCGGTAGAGTGCGGCGCGCATCGGAGGAGGGGCTTCGGCATGGACAATGGCTGGGATGATTCGGCGGGCGCCTGGATCGCCGATATGGGCGACCATGGCGACTTCACGCGGCGCTTCGTGCTCGACCCGGTGATGGCCGGCCGGGTCGCGGGGCGCGGCTTCGCCACGGCGCTGGATGTCGGCTGCGGCGAAGGCCGGTTCTGCCGCGTGCTGCGCGGCCACGGCATCCGGCCGATCGGCCTCGACCCGACCGCGGCGCTGCTGCAACGGGCGCGCGAGCTGGACCCTGAGGGCGACTATCGCGAGGGCCGGGCCGAGCAACTGCCCTTCGACTCCGGCGCCTTCGACCTGGTGGTCAGCTACCTGACGCTGATCGACATCCCTGATCTCGACGCCGCGGCGGCGGAGATGGCGCGGGTGCTGCGCCCGGGCGGCACGCTGCTGATCGCCAACCTGTCCAGCTTCAGCACCGCCGCCGGCGAGCAGGCGCATTGGGTCCGCGACGAATCCGGCCGGCCGCTGCACTTCCCGGTCGACCGCTATCTGGAGGAGCGGATGTACTGGACCAGCTGGCGCGGCATCCGCATCCACAACTGGCACCGGCCGCTCAGCCGCTACATGACGGCGCTGCTGGAGCAGGGGCTGGTTCTCAGCTTCTTCGCCGAGCCCGAAGCCACGGCCGACGCCGACCCGGCCGCGGCCGAGCGGTACCGGCGGGCGCCGTATTGCTACGTCATGGAGTGGCGGAAGCCGGGGTGACGGCCGCAAACGCAACGAGGCCCGCCAGGGCGGGCCTCGTCGTCTTTTTCTCGCTTCCTATCGCCCCTCCGGGCCTCTTAGCTGCAGCCGGTCGTCCCGCCGCAGGTGTCGCATTTCAGGCAGGTGCCGTTCCGCACCAGGGTCATGTTCTGGCATTCGGGGCAGGGGTCGCCCTCATAGCCCTTGGCCCGCGCCTCGCGGATCTTGGCCAGGCGGACATCCGCCGTGCCGTTCAGGGCTGCGCTGCGCAACGCCACCGGCTCGGGCGCTGGCGCCAGGGCCGTCGCGCCCTCGGTGTGCATCGCCGTCGCCACGCCGCTGACCAGCTCCTGCATCTCCGCCACCCGGGCCACCGCGACGTCGCGGACGTTGCCGCCCTCGAACACCCGGAAGTTGCCGCGGACGAAGCCGGTCGAGGCGACCTTGCGGATCGGCGTCGCCGCCTCGGCCACGGCCGGGGCCTTGCCGTCGTCCTTGGCCACGCCCTTGCCGACCGTGTCCGGCGTCAGATCGTCCGGCGTCGCATGCGCCAGGTCGTTGCGGCCGAGATAGGAGACGGCGAGCTCGCGGAAGATGTAGTCGATGATCGAGGTCGCCATCTTGATGGCGTCGTTGCCCTGCACCGGGCCCGAGGGCTCGAACCGGGTGAAGGTGAAGGCCTCGACGAACTCGTCCAGCGGCACGCCGTATTGCAGGCCGATCGAGACCGCGATGGCGAAGTTGTTCATCAGGCTGCGGAAGGCGGCGCCTTCCTTGTGCATGTCGATGAAGATCTCGCCCAGCCGCCCGTCATCGTATTCGCCGGTGCGCAGATAGACCTTGTGGCCGCCGACGATCGCCTTCTGGGTGTAGCCCTTGCGGCGGTGCGGCAGCTTCCCGCGGATGCCGGTCTTGTCGACGATCCGCTCGATCACCCGCTCGACGATCCGCTCCGCCACCATCGGCGCGCGGGCCCCGGCCGGCGCGTCGATGATGCGCTCGACCACGCTCTCCTCCTCATCCTCGGCGTCGTCGTCGAGGAGCGAAGCGTTGAGCGGCTGGCTCAGCTTCGAGCCGTCGCGGTAGAGGGCGTTGGCCTTGAGGCAGAGCTGCCAGGACAGCAGATAGGCGTCCTTGCAGTCCTCGACCGTCGCCGCGTTCGGCATGTTGATGGTCTTGGAGATCGCGCCCGAGATGAAGGGCTGCGCCGCCGCCATCATCCGGATGTGGCTCTCGACCGACAGGAAGCGCTTGCCGATGCGGCCGCAGGGATTGGCGCAGTCGAACACCGGCAGGTGCTCGTCCTTCAGCTCCGGCGCGCCCTCGAGCGTCATGGCGCCGCAGCAGAAGGTGTTCGCGGCCTCGATCTCGGCCTTGGAGAAGCCGAGGAAGGCCAGCAGGTCGAAGGTCACGTCGTCCAGCGCCGCTGCCGGCACCTTCAGCGTCCCGGTCAGGAACTCGTCGCCGAGGGTGTAGCGGTTGAACACGAACTTGATGTCGAAGGCCGACTTCAGGCCCAGCTCGACCGCGTCGATCGCCGCCTGGGTGAAGCCCTTGGCCTTCAGCGCCGCCCAGCCGATCGTCGGCGAATGCTCCAGCGTGCCGTGGCCGACGGCGTAGCGGATGATGGCGTCGATCTGCTCGTCGCTATAGCCGAGGACGCGCAGCGCCTCCGGCACCACCCGGTTGATGATCTTGAAGTAGCCGCCGCCGGCCAGCTTCTTGAACTTCACCAGGGCGAAGTCAGGCTCGATGCCGGTGGTGTCGCAATCCATCACCAGGCCGATCGTGCCGGTCGGCGCGATCACGGTCGCCTGGGCGTTGCGGTAGCCGAAACTCTCGCCGAGGCCGAGGGCGCGGTCCCAGGCGCGGCGGGCGGCGGCGACCAGCTCCTGGTCCGGGCAGGCATCGGCCTCCAGCGGCACCGGATTGATCGACAGGCCCTCGTAGCCGTCGCTCTCGCCATAGGCGGCGCGGCGATGGTTGCGGATGACGCGCAGCATGGCGGCCGAGTTCTTGGCGTAGCCGGGGAAGGGACCCACGGCCTTGGCCATCTCGGCCGAGGTGGCGTAGGCGACGCCGGTCATCAGC
The DNA here is from genome assembly GCF_039594555.1 of Inquilinus sp. Lineage (GTDB taxonomy): Bacteria > Pseudomonadota > Alphaproteobacteria > DSM-16000 > Inquilinaceae > Inquilinus. The sequence goes on from NZ_JBCNNF010000076.1 coordinate 11,806, forward strand.
GCGGTGATGGCGCCGCACAGCTCGCGGCCCTCGACGCTGTCATAGGACAGGCCCGACGCCATCAGCAGGCCGCCGATATTGGCGTAGCCCAGGCCGAGGGTGCGGAACTCGTAGGACAGGCGGGCGATCTCGCGGCTCGGGAACTGCGCCATCATCACCGCGATCTCGAGGGTGATGGTCCACAGCCGGCAGGCATGCTCGAAGGCCGGCACGTCGAAGGAGCCGTCGGCGCGGCGGAAGGTCATCAGGTTCAGGGACGCCAGGTTGCAGGCCGTGTCGTCCAGGAACATGTATTCCGAGCACGGGTTCGAGGCGTTGATCCGCCCCGACTCCGGGCAGGTGTGCCACTCATTGATGGTGGTGTCGAACTGCAGCCCCGGATCGGCCGAGGCCCAGGCGGCGTGGCCGATCTTCTCCCACAGGTCGCGGGCCTTCAGCGTCTTGGCGACCTTGCCGTCGATGCGGCGGATCAGCCGCCACTCGCCGTCCTGCTGCACCGCCTCGAGGAAGGTGTTGGTTAGGCGGACCGAGTTGTTCGAGTTCTGGCCCGAGACGGTGAGGTAGGCGTCCGAATCCCAGTCGGTGTCGTAGACCCGGAACTCGATGCCGGTGTAGCCCTGGCGCGCGAAGTGGATGACGCGCTGGACGTAGTTCTCCGGCAGCATCGCCTTGCGGGCGCCGAGGATGGCGCGCTTCAGCGCCTTGTTCTGCTTCGGGTCGAAGCGATCGCCGGTCTCGGCGTCGGAGACGGAATGGCACGCCTCCATCACCTCGTTCAGGTGCTTGCGGGCGAGCTTGGAGCCGGCGACCAGGGCCGCGACCTTCTGCTCCTCGACCACCTTCCAGTCGATATAGGTCTCGATGTCCGGGTGGTCGATGTCGACCGTCACCATCTTGGCGGCGCGGCGGGTGGTGCCGCCCGACTTGATCGCCCCGGCGGCGCGGTCGCCGATCTTCAGGAAGCTCATCAAACCGGAGGAGCGGCCGCCGCCCGACAGGCGCTCGCCCTCGCCGCGCAGCTTGGAGAAGTTCGAGCCGGTGCCGGAGCCGTATTTGAACAGGCGGGCCTCGCGGACCCACAGGTCCATGATGCCGCCCTCGTTCACCAGGTCGTCGGCGACCGACTGGATGAAGCAGGCATGCGGCTGCGGGCGCTCATAGGCGCTGTCGGACAGGCGCGGCTCGCCGGTCTTCTCGTCGACATACCAGTGGCCCTGGGCCGGGCCGTCGATGCCGTAGGCCCAATGCAGGCCGGTGTTGAACCATTGCGGGCTGTTCGGCGCGGCCATCTGCTGCGCCAGCATGAAGCGCATCTCGTCGAAATAGGCGCGGGCGTCGGCAGCCGAATCGAACAGCCCGCCCTTCCAGCCCCAATAGGCCCAGGTCCCGGCCAGCCGGTCGAACACCTGGCTCGCCGTGCGCTCGCCGCCCATGCGCTCGGCTTCCGGCAGCTCGGCCAGGGCCTTCTCGTCGGGGACGCTGCGCCACAGGAACTCGGGCACGCCCTTCTCGCGGACGCGCTTCAGCCGGGCCGGGACGCCGGCCTTGCGGAAATACTTCTGGGCCAGGATGTCGGACGCGACCTGGCTCCACTCCGCCGGCACCTCGATGTCGGTCTGGCGGAACACGACCGAGCCGTCCGGATTGCGGATCTCGCTGGTCGCCGACCGGAACTCGATCCCTTCATAGGCGTCGTGCCCCTCGGCCGTGAAACGCCGTTCGATCCGCATGGCCCCCGATCCTCCTTCGTCCGTCGCGCTGCCGCGACCCCCGTCTGATGCCCAATCGGGGACCGCAATCCCCGCGCCGAACTCCACCGGCGACTCGCGTCAGCAAGCCGCCATAGATCAGTCAAGGAACCGTCATCCTAAGTCAAAAACAAGTATTGTAATTCAGAAATTTGCTCTCTCTGTGGATAACCCAGTGGATAGCTCAGTGAATACCCAGTGAAGAACCAGTGGTTATTTTCCGTGAGCCGCAGAAGCCTGCGGCTTTCCGGACCCGGCCCGGTCCCGCCCGCGAGAGAATCGCCACAGTTTCGATTTTAGTGGCTGGCCCTATCCGTGGGTGGTTGTCCGTAACGAGGCCCCAGATATTGTGTCAGTTTCGTGGCCCGCGCAAGCGTGGAATCGCAGAGTCCGGATCGTTCCGCATGCGGATTCGGCATGGGAATCACGGAGTTGCAGGCTGCAGCTGAGAAATCGGCGGAGAATGGCGGGTTATGAGCCCGCCGACGGACCGTCCGCCCAGGCTTCGGGAAAGCCGATGAGCAGGTCGGGCAGGCCTTCCTCGTTGTCGGAGCCGTCGCCCTCGCTAAGGATCCGGCCGCCATGGGCGCCGTAGAAGGCGCGGGCGCGGAGGTTGTGGGCGAAGCAGTAGAGGCGCAGGCCGGGGCTGTCGCGCCGGGCCCAGGCCAAGAGCGCGGTGCCGATGCCGAGGCGGTGGTGGTCGGGGTGGATGTAGAGCTGGTCCAGCCAGCCATTGTGGAGCGCGGCATAGCCCACGGGCACGCCGTCGCGGCAGGCGATCATCACCTGCGACAGCCGGATCGTGCGCAGCAGGAAGCGGCGGACCGAGGTGCGGCTGTGCAGGTTCGGGATCGCCGCCGACTCGCGGGCCCGGCGATGGATCGCCGCGAGGGTCCCGGCATCGGCATCCGTGGCCGGCCGCAGCGTCAGCCCGGCCGGTCCGCTCTCGCTTGGGCTGGAATCGTCCAACGGGCCCCGCCACGTCTGACCGAAGGTGGCGCGACCATGCGGGCAGGGCCCCGAGGCGTCAAGGCAGGAGCGCCAAGGCCGAGCGGCCTCCGTCCGGGACCGGCCGCGAGCCGAGATCCTGGCAGAAGCGCAGCAGATAGCCGTCCGGGTCCTGCACCACGAGCTGGCGCTGGCCGAGGAGCAGCGAGTCGCGGCGGTACCAGCGCTCCTCCAGCGGCAGCAGCAGCGGCGCACCCGCCGCCAGCACCGCATCATGGAGCGGGCCGAGATCCGCGGCCGCGATCTGCAGGTTGATGCCGCGGCCATAAGGCGGTTCCAGCGGCCCGGCCAGCCAGGTGCGCGCGGGATCGGCCGGCTGCTCCAGCATCAGGGCCGCGCCCTCGCGCACCAGATAGGCGAAGCGCTCCTCCGGCCGCTCATACAGCACGGCGAAGCCGAGGATCGCGGTGTAGAAGCACAGGCTGCGGCCGATCTCCGAGACATAGAGCTCCGGCACGAGCGGTGGGGACGGCATGGCGACGACCGATGGTGTTCGGGGCCACAGCCTAACCGAAACGAGGATGATGTTTTCCCGGGAATAAACCCGGCCGGCCCGTGATCTCCACCACCGGACGATCCCGTCCGCACAGGAGATTCCGTCATGATGGGTGGCGACAAGGGAGATCGGCCGGACGGCATGGACCGCCGCGGCGCCCTGAAGTGCATGGTCTGGGCCGGCACCGGCGTGCTGTGGGGGCTGAGCGGCGGCGTGCCGCGGTCGCTGGGCCTGGTCGGCGAGGCGATGGCGGCGGAGCCGTCCGGCTTCACCTTCCTGCAGCTCAGCGACAGCCATGTCGGCTTCGACAAGCCGGCGAATCCGAACGCGCTGGGCACCCTGCAGGAGGCGGTGACGCGCATCGGCACCCTGCAGAAGAAGCCCGAATTCCTGATCCACACGGGTGACATCAGCCACCTGTCGAAGCCGAAGGAGTTCGACGACGCCGACCAGGTGATCGGCGGCGCCGGCCTGCAGGTGCACTACGTCCCCGGCGAGCACGACCTGCTCGATGACGAGCAGGGCAAGGCCTATCTCGACCGCTACGGCCGCGGCAGCAAGGGCGCCGGCTGGTACAGCTTCGACTCCAACGGCGTGCACTTCATCGGGCTGGTCAACGTCGTCAACCTCAAGGCCGGCGGCCTCGGCAATCTCGGGGACGAGCAGCTCGAATGGCTTGAGGATGATCTGCGCGGCAAGTCCGCCAGCACACCGATCGTGGTCTTCGCCCATATCCCGCTCTGGCTCGTTTACCAGGAATGGGGCTGGGGGACGGAGGACGGCGCCAAGGCCCTGTCCTATCTCAAGCGCTTCGGCTCGGTCACCGTCCTGAACGGCCACATCCACCAGATCATCCAGAAGGTCGAGGGCAACGTCGTCTTCCACACCGCCAGGTCGACCGCCTTCCCCCAGCCGGCGCCGGGCACCGCGCCCTCGGCCGGCCCGATGAAGGTGCCGGACGACCAGCTGCGCAAGGTGCTCGGGACCACCAGCATCGAAGTCAGGCATGGCAGCAAGCAGCTCGCGCTGACCGATACGCCGCTCGCGTCCTGAGAGACCGTCTGGAAACGCTACTGGCGTGGCCCTCTGACGGCGGCTTCTCCGCTTCCGGTGCTCACGGGCCAACGCCCGCTGCGCTCCGGTTCTCGAAACCACCGCCAGCCGGCTCACGCCAGCGCATTTCCAAACGGTCTCTGAGCCGACCTTCCCGACATCCGGAGATCGAGAATGAGCTTCCTGTTTCCCCGGCGCACAGTCGCCGGGGTTGCCTTCGCCCTGCTGCTCGGCCTGGGCGGTGCCCGGGCCGCGGAGCCGGTCACCATCAAGATCGACAACTTCACCTTCAGCCCGGCCGAGATCACCGTCCCGGCCGGAACCACCGTCACCTGGACCAATGGCGACGACATCCCGCACACGGTCGTGGCGACGGATAAGAGCTTCCGGTCCAAGGCCCTGGACACCGGTGACAGCTTCACCACCACCCTGACGAAGCCCGGCACCATCCAGTACTTCTGCAGCCTGCATCCGCATATGACCGGCCGGATCACCGTGACGCCGTGACCCGCCTTTGTCTCGTCAGGGCGCTCGACGTCAAGGTCGGGCGGGAGGATGCTGAAATCCAGGACGGGCCGCGCGATGCGGCCCGCCTCCTGGGGGGAAGACCCATGCGCGGGACGGATGCGGCGAAGCGGTTCCAGGACACCGTCCTGCCCTGCCTGGATGACGCCTACACGCTGGCCCGCTATCTCACCCGCAGCCCGAGCGATGCCGACGACCTGGTGCAGGAGGCCTTCGCCCGGGCCCTGCGCTATTTCGACGGCTTCTCCGGCGGCGATCCGCGGCCCTGGCTGCTGGCGATCCTGCGCAACTGCTTCTACGCTTGGCTGCGGGCGCGGCGGGCGCAGCAGGGTGAGCCGATGCCGGACCCGGAGGAGGTGTCGGAGATCACCACCGACCCCTGGGGCCACGCGCCGGAGGATCCCGAGGCGATGCTGATCCGGATCGACGAGGCCACGGGCGTGCGCACGCTGGTCGAAGCGCTGCCGGAGCCGTTTCGCGAGGTGCTGGTGCTGCGGGAGATGAGCGACCTGTCCTATCAGCAGATCGCCGAGGTGACGGAGGTGCCGATCGGAACGGTGATGTCGCGGCTGGCCCGGGCCCGGCTGCTGATCAAGCGCGCCTGGCTTGAGCGCCAGGCGGAGGAGGCGCGATGAGCTGCCCCGATAAATCGGTCCTGCTGCACGGCATGCTCGATGGCGAACTCGATGTCGTCGGCGCCCTGGCCTTCGAGGCGCATCTGAAGGAATGCCCGGCCTGCGCCGCGGAGTACCGCCAGCAGCAGGCGATCCGCGCGGCGCTGCGCCGGCCGGAGATGCGCGACCGCGCCCCCGACGCGCTGCGCCAGCGGATCATTGAGTCGCTGCAGCCGGCGGCCGAGCCGGTGCCGTCGCCACTGCCCGCGACCATGCCGTGGTGGCGGCGCCTGCTGGGCGACTGGCGGCTGGGCGGGGCCGGGGCGGCGGCGCTGGCCATGGCGCTGATGCTGCTGCTGGTCCTGCCGCGCGGCGGTAACGACGACCTGGCCCGACAGCTGGTCGACAGCCATGTGCGGTCGCTGCTGGCCGAGCATCTGGTCGACGTGGTCTCGTCCGACCGGCACACGGTCAAGCCCTGGTTCGTCGGCAAGATCGACGCGGCCCCGCCGGTGGTCGAACTCGCGGCACAGGGCTTCCCGCTGGCGGGCGGGCGGCTCGACTATCTCGACCGCCGGGTGGTGGCCGCGCTGGTCTACCGGCATGGCCGCGGGCATGTGGTCAACCTGTTCGTCTGGCCGAATCCCGGCGCCGCGGACAGCGCCCCGACGGCGGAGACGGAGGAGGGGTACCGCCTGCTGCACTGGGTGTGGTCGGGGCTGGAGTTCTGGGCGGTGGGGGACATCGACCTGTCGGAGCTGCAGGCCTTCCAGGCCGCCTATCAGCAGGGCGCGGCGGCGCAGGGGGCGCCGCAGCCGGTGCAGCCCTGACCTACAGCTCCAGCTTCATGCCCTCGTGGCTGGCGACGAAGCCGAGCCGGGCATAGAAGCGGTGGGCGTCGGGCCGGCGCTTGTCGGTGGTCAGCTGCACCAGGGCGCAGCCCCGCGCCCGGGCCCGGGCAATGGCCCATTCCATCATCGCCCGGCCGGCGCCCCGGCCGCGCAGCGCCGAATCGATGCGCACGGATTCGATCTGCGCCCGCCAGGCGCCGCGGCGCGACAGGCCGGGAATGAAGCTGAGCTGGAAGCAGCCGACGATCTGCCCGTTCAGCTCGGCCACCACCATCTCGTGGTTCGGGTCGGCAGCGATCGCGGCGAAGGCGGCCTGGTAGGGCGCCTCGACCGCCGCCTCGCGGTTCTTGCCCAGCGGGTCGTCCGCCAGCAGCCGCAGGATCGCGGGCAGGTCGCCGGCCCGGGCCGGCCGCATCGTCACATCCATCATCCGCTCCGGAATTCCGTCATTCATCATATCGGCTTATCGTGAAGCGTGCCTTTTGCGAGTGCCCCGGCCGAGCATTGATGTCACATGAACGATAGTCCAGGGCGGAGCCCAGCGCCCCCGGGGCCGCCCGTCCTTCCCGGCAGCGTCGATCTGCTGCGCCGGATCATCGACCAGGCGGCGGTCAGCATGGCGATCGCGGGGGCGGACGGGCGTTGCCTCTATGTCAACGCCGCCTTCTGCGCCATGTTCGGCTACAGCGCCGAGGAGTGCATCGACCGCACCGTCGACGATATCGTCCATCCCGACGACTGCGCGGCGGTGCAGGCCGGCCTCGAGGCGCTGCGGCGCGGCGATGTCGAGACCCCTCGGGCCGAGCGGCGCTACGTCCGCAAGTCCGGCGAGGTGTTCTGGGGCATGGTCACCGCCTCCGCCCTGCGCGACACAGCCGGTGCCCCGCCGGGCCATTACCTGCTGCAGATCGTCGATATCGGACCGCAGAAGCAGGCGGAGGCGGCGCTCGGCGCGTCCGAGGAACGCTGGGACCATGCCCTGCGCGGGTCCCGACAGGTGGTCTGGGACTTCCACGTCCCGACCGGCATGGTCTGGGTGTCGCCGCAATGGAAGGTGCTGCTGGGCCTGCCGGAGGAGGAGCGGGTCCACCACATCAGTCGGTGGCTGGAGAAGATGCACCCGGACGACCGCGACCGGGTGGCCGAGGCGACCGAACGGGTGCGGACCCGGCAGGATGCGGAGTTCGACTCGGTCTACCGCCTCCGCCATCACGAGAGCGGGGCGTGGATCTGGCTCTTGAGTCGCGGCCGGGCGGTCGAGATCGCGGCCGACGGCAGCGTCCAGCGGATGATCGGCACCATCGTCGACATCACCCGCGAGAAGGAGATCGAGGCGCAGCTGGCTGGGGTGACCGAGCGGCTGCAGGTGGCGATCGAGGCCGGCGGGGTCGGCATCTACGAGCTGGACTTCGCCACCGGCCGCTACCGCTGGGACGACCGGATGCACGATCTCTATGGCCTGCGCCCGGGCGGCTTCGACGGCACGCTGGACGGATGGCTGCGGCTGATCCACCCCGACGACGTCGCGCATGCGATGCGGCAATACGACGTGGCGCTGCGGGAAACGTCGGTCTACCAGGCCGACTACCGCATCCTGCATCGCGCCTCCGGCGGGATCCGGCATGTCCGCTCGCTGGCCCGGGTGATCCGGGGCGCCGACGGCACGCCGCTGCGTGCGGTCGGCACCAACTGGGACATCACCGACCACAAGCAGGCGGAGGCCCGGCAATCCGCCCTGAACGAGCGGCTGGAGGTCGCGCTCGACGCCGGCGGGGTCGGCATCTTCGAGGTGGATTTCCTGACCGGCGAGCGCCTCTGGGACGACCGGACCTACGAGCTGCACGGGACGACGCGGGACGGCTTCGACCGCACGCCCGACGGCTTCCGCCGGCTGCTGCCGCCGGAGGATGTGGTGCGGGTCACCGATATCCACGAGGCCGCGGAACGCGATCACGTCCCGCAGTACCGGGTCGACTACCGGGTCCTGCACCAGGCCTCGGGCACGACCCGCCACATCCGCGCATCGATCCGGCTGACCTACGCACCCGACGGCACCCTGCTGCGCGGCCTGGGCGCCTGCTGGGACATCACCGAGGATGTCGAGCGCAGCAAGAGGCTGCGCGACACCTTGACGCTGCTCCAGGCGGTGATGAACGGGACGCCCGACCTGATCTACGTCAAGGACCTCGATGGCCGCTACCTGCTGGTCAACCCGGCGGTGGAGACGGTCATGGCCCGGGCCGGGATCGACATCATCGGCCGGTCGGACGCCGAGATCTTCCCGCCGGAGACCGCCCGGGCGCTGATCGAGAACGACCGCCGCGTGTTCGAGACCGGCACGGCCTTCACCACCGAGGAGACCGCCGTGGTCGCCGGGGCCGCCCGGACCTACTCCTCCGCCAAGGTGCCGCTGCGGGACGAGCTCGGCGCCATCATCGGCCTGATCGGCACCTCGCGCGACCTCACCGAAGTGAAGGCGGCCGAGGCCGCCCTGCGCCGCAGCGAGGCGCGGTGGCAATTCGCGCTCGACGGGGCCGGCGACGGCATTTGGGACTGGGACATCGACACCGGCCGGGTCTTCTACTCGCGACAGTGGAAG
>NZ_JBCNNF010000077.1:0-20639 GCF_039594555.1 Inquilinus sp.
GGGGGTTCTATCGGCTCGAGCCGGCCCCAGACTGTCGCAAACCGGCATGGGCGGCGAGTTCGGCGCCCTGCCCATTCGCGCGCGGACGCGCGCAGACCCCTCCCCCTGCCCCCCTCCCGCAAGGGGAGGGGGGACTTTAAAAAGCGCACTTCAACGATGTGTAGATGCCGTAGTCGGGGAGAGGGAGGGGCCCATTCGCGTCGGCGAATGGGAGGGTGAGGGGGAGAGCCGGCGCCTCACGCCACCGCGCGGGCCTCGGGGCGATGGCCGTAGAGGCGGGCGACGGCCCGGGCCCAGGGATCCGCCGGCCTGGGCGGCTGCGGCGGCACGAAGACGGGATAGCTGCGGAAGGCCAGGCGGCCATCCGCCGCGTCCGGAGCCTCCTCGCGCCACATCACCCAGCTGGTCAGCTCGACCGCGCCGTGCCGCCGCAGGCTGTCGCCGCGGACCAGCAGCACCCAGCGGCCGGAATCGTCGAAGAAGCCGTGGTCGATGGCGTCGATCCCGGCCCCGCCGGCGTCGCGCAGCGCCGCGGTCGAGGAATGCTTGAACGGCGGCGGCCGGGCCGGGTCGAAGCCGGACAGCACAAAATTGGTGCGGATGGCGACGGTGTCGCCGGCCCGGGCCTCGGCCCCGGCCGCGTCGGCGGCGACGGTGCCGCGCACCAGCACCAGGGCGTTGAACGGGGCCGGGCCCTGGACCGCGACCCGCACCACCGGCTGCAGCTCGGCCTCCGGCCCGTGGTCGTCGGCGCCGGCCGGCACGGCGGCCGGGCCGCGGAGGATCGGGTCCCTGGGATGGAGCATCTGCATGGCGGCGCCTCGCGAACCGGTGAAGCTCTTCCGATCCCGAAGCGAACCACGCGCCGGCCGCCGGCGTCGTCCTACGTTCGTAGGATGCCGGGCGAAAAATCCGCGGTCAGGGGGGCTGGCCGCGGTCGCGCCCCAGCAGCACGGCGACGGCCTGGGCCCGGTTGGCCGCGCCCAGCTTCTCGTACAGGTTGCGCAGGTGGAACTTGACCGTGTTGGGCGACAGGCCGAAGCGGCGGGCCAGCCCCTCATTGCTCAGCCCCTCGGCCAGCCGCTCCAGCAGCTCGCGCTCGCGCCCGGTCAGGCAGGCCAGCGGGTCGGCCGCCGCCGCCCGGCCGAGATCGAGGAACGGGAACATCATCCGGCCGCGCGCCACCTCCGCCACCACGTCCAGCAGGCGCTCCGGCGGCTCCGACTTGGACAGGAAGCCGGCGGCGCCCAGCTGCATCGCCAGCCGCGCCACGCCCAGGTCGGCGCCGGTGTAGACGACGATGCGGGGGGCCGGGGTTCGCTCCTTCAGGCCTTCCAGCACGGCGCGGCCGTCGCCATTGGCCATCACCCAGCCGATGATGCCGACATCGAACTCGAACCGCGCCACGGCGTCGAGGAAGCGCTCGCCGTCGCTGGCCGAGACCACCAGCTCGAACCGCCGGTCCTCGCCGAACAGCGACTGCAGGCCGCGCAGCACCAGCGGGTTCTTGTCGGCGAAGCCGATGCGGATCGGGTTCGCCTCGGCGCCGCCCAAAGCGGGGGTCAGGTCGGTCAGGGGCAGGGAGGGCCTGGTCATCCGGGGCTGCGGGCAAGGGGTGCTGGCCGATGCTATCGCGGCCGGCCCCCCGCTGTCCGTCGTCCTTGCGACCAAGGCGCCGGGGCAAAACGGCACGCCTGCCGGGTCTATTTGACGACGAAGGTGCCGCTCATGCCCTCGGCGGTGGTCTCCGGCGCGTGGAAGGTGAAGGTGCCGGGGCGGATCGGCACGAAGGTGATGGTGGCCTTGCCGGCATCGTCGAACTCGATCGAATCCAGCCCCAGCGGCCGGATCTCGATCTTGTTCACCACCACCTCGTTGATCCAGATGTTGCGGAAGAACTCGGGCGCGGCGATGCCCAGCTCGGCCGTACCGTCGGCCTCGATGGTCCAGCGATAATACTTGCCGGCCTCCAGCTCGTAGGGCTTCTGCGGGAAGGGCAGGCCGGAGGCCAGCTTCAGCGTCTCCAGCGTGGTCGGCCGCGTGGTCAGCCCGGCCTGGGCCGCGGCCGGTCCGGCGGCGCCGAGCGCCAGCAGCAGGGTGGCGGCGGCCGCCGCGATCGTCGGTGCGCGCATGGTGTCCTCCCGTCTCCGGCGGCCGGCGGCGCGACCGCCCCGGAAACCCGCCCGTTCGGGTGAGTATGGCGGCGGGCGCGGGGTAGGTCCGTTGTCCTTTGGTCCAAATGCGGGCGCTTCGCAATCGCTCGTGAAAAAATCTTTACAGCCGTCCGGCCGGATGACAGAAGAATTTTCATCCCGCCGCGCCACGGCTTTCCGATTCTTGCTTCCCGCCGCATGGACCAGGACCCGCCGCAGACCCTGACGAACCGCCTGGCGCAGAGCCTCGACGCGCTGTCGCCGGCGCATCGCCAGCTGGCGGATTTCGTCCTGCAGTACCCGTTCCGCGCCGCCACCATGGGGATCGAGGAGCTGGCCGGCGCGGCGCAGGTCTCGGTCGCCACCGCCAACCGCTTCGCCCACCGCCTCGGCTTCGGCGGCTTCCCCGAATTCCGGGCCGATCTGCTGCAGCAGTTCCAGCGTGCTTTGGCGCCGGTCGAGAAGCTGCGCACGGCGCAGCAGGGCGGCGATTCCGCCCGCGACCAGCTGCACCGCTCGCTCGACGCCGCCGCCGCCAATCTCGGCCAGGCGACGGCGCTGCTGACCGAGGAGGCCTGCGCCGACGCGGTCGAGCTGGTCCTGGCCGCGCGCCGGGTGGTGCCGCTCGGCCTCGGTATCAGCGCCGTCACCGCCCGCTTCCTGGCCGAGCTGCTGCAGCCCTACTGCCCGGCGGTCGAGCTGATGGACGGCAGCGGCGGCACCGAGCGCATGGTCCGCCAGCTGCTGCGCCTCGGCCCCGGCGACCTGCTGGTGCCGATCTCGGTGCCGCGCTATTCCCGCACCACCATCGACCTGCTGCGCCGGGCCAAGGCCCGTGGCCTGCGCGCTTTGGCCCTGACCGACGGCCCGGCCTCGCCTCTGGCGGCGGAGAGCGACGCTGCCCTGTTCGGCCCGGCCGAGCACGGCGTGCTGCACGGCTCCTCGATCGCCATCATGGCTCTTGCCGAAGCCCTGGCCGGCGCCGTCGCCCGCCGCCGCGGCACCATCTCGGACGCGGCCGAGCTGACCGAGCAGATCATGCCCTTCCTCCTGGTCGACGACGGCCCCGCGCGCCGTCCCCGTCCTCCAGCCCCCAAACCTTCTGAAGCGGAACGCCGACGATGACCCTCGCTTATTGGAACGGGACCTGGCAGCCGCTCGCCGAGGTCACCGTCTCGCCGCTCGACCGCGGTTACCTGTTCGCCGACGGCGTGTACGAGGTGGTGGCGGTCTATGACGGCCGGATCTTCGAGCTCGACGCCCATCTCGACCGGCTGGCCCGCAGCCTCGCCGCCGTCCGGATCGACCCCGGCCTCGACCGCGCCGCCCTGGCCGCGGTGTTCGAGCGGCTGGCCGCCGATGCGCCGCGCCCGGCCGCGACCATCTACATGCAGGTCACCCGCGGCGCCCCGGCCCAGCGCAGCCACGCCTTCCCGGCCGGCGCCCGGGCCAGCATCCTGGCCTTCGCCGGCGCGCTGAAGCGCCTGGGCCGGGCGCAGCAGGAGGAGGGCTTCGCCCTGGTCTCGGCGCCCGACATCCGCTGGCTGCGCTGCGACATCAAGTCGATCGCGCTGCTGCCCTCCGTCCTCGCCGCCCAGAACGCGGCCGAGGCCGGGGTGCTGGAGACGGTGATGCTGCGCGACGGCCTGGTCAGCGAATGCGCCGCCAGCAACGTCTTCGTGGTCAAGGACGGCCGGGTGGCGACGCCGGCCGCCGACCACCGCATCCTCGACGGCATCAACCGGCGGATCGCGATCCGGCTGGCCGAGGAACTGGGCCTCGCGGTCGAGCAGCGCGACGTGACGGAGGCCGAGCTGCGCGCCGCCGACGAGATCTGGATCACCAGCACCACCAAGGAGCTGGCGCCGATCGTGCGGCTGGACGGCGCCGCGGTCGGCACCGGCCGGCCCGGCCCGGTGTGGCGCCGGGTGCGCGACGCGTTCGACCGCTTGGTCGGGCAGCCGGCATGACCGCTGGGGCCACTGCACCGCTGATCGAGGTCGACGGGCTGACGGTCCAGTTCCCGACCGATGACGGCACCGTCACCGCGGTCGAGGATCTGAGCTTCGCCATCGCGCCGGGCGAGACGGTGGCGGTGGTCGGCGAAAGCGGCTCCGGCAAGTCGGTGACCTCGCTCAGCCTGATCCGGCTGGTCGACTATGGCGGCGGGAAGATCGCCCGCGGCTCGGTGCGCTTCCGCGGCCGCGACGGCACGGTGCGCGACCTGGCCAAGGCCCCGGCCGGGGCGCTGCGTGCGCTGCGCGGCAACGAGATCGCGATGATCTTCCAGGAGCCGATGACGTCGCTGAACCCGGTCTTCACCATCGGCGACCAGATCGCCGAGGCGGTGATGCTGCACCAGGGCAAGGACGCCAAGGCGGCCCGGGCCGAGGCGCTGAGCATGCTGGAGCGGGTGCGGATCCCGGAGGCCAGGCGGATGCTCGACCGCCACCCGCACCAGCTGTCGGGCGGCATGCGCCAGCGGGTGATGATCGCCATGGCCCTGTCCTGCCGGCCCAGCCTGCTGATCGCCGACGAGCCGACGACGGCGTTGGATGTCACCATCCAGGCCCAGATCCTGCGGCTGATCCGCCGGCTGCAGGGCGAGATGGGCATGGCGGTGATGTTCATCACCCACGACATGGGCGTGGTGGCCGAGGTCGCCGACCGGGTCGTGGTCATGTATCAGGGCCGCAAGGTGGAGGAGGGGCCGACCGAGCGGATCTTCGCGGCGCCGCAGCACCCCTACACCAAGGCGCTGCTGTCGGCGGTGCCGAAGCTGGGCAGCCTGCAGGGCCAGCCGCTGCCGGCCCGCTTCCCGCTGGTCCGGGTCGACGGGTCGAAGGAGCCGCCGCCGGCGCCGCAGGACACGGTGCGCGCCGGCAGCCCGCTCTTGGAGGTCGACCAGCTCTCGACCCGCTTCGACGTGCGCCGCGGCGTGTTCGGCCGGCTGGTCGCCCGCGTCCATGCGGTGGAGCAGGTCAGCTTCGGCCTGCAGCCGGGCGAGACCCTGGCGCTGGTCGGCGAGAGCGGCTGCGGCAAGTCCACGACCGGCCGCACCATCATGCAGCTGCTGGAGCCCTCCGCCGGATCGATCCGCTTCGAGGGCCGGGCCCTGGCCCAGATGAAGGCGGAGGAGCGGCGCCGGCTGCGGCAGAAGATCCAGTACGTCTTCCAGGACCCCTTCGCCTCGCTGAACCCGCGGCTGACCGTCGGCTTCTCGATCGCCGAGCCGCTCTTGACTCACGGCCTCGCCAAGGGCCGGGCGGTGGAGCAGCGCGTCGCCGACCTGCTGACCCAGGTCGGCCTCAAGCCGGAGCATGCCCGGCGCTATCCGCACGAGTTCAGCGGCGGCCAGCGCCAGCGCATCTGCATCGCCCGGGCCCTGGCGTCGGAGCCGCGGCTGATCATCGCCGACGAGGCGGTGGCGGCGCTCGACGTCTCGATCCAGGCGCAGGTGGTGAACCTGCTGATGGAACTGCAGGCGCGGCACGGCCTGTCCTACCTGTTCATCTCGCACGACATGGCGGTGGTGGAGCGGGTCAGCCACCGCGTCGCGGTGATGTATCTCGGCCAGATCGTCGAGATCGGGCCGCGCCAGGCGGTGTTCGAGAGCCCGCAGCATCCCTATACCCGCCGGCTGATGGCGGCGGTGCCGGTGGCGGACCCGACCCGGCGCAACCGCGACACCAGCCTGATCGAGGGTGAGATCCCGAGCCCGATCCGGCCTCTGGGCGACGAGCCGCTGGTGCGGCCGCTGGAGCCCGTCGGGCCGGGCCATTTCGTCGCCCGCCACCGCGTCGGCGACTTCGGCTGAACCCGAACCAAACCAAAAGGGGAGAGCAATGAGAGACTGGAGACGGACCCTGATCGGCTGCGCCGCCGCGGCGCTGCTGGCGTTGCCGGGCGCGGCCCTGGCCAAGACCCTGGTGATCGGCATCCAGGAGAACCTGACGGGGCTGGACCCGTCCAACGTCAACGAGACCTCGGCCCAGTCGGCGTCGCGCCTGTTCTACCAGGGGCTCTACGGCTTCGACCGGGACATGAAGCTGGTGCCGCTGCTGGCCGAAAGCTACACGGTCAGCGACGACGCCAAGCAATACGTCTTCAAGCTGCGTCAGGGCGTGAAGTTCCAGGACGGCACCGACTTCAACGCCCAGGCGGTGAAGATCAGCCTGGAGCGGCTGGCCAACCCCGAGAACAAGCTGAAGCGCCAGTCGCTGCTGTCGATGCTGGACCATGTCGAGGTGGTCGACGACCACACCGTCAAGGTGCTGCTGAAGGAGCCGTTCGGCGCCCTGGTCAACACCCTGGCCCATCCCGGCACCATGATCATCAGCCCGGCGGCGCTGGAGAAGTACGGCAAGGACATCGGCCGCAACCCGGTCGGCACCGGCCCGTTCAGCTTCAAGTCCTGGTCGGCCGACACGCTCGAGGCGGTGCGCAACGACGGCTACTGGAAGGGCGCGCCGAAGGTCGATGGCGTCACCATCCGCAGCGTGCCGGAGAATGGCAGCCGCGTTGCCATGCTGCAGGCGGGCGAGGCCCAGTTCATCACCCCGGTGCCGCCGGAGATGGTGAAGGTGGTGCGGGCCAATGCGAACCTGTCGGTCGATGAGCGGCCGTCGATCGTCAACTGGTACGTGGCGCTGAACACCCGCAAGAAGCCGTTCGACGACGTCCGCGTGCGCCAGGCGCTGAACTACGCGGTCGACCGCACCGCCTTCTGCAAGGTGGTGCTGAGCGGCTTCTGTGAGCCGGCGGATGCGCCGATGCCGCCGAGCCTGAAGTTCTACGCCAAGCAGGGGGTCTGGCCGTTCGACCCGGCCAAGGGCAAGGCGCTGCTGGCCGAGGCCGGCTATGCCGACGGCTTCGAGGCCGTGCTGTGGTCCGGCAACAGCACCACCTCGGTCCGCGCCACCCAGTTCCTGCAGCAGCAGCTGGCCCAGATCGGGGTCAAGGCCCAGGTGACACCGCTCGAATCCGGCGTGCTGTCGCAGAAGATCTGGAGCGTGCAGACGCCGGAGGAGGCGACGGTGCAGATGTACTATGGCGGCTGGTCGTCCTCGACCGGCGACGCCGACTGGGCGCTGCGGCCGCTGCTGTGGGGCAAGGGTTTCCCGCCGAAGCTGTTCAACGTCGCCTACTACTCGAACCCCGAGGTCGATCAGGCGCTGGAGGCGGCGGTGGCCACGGCCGACGAGGGCAAGCGGGCCGAGGCCTATGCCAAGGTGCAGGCCCAGGTCTGGCAGGACGCGCCGTGGATCGACATCGCGGTCGAGCATGTGCTGAGCGCCCAGGCAAAGGACCTGTCCGGCGTCTTCGTCCTGCCCGACCGCGGCTTCGTAGTCGAGGATCCGGCGTTCCAGTAAGCCTCAGGCGCCCGCCCTTCGGTCCTGCCGGGGGGCGGGCGCCGTCCGGAGCCCCCATGCTGAACTATCTGATCCGGCGCCTGCTCGGCATCGTCCCGGTCATGGCGGTGATCGCCGTCCTGGTCTTCAGCTTCGTCCACATGCTGCCCGGCGATCCGGCGCGGTTGGTGGCGGGGCCGGACGCGACCGCCGAGGACGTCGCACTGGTGCGGTCCGATCTCGGCCTCGACAAGCCGCTGCACCAGCAGTTCCTGACCTTCATCAGCCACATCGTGCAGGGCGATTTCGGCACCTCGCTGAAGACCCGCCGGCCGGTGGCGGAGGAGATCGGCGAGCGGCTGATGCCGACCGTCTGGCTCAGCGTCGTCAGCATGGTCTGGGCGGTGATCGCCGGCCTGCTGATCGGCGTGCTGTCCGCGGTCAAGCGCGGCCGCTGGCAGGACTATGGCGGCATGGTCCTGGCCGTCTCCGGCATCTCCTTCCCGCCCTTCTGGCTCGGCCTCCTGATGATCGGCGTGTTCTCGGTCGATCTCGGCTGGCTGCCGACCGGCGGCTACGGCACCTGGCAGCATTTCGTCATGCCGTCGATCGCGCTGGGCCTGACTGTGGCGGCGGTGATGGCGCGCTTCACCCGCTCCGCCTTCATCGAGATCTTCCGCGAAGACTATGTCCGCACCGCCCGCGCCAAGGGCGTGTTCGAGCGCTCGGTGGTGTGGAAGCACACGCTGCGCAACGCGCTGATCCCGGTCATCACCATGGTCGGGCTGCAGTTCGGCTTCCTGCTCGGCGGGTCGATCGTGGTCGAGACCGTGTTCACCTGGCCCGGCCTCGGCCGCCTGCTGGTCGACAGCGTCTCCTTCCGCGACTACCCGGTGATCCAGGCCGAGATCCTGCTGTTCTCGATCGAGTTCATCCTGATCAACCTGGCCGTCGACGTGCTGTACGCCTTCGCCAATCCGGAGATCCGCTACCGATGAGCGCCGTTACCGCCCCCGTCGCGTCGGCCGGCGCCGAGAAGGTGCGCTCGCCCTGGCGTGAGTTCTGGCGCCGCTTCCGCCGGCAGAAGGTCGGCGTCATCGCCGGGCTGTTCCTGGCGGCGCTGGTGCTGATGGCAATCCTGGCGCCCTGGATCGCGCCATACGACCTCGCCGCGCCCGACTATGAGCGGGTGCTGGAAGGCCCGTCCTGGGCCCATCTCGCCGGCACCGACGCGTATGGCCGCGACATCTTCAGCCGCATCGTCTTCGGCGCCCGCATCTCGCTGGCCGTCGGATTCCTGTCGGTGACGCTGGGCGGCGTCGCCGGCATCCTGCTGGGCCTGGTCAGCGGCTTCTACGGCGGCTGGGCCGATGGCCTGGTGATGCGCTTCTGCGACGTGCTGCTGGCCTTCCCAGGCATCATCCTGGCGATTGGCGTCATCGCCGTGCTAGGCCCCGGCATCGACAACGTGATCTACGCGGTCGCCGTGTTCAGCGTCCCGGTCTTCGCCCGGCTGGTGCGGGGCAGCACGCTGGCGATCAAGCAGACCGTCTATGTCGACGCGGCCCGGGCGATCGGCGTGCGCCACCGCCTGCTGATGCTGCGGCACATCCTGCCCGGCACGCTGCCCAGCGTGATCGTCTACTTCTCGATGCGTATCGGCACCTCGATCCTGACGGCGGCCGCCTTGAGCTTCATCGGCCTCGGCGCCCAGCCGCCCAGCCCGGAATGGGGGGCGATGCTGGCCGACGGCCGCAGCTATATTGGCGTCGCCGACCACATCACCCTCTTCCCCGGCATCGCCATCTTCGTCACGGTGCTGGCCTTCAACCTGCTCGGCGACGGCCTGCGCGATGCGCTGGACCCGAAGCTGAAGACGTAAAGGGAGGCATCGGTGACGGCCCGTCTCGCCCGCGATTTCGGCCTGGTCTGCGGCACGCTGCCGACCGGGGAGCTCAATGAGATCACCGACGTGCCGGGGGTGCGGGTCGGCCACCTGACGCTGCATGTCGGCGAGGTGCTGACCGGCGTCACCGCCATCCTGCCGCATGCCGGCAACCTGTTCCGCAGCAAGGCCCGCGCTGCGGTCGAGGTGATCAACGGCTTCGGCAAGAGCACCGGCCTGATGCAGGTGGCGGAGCTGGGGACGGTCGAGACGCCGATCCTCTTGACCAACACCTTCGCGGTCGGCACCTGCGCCACGGCGTTGGTCCGCGCGGCGATCGCGGCCAACCCCGACATCGGCCGCGAGACCGGCACCGTCAACCCGGTGGTGCTGGAGTGCAATGACGGCTTCCTGTCCGACATCCAGGCCCTGGCGGTGACCGAGACCGACGCGCTGGAGGCGGTCGCCGCCACCACCGACGGTCGGGTCGGGCAGGGCTCGGTCGGCGCCGGCACGGGGATGAGCAGCTTCGGCTTCAAGGGCGGCATCGGCACCGCCTCGCGCCGGGTCAAGTTCGACCGCGACCATTTCCATCTCGGCGTGCTGGTGCTGGCGAATTTCGGCCGGGCCGGCGACCTTGTGCTGCCCGACGGCCGCCGCCCGGCGCCGCCGTCGGAACCGGCGCCCGAGAAGGGCTCGGTGATCGTGATCCTGGCGACCGACGTGCCGCTGGAGCATCGCCAGCTGCACCGTGTGACCAAGCGCTGCGGCGCCGGGCTGGCGCGGCTCGGCGCCTTCTGGGGTCATGGCAGCGGCGACATCGCGCTCGGCTTCACCACCGCCGATCCGGTGGAGCACGACCAGAAGCGGGACTTGGTCCTGATCCGGGCGCTCAACGAGGCGCGCATCGACCGGCTGTTCCAGGCCGCGGCGGAAGCGACGCAGGAGGCGGTGCTGAACGCGCTCTGCGCCGCCGGCCCCGCCGTCGGGCGCCTGGGCCACAGCCGGCCATCGCTCGCGGATTGGCTGGAGGCGGAGGAACGCAAATGAGGATCTACATCTCGTCCGACATCGAGGGCGTGACCGGCGTGGTGACGCCGCAGCAGGGCCAGCCGGGCAATGGCGAATATGAGCGCGCCCGCCGGCTGATGACCGAGGAGGTCAACGCTGCGATCGAAGGCGCGCTGGAGGGCGGCGCCACCGAGATCCTGGTCAATGACGCCCACGGCCCGATGACAAATCTGCTGCCGGAGCTGCTGCATCCGGCGGCGGAGCTGATCCAGGGCAAGCCGAAGCCGCTCAACATGTTCTGCGGGCTGGATGCCGGCCATGCGGCGGTGTTCTGCCTCGGCTACCACGCCCGGGCGTCGGAGCAGGGCGTGCTGGCGCACACCACCAACGGCTTCGCCTTCCGCGCGGTGCGGCTGAACGGCCAAGCGCTGGGCGAGGCCGGGATCTACGGCGCCTATGCCGGCAGCCTGGGCGTGCCGGTGGCGATGGTCTCGGGCGACGACCGCTGCGTCGCCGAGCTGCGCGCGCATTTCCCCGAGGCCGAGTTCGTCCAGACCAAGCAGGCGCTGGGCAACCGCGCCGCCCGGTCGCTGCCGCTGCTGGCCGCCCGCGCCGCCCTGCGCGAAGGCGCGGCCCGCGCCGTCCGCCGTGCGGGGTCGATCCCGCCCTTCCGCATCGACGGGCCGTACACGCTGGAGCTGGAGATGGGCAGCCCGGCCCTGGCCGACCTTGCTGCCACATTGCCACCGGCCGAGCGGCGCGACGGCGTCACCATCGCCCTGCCGGCCGGCAGTGTCGCCGACGCGGTCCGCTGGATGAATTCGGTCTCCGCAATGACCGCCTTCCTTCGTTGACCCCGAGGCTTCCATGACCAACGCATCCCGCGCCGTCCTGGTGATCCATGGCGGCGCCGGCACCATCCGCCGCGAGTCGCTGACGCCGGAGCAGGAGGACGCCTATCACCAGGGCCTGCGCACCGCGCTCCGCAACGGCCATCTGGTCCTGGCGGCCGGCGGCTCGGCGCTCGACGCCGTCACCGCCGCGGTGATGGCGTTGGAGGAGGACCCGCTGTTCAACGCCGGCCGCGGCGCCGTCTTCACCAGCGCCGGCGAGAACGAGATGGACGCGTCGGTGATGGACGGGCGCGACCGCCGCGCCGGCGCCGTCGCCGGCATCTGCGGCCCGCGCCATCCGGTCCTCGCCGCCCGCGCGGTGATGGAGCGGACCGAGCATGTGCTGCTGGCCGGAGAGGGGGCGCGCCGCTTCTGCCGCGAGGCCGGGCTGGAGCATATGGATCCGTCCTGGTTCCGCACCGAGCGGCGCTGGCAGGCGCTGCAGCAGGAGCTGGAGCGCCGCCGCCAGGCCCTGCCGGATGACGGCGACCCGGCGCGCAGGCACGGCACGGTCGGCGCCGTGGCCTGCGACGCCGCCGGCAACCTCGCCGCCGCCACCTCGACCGGCGGCATGACCGGCAAGACCCCGGGCCGGGTCGGCGACAGCCCGGTGATCGGCGCCGGCACCTGGGCCGACAACGCCACCTGCGCCGTCTCCGGCACCGGTCATGGCGAGATCTTCATCCGCTACGCCGCCGGGCACGAGATCGACGCCCGCATGCGCTGGGCCGGCCAGGGGCTGGCGCAGGCGGCGGAGGATGTGGTGCAGGCGCTCCTCGCCCCGGCCGGCGGCTCCGGCGGGCTGATCGCGGTCGACGCCCGGGGCAACGTCGCGCTGCCCTTCAACTGCGAGGGCATGTATCGCGGCGTGGTCGGCGCCGACGGTGTGCTGCGCACCGCGATCCATCGCGAGGATTTCCGCACCGAGGCGGTCTAGGCTGGCGGTCTGCGGCGGCGAGTCGCCGTGAATGGGAGGACAGGATGACGGTCGATACGGGCAAGAGGCTGACGGCGCTGCGGGCGAAGATGCGGGAGGTGGGCGTCGATCTCGTCGCGCTCGGGCCCGGCTCGCACATGCAATGGGCAGCCGGCTTCCACCCGCATGCCGATGAGCGGCCCTGCCTGCTGCTGATCGGGCCGGAGCGCGAGGCGTTCCTGATGCCGGTGCTGAACGCCGAGGGCTCGCGCGAAGAGACGGCGATCACCTTCCACACCTGGGACGATGCCGTCGGGCCGGACGCGGCGCTGGCGGCCGCCCTGGCCGATGTAGGCGCCGCCCAGGCCGGGCATGTCGTGCTGGACGAGACGATGCGGGCGGATTTCGCCCTGCTGCTGCTCGGCGTCCTGCCGGGCGCGCGGCACAGCTTCACCGACAGCACCATCGGCGCCCTGCGCATGCGCAAGGATGCGGCCGAGTTCGCCAAGCTGAAGATGAATGCCGGCATCGCCGACCGCGCCATCCAGGCCGCCTTCGCCGCAGCCCGGCCGGGCATGACCGAGCTGGAGCTGGCGGCGGTGATCAAGGACCATTTCAGCTCGGAAGGCGCGGCGCCGCAGTTCTGGATCGTCGGCAGCGGCGGCAACGGCGCCTTCCCGCACCACCAGACCGGCGGGCGTCGGCTGGAGGAGGGCGACGCCGTGGTGGTCGACATCGGCGGCCGCAAGGCCGGCTTCCCCAGCGACATCACCCGCATGGTGGCGATCGGCCGCCCGCCGGAGGGCTACGGCCAGATCCACACCATCGTCGAGAAGGCGGTGCAGGCGGCGCTGAAGGCGGCGAAGCCGGGCGTGATGGCGAAGGAGGTCGACGCCGCGGCCCGCAAGGTCATCACCGATGCCGGCTATGGCGAATATTTCGTCCACCGCACCGGCCACGGCATGGGCATCGACGGCCACGAGCCGCCCTACATTACCGCCACCTCCGAGACGGTGCTGGAGGAGGGCATGGTGTTCTCGATCGAGCCGGGCATCTACATCCCGGGCCGTTTCGGCATCCGGCTGGAGGAGATCGTGATCCTGCGCGAGGACGGGCCGGAGATCCTGTCCACCCTGCCGCGCGACCTGCACGTGGTGCAGGTGTAGCGGGCCGAGCGCTTCCCTTTCCCGTGGAAGGGGAAGCGCCGCTCGGGACTAAAGCTCCTTCGCCACCGTCTCGACTGCGCCGGCCACGGCCTTGACCACGGTATCGGCCTCGTCCCGGGTCAGGCACAGCGGCGGGGCGAAGCCCAGGATGTCGCCCTGCGGCAAGGCGCGGGTGATGACGCCGCGGGCCAGCGTCGCCGCATAGATCCGCGGGCCGACCTTCAGCGCCGGGTCGAAGAACACGCGGTCGTCCTTGTCGGCCACGAACTCGACCGCCGCCGCCAGGCCCTCGCCGCGGACCTCGCCGACGAAGCGGTGGCCGGCCAGGGCGTCGGTCAGCGCCTGCTTGAAATAGGCGCCGGTCTCTTTCGCGTTCTCTACCAGCCCCAGGCTGTCGACCAGCTCCAGATTGGCGATCGCCGCGGCGGTGCACAGCGGGTGCGAGGAATAGGTCCAGCCATGGCCGATGGCGCCGAGCGCGTCGGACCCCTTCTCCAGACCCTTCCACATCTTCTCCGACACGATCACGCCGGACAGGGGGGCGTAGGCCGAGGTCAGGCCCTTGGCGATGGTGATCAGGTCCGGCTTGATGCCGTAATGCTCCGACCCGAACATCGACCCCAGCCGGCCGAAGCCGGTGATCACCTCGTCGGCGATCAGCAGCACGTCGTATTTGGCCAGGACCGCCTGGATCTTCTCCCAGTACCCGGCCGGCGGCGGCACCAGCCCGCCGGTGCCCAGGATCGGCTCGCCGATGAAGGCGGCCACCGTCTCCGGCCCCTCGGCCAGGATCAGCTCCTCAAGCCGGTCGGCGCAGTGTTGCGAGAACTGCTCCTCGCTCAGCGACCGGTCCTCGCGGCGATAGTAATAGGGCGCGTCGGTGTGCAGCACCTGGGCCAGCGGAAGGTCGAAGGCCTTGTGGAACAGCTCCAGCCCGGTGAGGCTGCCGGTCATCAGGCCGGAGCCGTGATAGCCGCGCCAGCGCGAGATGATCTTCTTCTTCTCCGGCCGGCCCAGGACGTTGTTGTAGTACCAGACAAGCTTGACGTTGGTCTCGTTGGCGTCGGACCCGCCGAGGCCGAAGAACACCCGCGACATGCCGGTGGGCGCCCGGTCGATGATCATCTTGGCCAGGCGGATCGACGGCTCGCTGCCGTGGCCGACATAGGCGTGGTAGTAGGCCAGCTCATGCGCCTGGGCGGCGATCGCGTCGGCGATCTCTCGCCGGCCGTAGCCGACATTGACGCAGTACAGCCCGGCGAAGGCGTCCAGACTGCGCTTGCCGTCGCGGTCGGTGATGTAGACGCCCTCGCCGCCGGTGATGATCCGGTTCGGCGTCTCGCCCCGCGCATGGGCCGCCATATGGGTCGACGGGTGGAAGAAATGGTCGCGATCCCAGGCGTCGAGTTCGTTGCCGCGAAGGGCCATCGGGGTTCTCCTTGAACGAAAGGGCATCGTTTACGCCGTCGAGCCCGCCAAAACCGTCATTGCGAGGAGGCGAAGCCGACGAAGCAATCCAGGGGCCACGCCAAACGGCCCTGGATTGCTTCGCTGCGCTCGCAATGACGATTCTTCACGGGCTCAGGCCGCATTCAGGTCCAGGCATAGGTACTTCAGCTCGGTGAAGGCCTCGATGCCGTGGCGCGAGCCTTCGCGGCCGAGGCCGGACTGCTTGGTGCCGCCGAACGGGATCGGGGCGCCGGTGATCTTCACCCGGTTGACCGCGACCATGCCGTAGTCGAGGGCGCGGCCCAGCCGCAGCACGCGGCCGGCATCGCGGGTGACGGCATAGGCCATCAGCCCGTATTCCGTGTCGTTGGCGCGGGCGATGACCTCGTCCTCGCCGTCGAAGGCGGTGACGGCGGCGACCGGGGCGAAGGTCTCCTCGCGCATGATCGCGGCGTCGTCCGGCACGTCGGCCAGCACGGTCGGGGCGAAGAACAGCGGTCCGGCGGGATGGATGCCGCCGCCGGCCAGGCAGCGGGCGCCGCGGGCCATGGCGTCCTGGACATGCTCCGCCGCCTTGACCACGGCGCGGCCATGCATCAGCGGGCCGATCTCGGTCTCGGGGTCGAGGCCGTTGCCGACCTTCAGCGCCGCCACCCGCCTGGCGAAGGCCTCGCAGAAGGCGGCGTAGACCGGCCGTTCGACATAGATCCGGTTGGCGGCCAGGCAGTCCTGGCCCGAGGTGGCGAATTTCGCGTCGATCGCGATCGTCACGGCGCGGTCCAGATCGGCGTCGGCGAAGACGATCAGCGGGGCGTGGCCGCCCAGTTCCAGCTGCAGCCGCTTGATCGTCGGGGCGCAGCGCTCGGCGATCAGCCGGCCGATCTCGGTCGACCCAGTGAAGCTGACCGCCCGCACCCGCCTGTCGGCGCAGATCCGGCCGACGATCGGCTCGGGGTCGCCGGTGACGATGTTCAGCACGCCGGCCGGGATGCCCGCTCGCTCCGCCAGCTCGGCCAGGGCCAGGGCCGACAGCGGGGTCTGCGACGACGGATGCGCCACCACGGTGCAGCCGGCGGCCAGCGCGGCCGCGGCCTTGCGGGTCAGCATGGCGCAGGGGAAGTTCCAGGGCGTGGCGATGCCGACGACGCCCAGCGGCTCGCGCCGCACCATCATCTCGGTGCCGGGCAGGTGGCTGGTGACGGATTCGACGTTGAGGCGCTTGGCCTCCTCGGCAAACCATTCGACGAAGCCGGCGCCGTAATCGATCTCGCCTCGGGATTCGGCCAGCGGCTTGCCCTGCTCCAGCGTCATCAGCAGGGCCAGGTCCTCCTTCGCCGCCAGGACCCGGTCGAACCAGTTGCGCAGCTTCGCCGCCCGCTCCTGCGGCAGCAGCGCCCGCCAGGCCGGGAAGGCGGCCTGGGCGGCGGCGATGGCGCGGTCGGCCTCGGCCGCGCCCAGCCGGGCGACGCGGGCTACGGTGATGCCGGTGGCGGGGTCGTCGACCTCGAACACCGCGCCATTGGCGGCGGCGGTCCAGCGGCCATCGATATAGGCCAGCTCGCGCAGCAGCCGGCGGTCGGTCAGGCGGCCGAGCGCCTCATGCTGGCTGGGGCGGGTGGCGAGGGCGGTCATGGGCTGGGCCTCCGTCAAGGGCGAGGCCGCCAGGGTAGGGGGAGGGCGGGGGAGAAGGGGGCTGTTTGCCGGCTGGCGGGGAGACCAAGTCTCTCGCGGAGGGTGACGGGAGGAGAGAGTTTCTCCTTCGCAAGACCGGCCACCCCCTCACCCGAAATCGCTGTGCGATTTCGACCTCTCCCCAAGGAGAGGTGAAGGAGGGGCGCCCTGTTTCCCTCTCCTCGGGGAGAGGGAGGGGCCCATTCGCGTTGGCGAATGGGAGGGTGAGGGGGATAGCCGGCGCCTAAGCCCCGCCCGTCCCCGCCAGCACCTCGACCGGCACCGTCGCGTCGTCCTTCACGACGCGGGTGACGATGTAGGTGAAGTAGCGGTCGATGCCGATCTCCTCCTCCAGCAGCCGGTCGATCAGCCGCTGATAGGCGTCGATGTCGCGCGCCACCACCTTCAGCAGATAGTCGATGCCGCCGCCCAGCGACCAGCAGGCCACCACCTCCGGCACCGCCTTCATCGCCCGCTCGAACCGGTCGAAATCGGCTTGGCGATGGGCGCCCAGCGTGATCTCGACGAACACGGTGGCGAAGGGCGCGATCCGGCGCAGCGCCAGCCGGGCGTGATAGCCGGAGATCACGCCCTCGCGCTGCAGCCGGTGCAGCCGGGTCCAGCAGGGCGTCGGCGACAGCCCGACCTTCTCGGCCAGGGCCAGCTTGGTGATGCGCCCGTCGCGCTGG
Organism: Inquilinus sp.; assembly: GCF_039594555.1. GTDB lineage: Bacteria > Pseudomonadota > Alphaproteobacteria > DSM-16000 > Inquilinaceae > Inquilinus. The sequence goes on from NZ_JBCNNF010000077.1 coordinate 17,185, forward strand.
ATCTCGGCCAGGATGCGCAGGTCGATCGGGTCGAGCTTGACGGTGGACATGCCCTGACCATGCCGGGGGGAGATTCACCCCGTCAATGGAGCTGATCCCGGATCGCGGTTGGCCGATGCTCCGGCAGGGGCCATATCGATGGTGGAAGCCATCCGGAGTTCCGCCGCCGTGCAGCCCGACCTGTTCGGCCCGCCGCCGCTCGCCGGCCTGTCGACGGCCGAGGATATCGTCATGCCGGAGGAGGAAGCCCGGCTGGAAGCGGCGATCGATGCTGCGCAGCTGTCGCCCTTCCGTTACCAGGGCTGGGAAGGCCGGCGCCTGACCGCCACCTTCGGCTGGCGCTATGATTTCGAGGACGGCAGCTTCCGGCCGGCCGAGCCGATCCCCGACTGGCTGCTGCCGCTGCGGGACAGGGCCGCCCGCTTCGCCGGGCTGGGGCCGGCGGAGCTGGCCCAGGCCCTCCTGATCCGCTACGACCCCGGCGCCGGCATCGGCTGGCACAAGGACCGGCCGGTGTTCGAGCATGTCGTCGGCGTGTCGCTCGGCGCCGCCGCGACCCTGCGCTTCGGCCGCCGCCGGGCGGAGGGCGGCTTCGACCGCCGGTCGCTGCCGCTGGCGCCGCGCTCCGCCTACCACCTCTCCGGCGAGGCCCGACATGGCTGGGAGCACTCGATCCCGGAGATGGAAGCGACGCGCTGGTCGGTCACGTTTCGCAGCCTGTCCGGCCGCGGCACGGGACGGCGCTGACGGACAGCACCAGCGTGCAAGACCGGGACGGGGCGGGCCGCTAGCCTCGCGGCATGGACACCTCCCTCGCCGATCCCGGGCTGTGGCGCCCGCTGACGGCGCTGCTCCTGGCCTCCGCCGTGGTCATGGGCAGCCCTGGCCCGTCCACCATCAGCCTCACCGCGGTCGGCGCTTCCTTCGGCGTCCGCCGGTCGTTGCCCTATGCCGCTGGGCTGATCGCCGGCACCATCGCCGTGCTGCTGGCGGTGGCCGCCGGGCTGGTGGCGCTGGTCACCGCGATCCCGCACGGGCCCCTGGTGCTGGGCGTGCTATCGGCTGCCTACATCCTCTTTCTCGCCTGGAAGATCGCCACCGCCCCGCCGCTCGGCGGGCGGGACGAGACGGCGCGGGCGCCGGGCGTCGCTGGCGGCTTCGGGCTGGCGGTCGCCAACCCCAAGGCCTATCTCGCCATCGGTGCGATCTTCGCCGGCAGCACCGTGATCGCCGGCGACAGCGTCCTGGACGCGGCGGTGAAGGTCGCGCTGCTCAGCCTGATGATCGTGCTGATCCACGCGGCCTGGCTGCTGGCCGGCGTGTCGCTGTCGCGCTGGCTGCGCGACCCGGTCGCCGCGCGTGCGATCAACCTGGCGATGGCCGTGGCGCTGGTGGCCGTGACGGCGGCGGCCTTTATCTAACGCCGAGGGTCCAGCAGGTCGCGCAGCCCGTCGCCGAACAGGTTGAAGCCCAGCACGGAATAGGTGATGGCCAGTCCCGGGAACAGCGACAACCAGATGTTGACGCCCAGGAAGTTGCGGCCGTCGCTCATCATCGCGCCCCATTCCGGCGTCGGCGGCTGGGCGCCGAGGCCGAGGAAGGACAGGCTGGCGGCGGTCAGCACCACGGTGCCTGCGGTCAGCGTCGCCTGCACGATGATCGGCCCCAGCGCGTTGCGCAGGATGTGCTGGAACAGGATGCGCCAGAGGCCGGCGCCCAGCGCCCGCGCCGCCTCGGTGTACTCCACCTGCTTCAGCGCCAGGGCCAGGTTGCGCGACAGCCGGCCATAGACCGGGATCGAGAACACGGCGATGCCGATCATCAGGTTGACCAGGCTGGTGCCGAGGATGCTGACGATCAGGATCGACAGCACGATGCCCGGGAAGGCGAACAGGATGTCCATGAACCAGATGATCACCTGGTCGACCTTGCCGCCCGAATAGCCGGCCAACAGGCCCAGCGGGATGCCGGCGGCCAGCGCGATGCCGACGCCCAGCACGATCTCCAGCAGCGACAGCCGGGCGCCGTAGACGATGCGCGAGAACAGGTCGCGGCCGTATTGGTCGGTGCCGAAGAAGTGCTCGGCCGAAGGCGGCCGCAGCGCCGTGGCCAGCGACTGCTGGGTCGGGTCGTGGGTGGCGATCAGCGGCGCCAGCAGGCCGGCCAGCACCAGCAGCAGCACCATGGCGCCGCCGATCGTCAGGTTCTTGTGCCGGCGCAGGATGCGGCCCAGCCGCTTCGCCCGGGACGGGGCGGCCGGAAGGTCGTCGCTGTCGGCGATGCTGGTCATGGTCCTAGTCGAAGCGGATGCGGGGGTTGATGGCGGCGATCAGCAGGTCGGCCAGGAAGTTCACCACCACCACCGCGGTCACGGTCAGCAGGGTGACGCCCTGGATGATCGGGTAGTCGCGATAGCGCACCGCGTCGACCAGCAGGCGGCCGATGCCGGGCCAGTTGAAGACCGATTCGGTGACCACGGCGCCGCCCAGCAGGCCGCCGAAGTTCAGCCCGACGATGGTGACGATCGGGATCAGCGCGTTGCGCAGCGCGTGCTTGCGGTAGATCACCCGGCTGCCCAGCCCCTTGGCGCGGGCGGTGCGGATATAGTCCTGGCCGATCACCTCCAGCATGCTCGACCGGGTCATGCGGGCGATCAGCGCGGCGGGCAGCAGGCCCAGCGCGATCGACGGCATGACGTAGTTCTGCCAGCCGCCGGCGCCCAGCAGCGGCAGCCATTTCAGCTGCACCGCGAACAGGTTCATCATCATCAGGGCCAGCCAGAAATTGGCCACCGAGGCGCCGCCGATGGCGGCGATCATCACCGCCTGGTCGGGCCAGTGGTTGCGGTAGACCGCGGCCAGCATGCCGGCGGCCACCCCGACCAGGATGGCGATGGCGTAGCTGACCACGGCCAGCCACAGCGTGTTCGGGAAGCGCTCGGCGATCTCGTCGATCACTGGCTTCTTCGACTTGATCGACTCGCCGAAATCGCCGTGCGCGGCCTGGCTCAGGAACAGCCCGTACTGCACCAGGAAGGGCTGGTCGAGGCCGAGCCGGGTGCGCATGCCGTCGACCGCGTCCTGGGTCGCCTGCGGCCCGGCCATGATCCGCGCCGGGTCGCCCGGCAGCATGCGCACGGCCCCGAAGATCAGGAACGAGACGCCGAGCAGGATCAGCGGCAGCGCCACCAGCTTGCGGGTGAGATAGGCCTTCATGCGGCGGACGCCGCCCAAGCCCACCAAGTCCCCCCTCCCCTCGCGGGAGGGGGGTAGGGGGAGGGGGTTCTCGACATCGGCGCCGGCGCGGCAGGCATCGGCTCAGACGGCGAAAACCCCCTCCCCCTAGCCCCCTCCCGCGAGGGGAGGGGGGACTCGGATGGAGCGACGGAGGGGGTGAGCTTCATGCTTCGACTCAAGCCTTCGTCGCGCGGGCCGGGACGATCTGGCCGCCGGGCT
>NZ_JBCNNF010000078.1:0-20637 GCF_039594555.1 Inquilinus sp.
CGCGCCGGGCTTGAGCGTGCCGTCGGCCACCGCCCGCAGCACATACATGGCGGCATAGCCGAGATCGACCGGGTTCCACAGCACCACCGACTTGACGCAGTCCTTCGCCACATAGGGCTTCATCGCATTGGGCGTGGCCAGGCCGACGACGGCGATCTGGCCGCACTTGCCGGCCTGGGTGACCGCCTCGGCCGAGGCCGGGGTCGCCACGCTGGTCATGCCGACGATGCCCTTGAGCTCGTCGCCATGCTTGTTGATCAGCGTCGTCGCCTGGTTGAAGGACAGGATGTTGTCCTCCTGTGCCTCGACCGTCTCCAGCCACTTCAGCTTCGGATGGCACTTCTCGGCATAGGCCGCCATCTCGGCGATCCAGCGCGCCTGGTTCGGCGTGGTGAAGGTCGAGGTGACGATGGCGAAGGCACCGTCCTCGCCGATCTCCTTCGCCAGGTTGTCGATCAGCGACTTGGCGATGCCGTTGAACTGCGCCTGGTTGACGAACCACTGACGCGCGTCCGGCGTCGAATTGGCGTCGTAGCCGACGACGTTGATGCCCTTCGACAGCGCTTTCTTCAGCACCGGCGCGATGGCGACGGGGTCGTTGGCGGCGAACAGGATGCCGTCGACGCCGCTGGTGATATAGTTGTCGATGAAGGTGATCTGCTCATCGATGTTGGCCTTGGTCGGCCCGTCCGTCTTGGCGCTGACGTTGCCGAGCTCCTTGGCCGCGTCGGCGATGCCCTTCGAGGTGGCGTTGAAATAGCCGATGCCGATCAGCTTCGGCACGTCGACCACGGTCAGCTTCTTGCCTGCGCGGTCCGGCGCGCCGGTCGGGGTGCCGCCGTCATAGGGCTTCGCCGCGGCCGCGGCGGGCGTCGCGTCGCAGGCCAGCGGACTGGTCGGCAGGTCGTCGCCGCCCGTCCAGGCCGATTCCGCCCGCGCCGCGCCGGCGGCGAGCAGCACGCCGACCGCCAGGGCCAATGTCGTCCGCCTCATGTCCATCTCCTCCACTGTTGGCGGGCCGGGATTCGGCGAGGCCCGCGTTTCTTGATCAGCCGTCGCCGTCGCGGCGGAACAGGTTGCCGATGAGAATGGCGAGGATCAGCACCACGCCGATCACGACGATGGTGCCGTCGCCCTTCACCCCGGCCAGGGACAGGCCGTTCTTGATCGCCTGCATCAGCACAAGGCCCAGCACCGTGCCGATGATCGTGCCGCGCCCGCCGAAGATGCTGGTGCCGCCGAGCACGACGGCGGTGATGACGTCGAGCTCCAGCCCCGTGCCCATGTCCGACCGCGTGGTCGAGACGCGCGACACGAAGACCACGGCGGCGAGCCCGGCCATCAGCCCCGAGCCGGTGTAGATCAGGAGCTTGGTGCGGTCGACGCCGATGCCCGAGAACCGCGCGGCGGTCTCGTTGGCGCCGACGGAATAGGTCGAGCGGCCGAAGGTGGTGAGGCCGAGCACCACGCCGGCGGCCACCGTGACGACCAGCAGGATCCAGAGCTGCGAGGGCACGCCCAGCGCCTCGCCCTGGCCGAGGCCGAAGAACCAGTCCGGATAGCCGCGCACCGAACGTGCCTGGCTGATGCCCTCGGCCAGGCCGCGGTAGAGGGCGAGGGTGGCCAGGGTGGCGATCAGCGGCGGCACCCGGAAGCGGGTGATGATCAGGCCGTTGACCAGCCCCGCCACGGCGCCGACCACCAGCGCCAGGGCCATCGCGGCGGGCAGCGGCAGGCCGAGAGTCTTCCAGAACACGCCGAGCAGGATGGCGCAGAGGCCGAGGATCGACCCGACCGACAGGTCGATGCCGCCGGTGACGATGACGAAGGTCATGGCCAGCGCCACCAGCCCGACCTCCGCCATCAGCCGGCCCTGGTTCAGCAGGTTGTCGATGGTGAAGAAGCGGTCCGACTGGGTGGCCAGCAGGGCCAGCGCCAGCGCGACCAGGATGGCGAGGATCGTCTCGTGGCGGAGGAGGAAGCGCAGCGACACCGGCGCCTCCTAGAGCGCGACGCGCCGGCGCCGCACCATGTCGGCGAGCACCGTGACGAGGATGAGGAGGCCGAGCACGGCGCGCAGCCAGTAGGCCGACACGTTCAGGAAGATCAGCGCCGAGCCGATGGTGGCGAACAGGATGGCGGCGAGGGTCGAGCCGATCACCGTGCCGGTGCCGCCCAGGATCGACACCCCGCCGATCACCGACGCGGTGATGACCGTGAGCTCGAGATTGGGCGGCACGGTCGACTGGATCACCTGCAGCTGGGTCGCGAACAGCACGGCGGTGATGCCGGCGAAGACGCCGTGGATGGCGAAGACGGCGACGGTCGTTGCCTCGATCGGGATGCCGGTCGCCCGCGCCGCCTCGGCATTGCCACCGATGGCGTAGATCGATCGGCCGAAGGCCGAGTAGCGCATCCAGAAGGCGGTGAGGAGCGTCAGCACGACCATGAACCAGATCGGCAGCGGCAGGCCGAAGAGGCGCTTCTGGGCGATCAGGAAGTCGGCCGGCAGGTTGGTGATCCAGGCGCCGTCGGTGACGCTGATCAGCCCGCCCTTGAGGATCGACAGCATGCCGAGCGTGACCACGATCGACGGGATGCGGGCATAGGCGACGAGGCCGCCGACCAGGGCGTTGACAACCACGCCGGCGAGGATCGGTGCCGTCCAGGCGACCCAGACCGGATAGCCGCCGACCGCGAGCGTGCCGGACAGCGTGGCCAGCACGCCGATCAGCGAGCCGACCGACACATCGATATGGCCCGAGATGATGACCAGGGACATGCCCAGCGCGGCCACCGCGATATAGGCGTTGCTGGAGAAGATGCTGGTCAGGTTGGTGTCGCTCAGGAAGCGCGGGTTGACCGCGCCGACCACGACGAAGAGCGCGACGAGGGCGCCGAGGATGACCAGCTCCTGGCCATAGGCGCCGAGGAAGCGGCCGAGCCGGCTGCTCCGGGCCGGGGAGCGGGCGGCGGCCGTGATCGTGGTCATCAGGCCGCCTCCGCGTCGCCGGACCGGGTCATCGCCGCGCCGACCGCGTCGGGCGTCGCCTCCGCCCGGTCGAAGGCGGCGGCGATGCGCCCGCCGCTCATGACCAGGACGCGGTCGCTCATGCCCAGCACCTCGGGAAGCTCGCTCGAGATCAGCAGGATGGCGAGGCCCTGGGCGGCGAGGCCGCTGATCAGGGCATGCACCTCAGCCTTGGCGCCGACATCGATGCCGCGCGTCGGCTCGTCGAGGATCAGGATGCGGGGCTGGGTGGCGAGCCATTTCGCCAGCACCACCTTCTGCTGGTTGCCGCCGGACAGTTGGCGCACCGCCTGCTCCGGCCCCCGGGTGCGGATGCCGAAGCGCTTGATGGCGTCGCGGGCGAGGGCGCCTTCGCGCCGCAGGTCGACGATGGAGGCTTTGGCGATCCGGCCGAGCACGGCCAGCGACACGTTCTCGCGCACGGTCTGCGGCCGGATCAGGCCCTGCTGGCCGCGATCCTCCGGCACATAGGCGATGCCCAGGTCGCGGGCCTGGCCCGGCCCGCCGATCGTGACCGGCTTGCCGTCCAGCAGGATCTCCCCCGATGTGGCCGGGGTAATGCCGAAGACGGTCAGCGCCAGCTCGGTGCGGCCGGAGCCGACCAGACCGGCGATGCCCAGGATCTCCCCGGCATGCAGCGACAGCGAGATGTCGTTCACCGTCGTGTTGTAGGAGACGTTGCGCAGTTCGAGCACGGTCCGCCCGATCGCCGCCTCGCCCTTGGGGAACAGCTGGTCGATCGAGCGGCCGACCATCATCGACACCAGCGCCTTCTCGTCGACCTCGGCGATCGGGCGGGTGCCGATCAGCGCCCCATCCCGCAGCACGGTGACGCGGTCGGCCAGGGCGAAGATCTCCGCCATGCGGTGGCTGACATAGACGATGCCGACGCCCTGGCCGCGCAGCCGGCGCACCACATCCATCAGCCGCTTGACGTCGGCATCCGCCAGCGCCGCCGTCGGCTCGTCCATGATGACGATGCGGGCGTTCCGGGACAGGGCCTTGGCGATCTCGACACGCTGGCGGTTGGCGACCGAGAGGCTGCCGACGCGGGCGTCGACGTCGAGGTCGTGGCTGTCGAGCGAATCGAGCAGCTCGCGCGCCCGGATGCGCATCGCCTCCCAGTCCAGCCCGCCCCAGGGGCGGCGCGGCGCATGGCCGAGGAAGATGTTCTCGGCGACCGTGAGCTCGGGGAACAGCAACAACTCCTGGTACACCGTGGCAATGCCGGCGTGCTGCGCCTCGCGCGGCGAGGAGAAGCTGGCCGGCTTGCCGTCGACCCGCAGCTCCCCGGCATCGGCCCGGTGCACGCCGGCGAGGATCTTGATCAGCGTCGACTTGCCGGCGCCGTTCTCGCCCAGCAGGGCGTGCACCTCCCCGGGCCGCACATCGAAGCCGATGTCCCTGAGTACGCTCAACCCGGCGAAGGATTTGGAGATGCCCGCGAGTTCGACGACCGGGGGCGTGGCGCTCTCATCCATGGTCATGGGCGCCGGCAGCCGCCCAGGCGCAGGGCGGCGGCGCCTGCATGAATCGATGACGAGGCTGCTGTTATCCTCATCGCCATGGATGGCGCTCCCGTCCCTGTCGACTGGTCCCGAGGACCCTTGTGCTGGAGGTCGGCGCGCCCCTGCGCCGCTCCCTCCCTTTTGTCTGATGATCAGATCATGAATGCGGCTTTATTGTCACCACCCGCCGAGGCCGGGGGTGCAACAACGGTCGCCGGACCTGGTTAGCCCGCGACCGGCAGGGTCGGAGCCGCAGCCTCGGACAGGCTTCTCGGGCCGCAGGAGGCGCGCTCGATGATCCGGCTGGTGATCTGCACGCGCACGGGGATATCGGACGGGATTCGGCCGTTGAGCCGGTCGTCGAGCAGGCGCACGCAGGCGGCCCCCATCTGCTGGCCGAAGACCTTGACGGTCGTCAGCTGCGGCGAGATCTGGGTCGCGGCGGAATAGTCCCCGAAGCCGACCACCGAAGCGTTCTCCGGAATCCGGTAGCCGAGCCGCAGCAATTCGGAGACCACGGTCAGCGCCAGCCCGTCATGGGCGCAGAAGAAGGCGGTGGGATGGAACCCGTCGGCCTGCGCGGCGCGGAGATGCTCGGTAAAGCGCGAATCCGCCTGGAACCTCATCTCGCGGAACTCCACATCGGCCTGCTTCTCCAGCACTTCCCGCACGCCGTAGAAGCGCTCGACGCGGCCGCGGTAGCCCGGCGTGCCGTGCACATAGACGATGCGGCGGTGGCCGAGGGCCAGGAGGTAGTTGGCGACGGCGGCCCCGGCCTCATGGTCGGTGCCGCCGACATGGTCGGCCTGCTCGAGCGGCTCCAGCCAGCCCTGCCGCACGATCGGCTTGCCCAGCGCCCGGACGCGGGCGAAGGTCCCGCGGTCATGCGGCCCGACCAGAACCGCGCCGCTGCAGGCGCGCACGATGGCCTGGATCTCGTCGGGCTCATGGGTCCAGCGCATGTTGAGGCGGTAGCCCAGCCTCTCGGCCTCGGACTGGGCGCCGTTCTGGATCAGCAGGTGAAGCTCGCTGTTGATCAGATCGGTGTCGTGGAAGATCACCCCCAGGGTCAGCAGCTCCGGCTCCAGGCTCGGGCGCGTGTAGCCCAGCTCGGCCGCCACCTCCTGGACGCGGCGGCGCGTCTCGTCGGAGACGCCGTCCTTGCCGGAGAGGGAGCGCGAGACCGCGAATTTCGACAGGCCCGTGCGTTGCGCGATGGTCGCCAGCGTGACCTTGGCCATTGCTGATCCTCTTTCCAGGCCCGATCCCTTCTAGCATCGGCCCATAACGGTTCAAAAAAGTTTTGTCCAAACCCGGGTCGACGGTGCGGCCTTATCGAAGTTTGTTATTTTCTTCGGACCATTCCGCTGCTTTCAATGATGAAATTTCTCGATCATAACGCTTTACCTAACAAAATCGTCTATGCAAGCCTCTCATCACAACGGCCGATCATAACAGGCCGGACATTTGGGGGAGGAGACCCATGGTGAAGCTGAGCCGCAGGGCTTTCATCGCCGCCACATCCGCCACCGCCGCATCGCTCGCGCTGCCTGGGCTGGGCCGTGCCGCCGAAATCAAGGAATCGACGTTCCTGAAGGACCAGGTGGCGGCCGGCACGCTGCCGCCCGTCGCGCAGCGGCTGCCGGCGAACCCGCTGGTGATCACGCCGCTGGAGCGCGCCGGCCAGCAGGGCGGCGACTGGAAGCACGCGCTGGTCGGCGGCGGGTCGCTGTCGATGGTGGTGCGCTATCAGGGCTACGAGCCGCTGGTCCGCTTCAGCCCCGACTGGTCGGGCCTGGTCGAGAACACGGCGGAGTCCTGGAGCGTCAATGCCGACGCCACGGAATACACCTTCCGCCTGCGCAAGGGCCACAGATGGTCCGACGGGCATCCGTTCACCACCGAGGACGTGCAGTTCTGGTACGACGCCTTCTTCACCGACAAGGACACCAACACCGGCGGCAACGGCTGGTGGTATGCCGACGGCAAGCCGGCGCGCATCGAGGTGATCGACGAGACGACGTTCAAGGTCGTCTTCCCGTCGCCCAACGGCTTCTTCGTGCAGAACCTCGCCTGGGCGCAGCAGGACCAGCTGACGCGCACGCCGAAGCACTACCTGCAGCAGTTCCACGCCCGCTACAACCCGGATGCCGACAAGCTGGCCAAGGAGAAGGGGCTGCAAAGCTGGATCGCGCTGTTCCAGCGCGAGATCGGCCTCTCAGACGACAACACCTTCTTCCAGAACCCCAGCCGGCCGACGCTCAACGCCTGGATGTTCACGGTGGCGCCGGGGCAGAACACCGAGCAGGCACTGGCGGTCCGCAACCCCTACTACTTCAAGGTCGATCCGGAAGGCGCCCAGCTGCCCTATTTCGACCGCATCGTCTACCAGATGGTGGCCGATCCCGAAGTCCTGCTGCTGAAGGTGCTGCAGGGCGAGATCGACATGATGGACCAGTACATCGCCACGCCGGCGAACAAGCCGGTGCTGTTCGACGGCCAGCAGAAGGGCGGCTACGGCTTCTACACGCTGAAGGAGACCGCGGCCAATGTGATGGTCTTCCAGCTGAACCTGAACCACACCGACCCGGTGAAGAACAAGCTGTTCAACACCAAGGAATTCCGCCAGGCGCTCTCGCTCGCCGTCGACCGGCAGGCGCTGATCGACGCCGTGTTCGTCGGGCAGGGCCAGCCGGCGCAGGCGTCGATCCGGCCGGACGATCCGCTGTATGTCGAGCGGCTGGCCAAGGATTTCACGCAATACGATCCCGACACCGCCAATGCGATGCTGGACAAGCTGATCCCGAACCGGGACGGCGACAACTACCGTACCGACGAGAGCGGCCGGCGGGTGACGATCATCTTCGAGCTTGACCAGACCCGCACCACCTTCCTCGATATGTTCCAGCTTGTGGTTCCGATGTTCCACGCCGTGGGCATCGACGCCCAGGTGCGCAGCATGGACCGCTCGCTGTGGGAGACGCGGGTGCGCCGCGGCCGCGACTTCGACGCGACGGCGCATCAGTTCGGGGCGAACAGCGGCATCGCCGCGATGCTCGATGCCCGCTACTTCGTGCCGTTCTCGACCAACTCGCTCTATGCCCCCGCCTGGTCGCTCTACTATCTCGACCCGAAGAACCCGGACGCGGTCGAGCCGCCGCCGGAGGTTAAGGCGCAGCAGGATCTCTACACCAAGCTGCTCGCCACCGGCGACCCGGAGCAGCAGAAGGCGCTGATGAAGCAGATCCTCGAGAAGGCCGCAGATCTGTTCATGACCTTCGGCGTCAGCCTACCGCCGGACAGCTACGGCATCGTCAAGAGCAACATGGTCAACGTGCCGAAGACCATGCCGAACTCCTTCGGCTGGCCGACCCCCGGCCCGGCGCGGCCCGAGCAGTTCTTCAAGGTCTGAGCGGCACCCTTCGTTGCATCGATGCCGGCCCGATGGACCGGACCCTTCGACCGAGACACAGGAAGCGAGACATGCCGGACACCGTTGCGCCATCGGCCGGGGGCCTGAGGACAGCCGACTGGTACAGATCGGCGACGCGCTGGGCGCAGCTGACCCTCGCCGAGGACGACCCGATCCGCTTCGATCCCGAGTTCTGGATCGATCTGTTTCGGCGCAGCCAGTCGAACGCGACCTGCCTCAGTGCCGGGGGCTACATCGCCTATTACCCGTCCAAGGTGCCGTTCCACTATGTGAGCAAGCATCTGGGCGACACCGATCCCTTCGGCACGCTGGTGGAGGGCGCCCGGCGCCTCGGCATGCATGTCATGGCGCGGGTCGACCCGCATGCCATCCACCAGGACGCGGCCGACGCCCATCCGGAATGGATCGCGGTCGACCGGGACGGCAACCGGCGCCGCCACTGGGCCTATCCCAGCGTCTGGGTCACCTGCGCCTACAGCGCCTACAATTTCGAGTTCATGCCGCAGGTGGTGCGCGAGATCACGCGCGGCTACGACATCGACGCGATCTTCGCCAATCGCTGGCAGGGGCACGGCGTCTGCTACTGCGAGAGCTGCCGGAAGAGCTTCCGCGACGCGTCGGGCCACGACCTGCCGCTCGACGCCGATCCCGAGGACCCGGCCTGGCTGGCCTGGACCGCCTGGCGGCGCACGGTGCTGAGCCGCCTCGTGGTCGAGTGGGACGAGGCGATGAAGGCGATCAAGCCGAACACCAGCTTCATCCCGAACATGGGCAGCGTGTCGCTGATGGAGTTCGATCTGAAGCTGATCGAACGGCACTGCCCGTTCCTGGTCGTGGACGACCAGGGCCGGCGCGGCACCGAGCCGGTCTGGCTGTCGGGTCGCAACGGCAAGCGCATGCGGGCGACCTTCCGCGACCGGCCGGTGGTGCTGATCACCTCGATCGGGCCGGAGGAGAAGTACCGCTGGAAGGACGCGGTGACCACGGGCCCGGAGATCCGGTCCTGGATGCTCGACGGCGTGGTCCAGGGCATGCTGCCCTGGTTCACCAAGTTCAACGGCGTGGTGCCGGATCAGCGCTGGGTCGCGCCGGTCGTCGACGGCTTCGGCCTGCACGCGGCGCTGGAGCCGGCCTTCGCGGCGACACGGCCGGCGGCGGAGATCGCCATCCTCGACCCCGCCACCACCCTGCGCCATCACGGGCCGGAGACGCGCCGGGAGGCGGAGGCCGACGATCTCGGCATCTACCAGGCGCTGGTCGAGGAAAAGCTGGCCTTCGAGATGCTGTCCGACCAGGCGATGACGCCGGAGCGGCTGGACCGGTTCAAGGTCGTGATCCTGGCCAACGCGACCTGCCTGTCCGACGCGCAATGCGCCGCGCTGGAGGCCTATGTCGCCCGCGGCGGCAGCGTGGTCGCGGCCCATGAGACCTCGATGCGCGACGAAAACAACCGTCCGCGCGGGACCCTGGCGCTGGCCGGCCTGCTGGGCGTGACGGTGACCAGGCCACCCCGGGCGGGTGTCCAGAACAGCTATGTGGCGCTGAACGGCCGCCATCCGATCGCGGAAGGCTATGACGGGGCGGCGCGCATCATCGGCGGCACCCGCCTGATCGGCGTCGAGGCCGCGGCCGATGCCGAGGTACCGTTCCTGTATGTCCCGGATTTCCCGGACCTGCCGATGGAGGAGGTCTATCCGCGCGAGGCGCCGCGGGGCGCCGCGGTGGTGGCGCGGCAGCGTCCGGGCGGCGGACGGACGGTCTACATCCCCTGGAACATCGGCGGGATCTTCTGGGAGGTGCTGGCCGCCGATCACCAGCGGCTGATCGCCAACGCTGTGCGCTGGGCGCTGGGCAAGCGGCCGGATGTCGAGGTGGCCGGCCGGTCGGTGCTGGATGTCGCCGTGCGCGAGGGCGAGGGCGAGCTGGTGGTCGCGCTGCAGAACCTGACCAACCCGATGATGATGAAGGGGCCGACGCGGGAGACCTATCCCGTGGGGCGGCAGGAGGTCTCGGTGGCCATTCCCGCCGGCCGCTCCTTCGCCGCGGCGCGGCTGCTCGTCGCCGGGGAGGCGGCGGAGGCGAAGGTGGAGGCGGGCCGGGTGACCGTGACCGTGCCGGGAATCGACCTGGTCGAGGCGGTACACATCACCTGGGCCTGAAAAAGAAATCGGGGAGGAGGCGCGAGCGGCCATGCTGCGCTACGTCATCAAACGCCTGATCTACATGGTCCCGACCCTGCTCGGCATGTCGATCATCGCGTTCCTGATCATCCAGCTGCCGCCGGGCGACTATCTCACCTCCATGATCGCCATGATGACGGATTCCGGCCAGAACGTGGATCCGGCGCAGGTGGCGCGGCTCAGGGAGATCTACGGCTTCGACGATCCCGTCTGGCTGCAGTACTGGAAGTGGATGAGCGGCATCCTGTTCCGCGGCGACTTCGGCTATTCCTTCGAATGGAACCGCCCGGTCGCCGACCTGATCTGGGAACGGATGGGCTCGACGCTGGCGATCTCGCTCGCCTCGCTGCTCTTCGTCTGGGCCGTGTCGCTGCCGATCGGCATCTATTCGGCCATGCGCCGCCATTCGATCGGCGATTATGGCTTCACCTTCCTCGGCTTCCTCGGTCTCGCCGTGCCGAACTTCATCCTGGCGCTCACGCTGATGTATCTCTCCTACAGGTATTTCGGCCAGAGCGTCGGCGGGCTCTACTCGCCCGAATATGTCGACGCGCCATGGTCCTGGGCCAAGGTCGGCGACCTCCTCGCCCATCTGTGGATCCCGATCATCATCATCGGCACGCACGGCACCGCGGCGCTGATCCGGATCCTGCGGGCCAATCTCAGCGACGAGCTGAACAAGCCCTATGTGATCACCGCCAAGGCCAAGGGCCTGCCCGAACACCGCGCGGTGCTGCGCTATCCCGTGCGCATCGCGCTCAACCCCTTCGTCTCGGCCCTCGGCTGGGTGCTGCCGGAGCTGATCTCGGGCGCCACGATCACGGCCATCGTGCTCAACCTGCCGACGGCCGGGCCGCTGCTGCTCCGCGCCCTGATCTCGCAGGACATGTACCTGGCCGGCAGCTTCATCCTGCTGATGGGCGTGCTGACGCTGATCGGGATGCTGGTCTCCGACATCCTCCTCGCGTTGCTCGACCCCCGGATCCGGTTCACCTGATGAGCGAGCACATCTTCCTCGACGGGCCGGCGGAGACCGGCCCCGCCGTCACCCTCCTGAAGCCCGGGACCAAGTCGGGCGAGATCGCGGCGGCAGGGCAGTGGGCGCTGATCTGGCGGCGCTTCGCCCGCAACAAGGTGGCGGTCGCGTCGGGTGTCGTCATCCTGCTGTTCTATCTCATCGGCGCTTTTGCGGAGTTCCTGGCCCCGGCGCTGCCGGATGCCGCGCGGCCGCAATTCACCAACGCGCCGCCGCAGAAGATCCGCTTCTTCGCGGCCGATCCCGATGGCGGCTCGCGCTTCCTGCTGCATGTCACCGGCTATTCCATGCAGGTGGACCAGGCCTCGCTGCGCCGCAGCTATGTCACGGACGAAGGCAAGGTCGTGCCGATCGGCTTCTTCGTGAAGGGCCCGGCCTACCGGCTGTGGGGCCTGATCCCGATGGACCGGCATCTCATCGGCCCGGTGCGGCCGGGCGACACCTTGTATCTGCTCGGCACCGACAAGCTGGGCCGCGACCTGCTGAGCCGGCTGATCTACGGCACCCGCGTCTCGATGTCGATCGGGCTCATCGGCGTCTGCATCAGCCTGCTGCTCGGCGTCACGCTCGGCAGCCTCTCCGGCTTCTACGGCGGCGCGGTGGACATGGTGATCCAGCGCGTCATCGAGGTGATCAGCGCGATGCCCACCATCCCGCTCTGGCTGGGGCTGGCGGCGGCGATCCCGCTCACCTGGTCGCCGCTCCAGGTCTATTTCGTCATCACGCTCATCGTCTCGCTGTTCGGCTGGACCGGGCTGGCGCGCGAGGTGCGCGGCCGGTTCTATGCTCTGCGGGGCGAGGATTTCGTCACCGCCGCCCGGCTGGACGGGTCGGGCGAACGGCGGCTGATCTTCCGGCACATCCTGCCCTCGCTCACCAGCCACATCCTCGCGGTGGTGACGCTGGCCGTTCCCACCATGATCGTGGCGGAGACGGCGCTGTCTTTCCTCGGCATCGGGCTGAAGCCGCCCGTGGTCTCCTGGGGCGTGCTGCTGCAGGAGGCGCAGAATGTGCGCACCATCGCCGGCGCGCCATGGCTCCTGGTCTGGCCGGCCGGAGCCGTGGTGCTGGCGGTGCTGGCCTTCAACTTCCTCGGCGACGGCCTGCGCGACGCCGCCGACCCCTACGATTCATGATGGGGGCGGCGATGGGACTGATGACGGCGGACCGGCCCGCCGCGGCTGCCGACACGGCCGAGACGGTGCTTCGGGTCGAAGGGCTCAGCCTCGACTTCAACCTGCGCACCCATATCCTGCACGCGGCGCGGGAGGTCAGCTTCGAGCTGAAGCGGGGCCGGACGCTCTGCCTCGTCGGCGAAAGCGGGTCGGGCAAGAGCGTGACCGCGCGGGCGCTGCTGCGCATCATCGACCGCAACGGGCGGATCGCCGGCGGCCGCATCCTGCTGCGCGGCAACGGCAGCGAGATCGACATCGCCGGTCTCGCGGAACGCAGCCCGGAGCTGCTGAAGATCCGGGGCGGGCGGATCGGCCTCGTCTTCCAGGAGCCGATGAGCTCGCTGTCGCCGGTGCACACGATCGGCTCGCAGATCGTCGAGGCGCTGCGGCTGCACCGCCGGCTCGGCAAGAAGGCGGCGCGCGCGGCGGCCATCGACCTGCTGCGCCAGGTCGAGATCCCGCATCCCGACCGGATGGTCGACCGCTACACCTTCGAATTCTCGGGCGGCATGCGGCAGCGGGCGATGATCGCCATGGCGCTGGCCTGCGACCCCGACATCCTGATCGCCGACGAGCCGACGACCGCGCTCGACGTCACCACCCAGGCGGAGATCCTCGACCTGATCAAGCGGCTGCAGGACAGTCGCGGCATGGCGATGCTGCTGATCACCCACGACATGGGGCTGGTCGCCGAGGTCGCCGACGAGGTCGCGGTGATGCATTACGGCCGGATCGTCGAGCGCGGCAGCGCCGACGCCATCTTCCACGACCCGAGGCACCCCTATACCCGCGCGCTGCTGAACGCGACGGTGAAGCTGGAGCAGAACCGGCGCGCCCTCACCCGGCCGGCGGCGGCCGAGCCGGGCGAGGCGTCGCCGGTGCTGTCGCTGCGCAACGTGTCGAAGGTCTATGGCCGCGGCGACCATGCGATCACGGCGGTCGACGATGTCAGCCTCGACCTCTTTCCTGGGGAGAACCTCGGCATCGTCGGCGAGAGCGGCTCGGGCAAGACCACGCTCGGCCGGCTGATCCTGCGGACGGTCGAGCCCAGCGCCGGCCGCATCACCTATGTCGACGGCGCCGGGCGGCCGGTGGAGGTGACGGCGCTCGGCAAGCCGGGGCTCAGGGCGTTCCACCGCGATGTCCGGCTGGTGTTCCAGGATCCCTTCGCCTCGCTGAACCCGCGCATGACGGTCAAGCAGATCATCGGCGATCCGCTGTATGTGAGCGGGACGGCGCGCGGCGCGGCCCTGACCGGGCGGGTCGCCGAGCTGATGGAGCTGGTCGGGCTCGACCCCCTCGCCATGGAGCGCTACCCGCACGCCTTCTCGGGCGGGCAGAGGCAGCGCATCGGCATCGCCCGCGCCCTCGCGCTCGACCCCCGCATCGTCATCGCCGACGAGGCGACGGCGGCGCTCGATGTCTCGATCCGCTCCCAGATCCTCGACCTGCTGCTCGACCTGCAGCGGCGCCTGCGCCTCAGCTTCGTCTTCATCTCACACGACATTTCGGTGGTCCGCTATTTCTGCGACCGGGTCGCGGTGATGCATCGCGGCCGGCTGGTGGAGATGGGCCCGGCCGAGGAGATCTGCACCGCGCCGCGCGAGCCCTATACCCGCAGCCTGATCTCGGCCGTGCCGAACCCCGATCCCCGCCGGAAGCGGATGATGCACCGAACCCGATTCACCCCCGAGGAGGCGTTGGCCCGCAAGACGAGCTAGCGCCCGAGGGATCATCACGCCGCCGGTTGACACGGGCGGGCGCAGGCCGCGCCCGCCGAAGGACGAGCATTGCGCGAAAGGAGCGCCCCATGGCCACGGACAAGGTCCCGCAGATCCCGTTCGGAGCGGTCTATTTCCGCAAGTCCAACCCGCCGCGCGGGGATTGGGCGCAGGACTACAGGACGGCGGCGGAGGACGGGCTCAACATCTTCCGCCACTGGTTCATGTGGAGCGTCATCGAGCGCCGGCCCGGAATCTATGACTGGGACGACTACGACCGGCAGATGGACCTGGCGGCCGAGAACGGCCTGAAGACCATCATCGCCGAGCTGACCCACACGGTCCCCGACTGGGCCTATCGCCAATTCGCCCATGCCCGGCAGGTCCGGATGGACGGGCGGCCGTTGACCTCGAATATGGGCGTCAGCGCCGCCGTCGGCGGCTTCGCCAACAATGGCGGCGGGGCAGGGGCGCTGACCATGAACTGCCCCGAGGTGAAGGAGGCGGCCGGCGCCTTCCTCACGGCACTCGCCACCCGCTACAAGGGACATCCGGCGCTGCTCGGCTACGATGTCTGGAACGAGGTCAACTACGCCGCCGACGTCGATTATTCGAGCTACGCCAAAGCCGCCTTCCGCGACTGGCTGAAGCGGAAATACGGCGACCTCGAGACGCTGGCCCAGGCCTGGCACCGCTACTCCTACGCCGAATGGGAGGACATCGAACCGCCGGCCGAGATCGCCGCCTATCCGGAGGGCCTCGACTGGATCGAGTTCCGGCGGGACAATTTCTACGGCCAGATGCAGTGGCGCATCGACACCATCCGCGCGGTGGACCGGGACTGCCTGATCGCCGCGCACGGCATCGCCGGCGCCATCCCGAACATGGCGGCCAATGGCTGCGACGACTGGCTGGCAGCGTCCAAGGTCGAGATCTACGGCATGACCTGGGTGCCGGCGCGCAAGGGCAACCAGCCCTGGCGCAATTTCTACGGCGCCGACCTGACCCGCGCCGCCGCCCGCGGCAAGCCGTTCTGGCACGCGGAGCGGCAGGGCGGCCCGCTGTGGCTGCAGCCGCAGGTGCTGGGCCGCGACAAGGAGGATGGCCGCGTCGCTGAGCCGGAGGACATCCGCGTCTGGACGATGACCTCCTTCGCCGCCGGCGCGACTGGAGTCCTGAATCTTCGCTGGCGGCCGCTGCTCGACGGCCCGCTGTTCGGCGCCTTCGGCTCCTACGCGATGGACGGCTCGCGCACCCCGCGCTCGGACATGGCGAGCGCCATCGCCAAATGGGCGAACGCGCCGGAGCAGAAGGGTGTGTTCGCGGCACGGGCGGTGAAGGGCGATATCGGCCTGCTGGTCGTTCCCGAGGCCCAGGCCTGGGACCTGCTGCTCAACCACCGCCACTGCCCGGAGACCTATGCCGAGGCGATGTGGGGCGCCTATCGCGGTTTCTTCGACAACGGCATCCAGGCCGACTGGGTGCATGTCGACGACATCGACGCCCACGACACGATCTACGCCCCGTACCCGATCATGCTGACAGCCGCCCATGCCGGGAGGCTGGCCCGCTGGGTCGAGGCGGGCGGCACGCTGATCAGCGAGGCCTGCATCGGCTATTTCGGCGATCGCGGCACGGTCGGCGTCGTGCAGCCGAACCACGGGCTCGACCGCGTCTTCGGGGTGCGCGAGCACGAGGTCGAGTTCATGCCCGACATCGGCGACCGCATCCGCTTCAGCTATGACGGCCGTACCGTGACGGGCGGCGGCTTCCTGCAGAGCTACACGCTGGCGGGCGGGACCGAGCGCGGCCGGTTCGCCGACGGGCGGCTCGCGGTGGTCGAGAACACCTACGGCCGGGGCCGCACGCTGCTGGTCGGCACCCATCCGGGAGTCGGCTACTTCAAGACCTCGGGCGAGGCGAACCGGAACTATTTCGCCGCGGTCTTCACCTGGACCGGCCGGGAGCAGCATGTGCGGCTCTCGAACAATGCGCTGCAGGCCAGGCTGCATGAGGGCGAGGGTGGCAAGGTGCTCTGGGTGGTCAACCCGACGCGCGAGCCTCAGCGCTCGACCGTGACCGTCGCCGCGCGGCACGGGACGCTCCGTTTCGGCGCGACGCATTGGGCGGCCGAGGGCGCCCGGATCGGGGATGGTGAAGTGGTGCTCCCGCCACGAGACGGTCTGGTGGTCCGGCTCGCCTAGTCGCGGAAGCGGCGCGCCGCCGAACCTGGCGCGACGGCGGCGCGCCCTCAGTGAGCTCCCCCGCGTCAGCCGGCAGCGGGAGCCTCGAACACCTCCTCGAACAGGGCGAGCATCATCAGCCATGACCGCCTGTCCGCGGAGGGGCTGTAGCCGTAGCCGGGCCTGTTCAGCCGATCGGCGTCGGGGTTGGTGTAGGCATGGCCGACTTCGCCGAAGAGATGCAGCTGCCAGTCCGCCTGCTTGCTCTGCATCTCAGCCGCGAACGTGACCCTGTCCTCCGGCGGGACGTCGGGATCCTGATCCCCGATCATCATCAGGATCTTCGCCTGGATCGGCCGATCCAGGCTCCCGGCAGGCCGCATCAGACCCGGATGGAAGCCGACCGCGCATCGAATGGGCGCCCCGCCGCGCGCCAGTTCGAGGGCGGTGATCCCGCCCTGGCAGAAGCCGATCGCCGCCGTCCGGTCCCGATCCACCCCGGGCAGGGCCGTCAGCACATCGAGCGCCGCGCTCGCCCGCGCGAGCATCAACCCGGGCGCCGCCATCAGCTCGACATGGCGGCTCACCGCCTCGGACAGGGAGAAACCTTCAGCGCCATACATGTCGAGGGCGAAGGCGGCATAGCCGAGCTCGGCCAGCCGTCTCGTTCGCGCCCGGATGTGGTCATTCATCCCGAAGGCTTCATGCGCGACCAGGATCGCGGGCTTCGGCCGGCCGGGGGTGCGATCGGCGTAATAGCCCGTCAGCGTCGTCCCGTCGCATTCATAGGATATCGTGCGTATTTCCAACGTCCCGTTCCCTTGTCGAGGAGGAACTCACCTCGTCGAGCTTCCGGCACTCCTCTGGCCGGGGATGCTACATGTCCGCACGCGCGCACGCTGCCGGTTTCGCGATCACCGGGCGGCGTGACGCCGGGCCCGAGCGCCGCGACGGTGCCGGAGAGGTCCGAGCCGAGGGTCACTCCGATGGCGGCCAGCGCCTCGATCCCGCGCTCGTGCAGCGACACGCTGCGCTGGGCTGGGCTGCCGCGGGATCGAAGCGGTCGGACGCCGCCAGCCATGGTCCGAACGGCATCTCGTTGGTGACGAGGATGTCCGGTTCCGCCGCTTCAACCTGTTGCCGCAAGGCGTCCCATGCTGCGCCGGCCGGCTCCAGCCCGTCCGGCCACTCCACAAACACGCAGGTCGTCATGATCCCCTCCGGCGTTGCGGCCCTGGATCTGTGGGATGGGCTATCCCGGCGCCACCAGCGCATGCAGCTCGTCGAATTCGGCGATGATCGGCGCGCCGGCCTCGTTCGGCTTGACCGAAGGATCGCGGATCACCTGGACGACATGCACGCCCGCTTGCCGCGCCGCCGCGACCTCGCGCGGATTGTCGGTCAGGAACAGGATGCGGTCGGGGGCGGCGCCGAGGTCATCCGCGATCTTGAGATAGGACTGCGGCTCGATCTTGGCCCCGATATCGGTGTCGTAGTGCCGGCCGAAATAGGGCCGCAAATCGCCGCGGTTGGAGTTCTGGAAGAACTCGACCTGCGCCTTGACCGAGCCGGAGGAGAAGATGTGCATCGGCACGCCGCCTTTCCGCCAGCCCTCCAGCGCCGCATGGGCGTCGTCATAGATATGACCCTTGAAGGCGCCTTCCTTGTAGCCCTCTTCCCAGACCAGCCCCTGCAGCAGCTTCAGCGGCGGCACCTTCTGGTCGGCATCCTGCCAGGCGATCAGGGCGGCGACCGGGTCCTGGCCGGGCCCGGTCCGCTCCGCCGTCTCCCGCAGCGCGCGCTGCACCACCGGGTGATCCGGGTGCCGAGCGACGAAGGCCGGGATGCGCTCGCGCGCGAAGGGGTACAGCACGTCCAGCACATAGCGCTGCGAGCTGATCGTGCCCTCGATGTCGAGCAGGATCAGGTCGATCGGGTGGGTCTGGAAGGTCAGGGTCATCTCAGTCTCTCAGGCCGCACGGGTGGCGGCGACAATATCGTCTGTGGTCCGGAAACGCTCGGGCTCCGTCAGCATGCGGCGGGCCAGCAGCACGGTGCGGCGCTCGCAGGCGGCGCGGCGGTCCGGGTCGGCGATGCGCAGGAAGTCGGCGACATGGGCGTAGCTGAACACCCGGCGGATCATCTTCAGCGCGGCGAAGCCGACCATGTCGGCGAAGATCTCCGCCTCCAGCGCCTCGTAGTCGGCGTGCAGCAGGGCGGCCGAGCCCGGTTTCGGGAACAGGTCGTCATGCCAGGCGTCGCCGCCGCCCTCCGTCTCCCACAGTGTGCGGAAGCTGCGGCTGAAGCTGTCCCACAGCAGCGCCGGCTGCTGCAGCAGCCATTCGGCCATGGCGGCGCGATCGTCGGCCGGCGTGGCGTGGCCGGGCTGGGTCAGGTGGCTGATCAGCAGATTGGCGAGATAGGCGCCGAGGTCGAAGCCGATCGGGCCGTAGAGGGCGAATTCCGGGTCGATCACCTTGGTGTCGGTTTCGGTCACCATGATCGCCGCAGTGTGCAGGTCGCAATGGATCAGCGCCTGGCCCACGGTCAGGAAGCGCCAGGCCAGCCGGCCGGCGGCGCGCTTGAGCGCGACATCCTCGCGGAAGCCGTAGGCCAGGTCGTCCAGCTGCGGGCTGGTCCAGGAGCTGCGCGGGTTGTCGCGATACGCATCCTGGAAGATCAGGTCGAGGGTGATGCGCTGCAGCTCCACCCCCGCGGCGAAGCGGGCCTGCCACTCGCGCACCCGCTCCAGCGGCTGATGGAAGGGCGAGGTGCGGTAGCCGGCGCGGGCGACGAAGGCGCCGATATCGGCCGAGACGCGGGGGAAGCGCCGGCCCTCGATCAGGGCATAGCGCAGCGTCTCGTGCGGCGTCAGCAGCTCCATCGCCAGGATCTGGCGGCCGGGGTCGTAGTGGTGGAGCTTCGGCAAGGCGCCTTCGGCCAGCGGGCCGACGATGGCGAGATAGGACTGCTCGAAAAAGGCGCGATTGTCCGGCACCGGCCAGCTCTCGCCGGCATGGCGCACCCAGGGCAGCGCCTGCTTCAGGCACAGGCCGCCGGCCGGGCCGCGCACGAGGAGCACGACATTCATGAAGCCATCGCTGGCCTCACGGATGTCCCAGCCCGCCGGGTCGCCGCCGAGGATTGCGGCCAGGTCCGGATGGGCGGCCAGATAGGCGCGGGCGGCGGGGACGTCCAATGGGCGGATGGTCACTTCACGCTCCCCTCGGTCAGCCCCGCCACCAGCCAGCGCTGGGCCAGGAGGGCGATGAGATAGATCGGCGCGATCCCGGCCAGCGATGCCGCGGCCATCTGGCCGAAATTCACCAGCCGGTCGCCCTGGAACAGCGAGATGCCGACGGTCAGCGTCCGGGTCTCGTCGGCGAAGGTGAAGACCGAGGCGAACAGGAATTCGTTGTAGCCGAGGATGATCACGATGATCGCCGTCGCCGCGATGCCCGGCGCGACCAGCGGCGCGACCACCCGGACCAGGGTCAGCAGCGGCCCGGCGCCGTCGATCGCCGCCGCATCCTCGATCTCGCGCGGGATGCGCCGCAGGAACGGGATCAGCAGCCACAGCGCCACCGGCACGTTGGTCAGGCCGTAGACCAGGGCCAAGCCGACCACGCTGTTCAAGAGGCCGGCCGCCTTCAGCAGGAAGAAGAACGGGATCGCGGCGACGATCGGCGGCGCGACGAAGCTGCCGAAGGCGATCGAGATCAGCCGTTCCCCCGCCTTGTCCAGGCGCAGGCAGGCATAGGCCGCCGGCAGCGCGATCAGGATGGTGACGACGCCGCCCAGCACTGCGGTCAGCACCGAATTGACGATGAAGCGGGTCAGCGCCGTGGCGCCGAAGGCGGCCGGCCAGTTGGCCAGCGTCGGCGCCTCCGGCAGGAAGCTGCCGGACAGCACCTGATCGGGCGATTTGAAGGAGACCGAGAGCAGATAGGCCAGCGGCAGCAGGAAGGCCGCGGCCACGAGCACGGCGACCAGGTCGACCCAGGACCAGCGATGCGGCGCCTCCGGCCGCTCGGGATGGGTGGCGAGGGTCATGAGTATCGCGCCTCCAGCCGCTTGGCCGCGCGCGAGGCCGGCCAGACCACCAGGCTGACGAATCCCGTGAACACCAGCGTCGCGGCGGCGGCGCGGCCGACATCGAACTGCTCGAAGGCCAGGCGCCAGATCTGGAAGCCGGTGGTGGTGGTGTCGAAGCCCGGTCCTCCGAAAGTCAGGACATAGACCAGGTCGAACAGCTTGAGCGCCATCACCAGCCGCAGCAGGAACACGGCGGCCAGCGTCGGCACCAGCAGCGGCAGGGTGATGTGGCGGAAGCGCTGCCAGGTTGTGGCGCCGTCCAGCCGGGCCGCCTC
>NZ_JBCNNF010000079.1:0-20602 GCF_039594555.1 Inquilinus sp.
GGTGCGGTCAGGGACAGGACGCGGACCTGCTTCGTGCCGGCCAGGGCGCCGGTCATCAGCCGGTCCAGCGCCGTACCGTCCGCCGGGTCGGCGCGGCCGGATCCGATCTCTCGCGCCAGGAAGGCCAGCTGGTCCTCGACCGGGGTGAAGCGGTCGGCGATCCGCGCCTGGACGGAATCGAGGCCGAGCTGCGCCGACCAGGCCAGCAGGTCGCGGGTGGTGCCGGCGGTCATGAACCAGAACACGGCCAGCACGTCGATCGTGGTCAGCGCCACCAGCCCGGCCATCACCACCGCCAGCGTGCCGGACAGCGGGATGGTGCGGCGCCTTGTGCCGCTCACCTGCCGGTCCGTCTCAACCCCTGTCGCCAACCCGTCGCCTCCTCGCGCCGGCCGCACTCTATCCGGCCGGGCGAGGGGAGGCGACGGGGATGTGCCGCCAGCCTATCCGGCCAGCAGCGGCAGCCGGCGCAGGAGGTCGCGGGTGGCGAGCGCTTCCCACGGCAGATGTTCGGTGAGGGCGAGGCCGACCACGTCGCAGGCGATGGCGACGTCGCCCAGCAGGCGGATCACCTGTTCAGGCGTCATCCGGCCGCGCGGCACGCCGGGATAGGCGCCGGCCGGCAGACCCGGCCGGTTGAACAGCAGCGGGCCGAACAAGGCGGGGTCGAGCACGTCGAGGTCGAAATGGATCGCCAGCCGGGTGATCTCCTGCTCCGCGATCCAGTCCAGGACCGGCGCCGAGCTGTCGGCGAGCGCCGCGGACCCGGCGCGGCGCAGGCCGAGGGATTCGATGACCTCACCCTCGACCCGCGCCCATGTATCCAGCCCGGCATACATCACCCGCGACGGCTGGATTGGCAGCCGCACCTCCGCGGTCAGGTCCGGGTCGGCCCGCCCCAGCAGCGCCCCCAGCACATGGGCATGGGCATTGGGGTAGTGCTCCGCCGGCACGACGTCCGGATGCGCGTCCACCCAGAGGACGCCGAGGCTGCCGCCGTAGCGCTCGTTCAGATAGGCCATCGGGGCGAGATCGACCAAGCAGTCGCCGCCGATCGTCACGATCCGGTCCGGCCGGTGCTTGTCGATCAAGGCGCGAGCCGCCTGCGCTTGGCGCTTCACGGCGGCGCGGGCGACGATCCCGGATTCGTTCACCAGGGTCTCGCCCGGCTGCGGCTCCGGCACAGGCACGGTCTCGACCGGCCCGGTCGGCGCCGGCGCCAGCCAGGCCAGCAGCCGCGATCCGAAGAAGTATCCCGGTTCGTCCCCGCCCTGCCATTGCGGCATGATCAGGCGGAGCGTCGTGCCGGCGTCTTTCGTCATGGCAGAGCCATCCTTAGTCGCGGACATTCGGGGCGATGCTGCGGGAGGCCTTGGCGAGCCAGCCGTCTCCGCACCGGCCCATCCTACACCGGATGGAATTCCTCTCCGACGTGTTCTTCAGAGGATGACAGACACTCCGACCTATATCGGCACCGCCGGCTGGAGCGTGCCGTCGCGCTATGCCGACCGCTTTCCCGCCGACGGCTCGCATCTCGAACGCTACGCGCAGCGGCTGAACGCGGCCGAGATCAACTCGTCTTTCTATCGCCCGCATCGCCGCGCCACCTATGAGCGCTGGGCGGCCAGCGTGCCGACCGGCTTCCGCTTCGCGGTGAAGACGCCGCGGACCATGACCCAGGAGCGGCGCCTGAAGGATTGCGGTGAGTTGCTGGACCGCTTCGCCGGCGAGGTGACGGGGCTAGGGCCGAAGCTCGGAGTGCTGCTGGTGCAGCTGCCGCCGAGCCTGACCTTCGAGGCGGAGGCGGCGGAGGAGTTCTTCGCCGAACTGCGCCGGCGGATCGATACGCCGGCCGCCTGCGAGCCGCGCCACGCCAGCTGGTTCGGGCCGGAGGCGGAGGGGCTGCTGGCGGCGCTGCGGGTCGCCCGGGTCGCCGCCGATCCGGCCCGCGCCGCCGGGGACGGGGATCCGGGCGGCTGGGACGGGCTGGTCTATTACCGGCTGCACGGCTCGCCGCGGATCTATTATTCCGACTACGACGAAACCGTGCTGGCCGGGATGCGGCAGAGGCTGGAGCGGCATCGGGCGGCGGGCGTCCCGGCCTGGTGCATCTTCGACAACACCGCCGCCTTCGCTGCCCTCGGCAACGCCCTTACGGTTGCGGACCTGTAGACGCATCGGCCACCAGCGGGCCGGCCGGGCTCGGCTTGGCCGGCTGGATCTCCTCCGCCTCCACCAGGTAGCGGTAGGGCCCCCGCATCGTGGCGTCGAAGGGCCAGCAGGTCGCCAGCACCAGGTTGCGGCCGGGCGCCCGCGGGTCGATGCCGGAGACGTCCCACAGCGCCACCCGCGTGCCGGTCACCTTGAAGGCGACGCGGCGGCCGTCTCGGCGGGTGACGTCGATCTCGTCGCCCACCTTCAGGTCGCGCAGCACCCGGAAATGGGTGTCGCGATGGGCGGCGTAGACGGCGGTGCCGGGGTCGCCGGCCTCCGGCGTGTCCGCCACATGGCCGGGACCGAAGGCCAGGGCCTGGCCGCTGGCGCCGGCCAGGGCGATCGCGCTCTCGCCCAGCCGCGGCAGGTCGATCCGCGCCACCGGCCAGGTGTCGGCCCAGGGCCAGGGCTTCACCGACCGGCCCGTCTCCAGCGTCGCGGCGAAGGCGCGGTCCAGCAGCAGCTGGGCCAGCTGCGCCTTGGCGTGGATCCACAGGCCCTGGCCGGCCAGGGTCACGCCGCCGAGGATGAGGAGGAGGGCGAGAAACCGCATCTTCGGCCGGCGCGGCCGGGGCAGGGGCTGCCTGCGGGGCAAGCGCTGCCCGGCCAGCGGGTGGGACAGCGGCAGGGCGGCGCTCATGACCGGCCTCCCACCATCCGGCGGCTGAAGGCGAACACCCCCAGCCCGGCCAGCAGCAGCAGGGCGCCGCCCAGGATCCGCAACTCGGCGTCGGTCGCGGTCTGCGGCAGCACCACCTCCTCGACCGGCATCGGCTTATCCGCGGCGGCCGGGGCATCGGCGCGGGCGGCGGCGGGCAGCAGCAGGGCGGCCTCGCGGAACTCCGGCTTGGGCTTCGCCGTGCCGAACACGCCGTCGAAATCCCAGCCGGCGGGCAGGTTCAGCGGGATGTCGTTGCGGGTCAGCGGCACCCCCTCCGGCCGGCGCGGCGTACGGTCGACCGCGACCAGGCTGGTCAGCCGCGTCACCAGATGGTGCTGCAGCGCCAGCGCCAGGATGCGCTGGTCGGCCTGCTCCGGCCCGATCTGGCCCAGGGTCTGCGCCACCTCGGCATCGGCGATCCGGCGCCGCGCCCACAGCTTCGACAGGCCCTCGCCCTTGGCCGCCTGCGCCACCGGCAGGGTGACGACCCAGGGCTGGTCGCCGATCATGCCCTTGACCTCGATCGTGCCGGACAGGGAGGCCAGCTTCGCCGCCAGCACCACCGGCTCGCCGCGATACAGGTCGGGCAGCGTCTCCGGCGTCGCGTCCGCCGCGCCGGCCGAGAAGCTGGCCGACAGGTTGGTGACGACCGGGCTCTCCAGCTTCTCGAACAGGCCGCGCATCCGCTCCTCCACCTGGTCGGGCGCGCCGATCTGGGTGAAGGTGCCGCGGCCCAGCTCGGCGGCACGGCTCATCAGGAAGGTGTTGGGGGCGGAGCCGATGCCGACCATGAACACCCGCGACCGGCCGCGCATGCCGGCGATGGTGTCGAACAGCTGCTGCTCGTTGCCGATGGCGCCGTCGGTCAGGAACACCACCTGGCGCAGCCGCGGCGTGCCGTCGGTGCCGCGGTCGCTCAAAGCCGCCTTCATCGCCGGCACCATCTCGGTGCCGCCCGTGGCCTCCAGGCCTGAGACGAAGCTCCTGGCGCGGCCGAGATGCTCGCTGTCGGCCGGCACCACATCCGGGAACAGCACGTCCAGCGTGTCGTCGAAGCGCACCACGTTGAAGCGGTCGGCCGGCGACAGGCGGCCCAGGGCGTAGAGCAGGCTGGACTTGGCCTGGTCCATCGAGGCGCCGCCCATCGAGCCGGAATTGTCGATCACGAACACCACGTCGCGCGGCCGCTTGTCCTCGGCCTGCCGCAGGGCGGGCGGGGTGACGAAGGCCAGCAGGTAGTCCTCGCCGGCGACCTTCTCGCGGAACAGCCCGACCGAGGGCGCGGCGCCGGCCGCCGGGGTCCAGCTCAGCTCGAAGTCGCGATTGGCCGGAACCGGGCCCTTCATGGTGACGACGCGGCTGTCCGGGCCCTGCGCCTCGATGTCGATCGCGTGATTGGCGCTGACCACCTCGCCCAGCGGGAAGCCGGCCTGCAGCCGCACCTTCAGCGTCACCGGGTTGACCGGCGCGTTGCGGCGCGGGTCCTGCACCGGCGGGGTGATGCGGTCGCGGTCGGGCACCGGGTCGGTGTCCCGCACCGGGTCGGTGGTGGTCTGCCCCCAGCCGCCCTGGCCGGGCTGGAAATCGACCGACTGGCGCACCGGCGCCGGGCTGTAGCGCGGCGCCGCCACCAGCGGCACGCGCAGCGAGAAGCGGTCGCCCGACTGGTGCACGCTCTCCTGGTACTCGATCTGGATCAGCACGGTCTCGCCCGGGCCGACATTGGCGACCGAGGTGGTGAACAGGTTCGGCCGCTCCTCTTCCACCAGCCCGGCGGTCCGGCCGGCCTGCTTCGCCGCCTCATAGGTGCGGCGCGCCTCCTCGCGGGCGGCGATGTCGCCGGTGATGACGCGGTCGCCCATCACCATCCTCAACGTGTCGACCGCGCCGTCCTCCGGCAGCGGATAGACATAGACGGCCTCGACCCACTGGTCGGTCGGGTTCTGGAACACCTGGGTGACATGGGCCCGCGCCGTCGGCCCGCTGACCGTCAGGTCGACATCGGTGCCCAGGCGCGGCGCCTCGACATAGCGGCCCTTCTCATTGGCGCGGAACAGCAGCGCGCCGGACTGCATCTCGCCCGGCGTCACCAGCGCCGGCCCGGTCTCGGCCCGGGCTGCGCGGCCGCCGACCGCCAGGGTCAGCACCGCCAGCAGCAGGGACAGCAGCAGCAAGGGCGCCGCATGCCAGAACCGGGATCGGAACGCCGGCCCGAGCCCCGCCGGCTGCTCCCTCGTCATCGACCTCATCGAACCCTCCATGGTCCTCGGCCGATGCCCCATCGGCCTGGGTGTTTTGTCGGTCGGAGGGGTTCTGTCCGGCCACGGTGATGATCCGGCTTGTTCCGGAGGCGGCGGCCGGGATAGGTCTTGCTCCACACCGGCCTGTGCGGATCGGTGCGGATCTGTCCGGAGGAGGACGCTTTGGTCGGGCTGTCGACGCACGCGGCCGAGCACGAGCTGTCGGAGGAGCAGAGCCACGCCGTCGCCGGGCTGGTGCGGGAGGAGCTGGCGCGCCGCCGCATCTCCCGCCAGTTCCTGGCCGACCAGGCGAAGATCAGCCTGTCGACGCTGGAGAAGGCCTTGTCCGGCCGCCGGCCCTTTACCCTGGCGACGCTGATCCGGCTGGAGGAGGCGCTGGGCGTCAAGCTGCGCCAGGCCGAGCCGCGGCCGGCCATCGCTCCGATCGCGCCGGTACGCCTGGCGACGCCGGTCGGGGTGGCGCCGGAGGGGCTGGGCTCCTACGCCCGTCCGGCGGTGGCCTGGATCGAGGGCGTGTACCTGACGCTGCGGCCATCCTTCGGCGACCGCCGCGCCCTCTACGCCTACCGCACCGAGATCCGCTGGGATGAGGCCGGGTCGCACCTGGCCTTCCATGAGGCCGACCGGGTGGACGCAGCCTTCACCCAGCACGGCACCGTCTCGGTGCCGCACCAATCCGGACATATCTACCTGGTGACCAACACCAGCGGGCAATACCGCATGGCGGTGCTGGGCCGGCCGACCATCACTGGCGAGATGCACGGCATCCTGACCACGCTGCAGGCGGGGCCGGGGTCGCAGCTGACGCCGGTGGCGTCGCCGATCGTGCTGGTGCCGATGGCGACGGCGGGCGAGCCGGAATTCGGCCGGATCTCGCCCGACAACCCCCGCCACGGCCGCTATCGCGACATCCTGCGGCGGACGGTCGAGGACTCCTTCGCCCGCTTCCTGCCGGTAGCCGTGGACTGAAGGACGCCGCCTCGCTCAGCCCGAGGCGAGGCCGTAGGACTCCAGTAGCTCAAAAGCGTAGCGGACCGGCTCAGGTGGGGTCGTGCAGCGCCGGCTCACATCCCGCGAATAGGCCTTGAAGGCGGGCAACTCGGTTAGTGCCGAGGCATCATCGGCGCCGGTGTTGACGAACAGGTGGATCCACTCCTCGCCGCTGTGGAACAGCAGATAGGCCACTCCCTCCGGACGGGTGGCTTTCAGCTCGGTGAACACAGCCCGGGCCAGGGCCTCATTCTCGGCGGCGAATTCGGGTTTGGTCGCATAACGCACCAGAGTCAGTCTCGGCATGGGATCCGTCCTCGTCTCGGGCGACACGGGTTGCGCGCCATCGAGATCCGGGACGCCGGCCGGTACGTCAAGGATGCGGCTGAGACAAATTTTGTGCCGAGGCGCATCCTTCGGCGGCACTCCGTCGTCCTTGAGGCGGGGCCCTATATCCGGGGCCGGACACAGCGAGGCGGCGATGCCCGACGGAAGCCTTGAAACGGAAACCTTCGGCCTTTTGGCGGCGGAGCTGCGGCCGCGGCTGCATCGCTACTGCGCCCGCATGCTCGGCTCGGCGATCGAAGGCGAGGATGTGGTGCAGGACGCCTTTGCGAAGGCGGCGGAGGCGTTTCGGGCGGCGGGCCCGATCCTGCGGCCGGAGGCCTGGCTGTTCCGCATCGCCCACAATGCGGCGCTCGATGCCCTGCGCCGCCGCCGTCGCCGGGTGGAGATCTCGTCCGACGACGCCCTGGCCGGGCTGGCCGATCACGCTGCGGCCGATGCGCGCGTGACTGCGGCGTCAGGCCTGGCGACGCTGCTGCACCTGCCCGTGGCGCAACGCTCCTGCCTGGTGCTGATGGATGTGCTGGGCCATTCCTTGGCGGAGACGGCGGCCATCCTCGACCTCAGCGTGCCGGCGGTGAAGGCCGCCCTGCACCGGGGAAGGGTCCGGCTGAAGCGGCTGTCCGCAATGCCCGACACCCCGGCGCCGCTCGTGGCCGTGGCGGAACGGGACCGGCTGCGGGCCTATGCCGACCGGTTCAACGCCCGCGACTTCGACGCCCTGCGCGACCTGCTGGCCGAGGATGTGCGGCTGGAGGTCGTGGGCCAGGTCCGCCTGGCCGGGCGGCGGGATGTCTCGACCTACTTCCGCCGTTACGACCGCGCATCCGACTGGTACCTCACGGCCGGCCTGGCCGAGGGAAGGCCGGCGCTGCTGGTCCACGATCCCGCCGATCCGGCGGAGGCTGTGCGCTATGTCGTGCTGCTCGACTGGACGGACCGGCGGATCACCGCGATCCGCGACTTCCGCCATGCGGCCTATGTGATGGACGGCCTGGTCGTGTCACGCCTCTAGGGGCATGCCGCTATCCCGCGTTTGCCGGCCCGGCACGGCGTCCTATCATCGGCCGATCGGCGCCCGAGTCTATTACGGCGATCTTTGGTATAGGACGGATGCGGGCGCGGGGAACTCGGGGCCGAGATGCGCTTTCACGCCGACCTGCACGTCCATTCCAAGCATTCGCGGGCGACCAGCCGCGACCTGGACCTGGAGCACCTGGCGCATTGGGCGGCGCGCAAGGGCATCGGCGTGGTCGGCACCGGCGACTGCGTGCACCCGGTCTGGCTGGCCGAGCTGAAGGACAAGCTGGTGCCGGACACACCCGGCCTGTTCCGGCTGCGGCCGGACCTCGAGGCGGCGGTGATGGCGACGCTGCCGGCGCCGTGCCGCAACCCGGTGCGCTTCATGCTGTCGACCGAGATCTCGACCATCTACAAGAAGGGCGACCGGACCCGGAAGATTCACCACCTGATCTACGGGCCGGATTTCGACACGATCGACCGGCTGCAGGCCAGCCTGGCGCGGATCGGCAACATCGCCTCGGACGGGCGGCCGATCCTCGGCCTCGATTCCCGCGACCTGCTGGAGATCACGCTGGCCTCCGGCCCCGACGCCTATCTGGTGCCGGCCCATATCTGGACGCCGTGGTTCGCGGCGCTGGGGTCGCAATCCGGCTTCGATTCCATCGCCGACTGCTATGGCGACCTCGCGGAGCACATCTTCGCGGTCGAGACCGGCCTGTCCTCCGACCCGGCGATGAACTGGCGGATCTCCTTCCTCGACCGCTACCGCCTGACCTCGAACTCGGACGCGCATTCGCCGGGCAAGCTGGGGCGCGAGGCGACGGCCTTCGACTGCGACCCGGACTACCACGCCATCCGCCGGGCGCTGGAGACCGGCGAGGGCTATGCCGGCACCGTCGAGTTCTTCCCGGAGGAGGGCAAGTACCACGCCGACGGCCACCGCAAATGCGATGTCCGGCTGAGCCCGCAGGAGACGCTGGCGCTGGACGGGCGCTGCCCGGTCTGCGGCCAGCCGGTCACGGTCGGCGTGCTGCACCGGATCGAGAAACTGGCCGACCGCAGCGAGGAAGAGGCGCTGCCGCCGCCGACGGCCGGCGAGATCACGAGCCTGGTGCCGCTGCCGGAGATCCTGTCCGAGCTGCTGGCCACCGGCCCGGCCAGCAAGGCGGTGGAGCGCAGCTACGACCGGCTGGTCGGCACGCTGGGATCGGAGCTTTCGATCCTGGGAGAGCTGCCGGCCGAGGACATCGCCCGCGCCGAGAGCGAGCTGCTGGCCGAGGCGGTAAGCCGGCTGCGCAAGGGCCAGGTGATCCGCGACGCCGGCTATGACGGCGAATACGGCGTGATCCGGCTGTTCGAGCCGCAGGAGCTGAAGAGCCGGACGGCGGGAGGGCTGCTGTTCGACCTGCCGCAGCGGCGGACCAAGGACGATGCAAGGCCTGGGCATGACCTCTCCCCCCTGGCGGGAGAGGTCGGGCATCCGCAGGACGACCGGGTGAGGGCGGGTCCCGGCCTCGACGAAACCCCCTCACCCGGAGCCGCCAACGCGGCTCCGACCTCTCCCGCAAGCGGGAGAGGCAACGCAAACAGCAGCCTCCTCGACCGGCTCGACCCGGACCAGCGGGCGGCGGCGGAGCGGGTGGAGGGGCCGCTGCTGATCGTCGCCGGGCCGGGATCGGGCAAGACCCGGACGCTGACCCACCGCATCGCCCATCTGGTCGCGGCGCACGGCGCGGCGCCCGACTCCTGCCTCGCCATCACCTTCACCCGCCGGGCGGCGGCGGAGATGAGGGAGCGGCTGGAGCATCTGCTGCCCGGCGCGGCCGCGCGGATGCCGATCCACACCTTCCACTCCCTCGGCCTCGCGCTGCTGCGCGAGCATGGCGAGGCGGCCGGGCTGCACCGCGACTTCAAGGTGGCGGGAGAGGCGGAGCGCGCGGCCCTGCTGCAGGAGGTGCTGGAGGTGTCCCGCACCAAGGCCGAGCGGCTGCTGCGCGCCATCTCCCGCGCCAAGCGCACCGGGGCGCCGGCCGATCTCGATCTCGCCGAGGCGCTGGCCCGCTGCGACGAGGCGATGGCGCTGCGCAACTGGATCGATTTCGACGATTTGATCGGCCGATCGATCGCGGCGCTGGAGAGCGATCCAGGCCTGGTGGCCCTGTGCCGCGACCGGTTCCGCCACGTCTCGGTCGACGAGTTCCAGGATGTCGACGACAGCCAGGTGCGACTCTTATCGCTGCTGGTGCCGTCCGGCGGCAATCTCTGCGTCATCGGCGACCCGGACCAGGCGATCTATGGCTTCCGCGGCGCCGACGCCTCCTGCTTCGACCGGTTCCACCGCGACCATCCCGGCGCCGCCGTGATCCGGCTGCGGCGCAACTACCGTTCCACCGGCACCATCGTCACCGCCGCCTCGCGCTTCATCGGCGCCGACGGGCGCACCGAACCGGCGGCCGAGATCGTGCGGGCGATGCAGGACCGCATCTCGGTCCACGCCGCCGCCGGCGACAAGGCCGAGGCCGAGTTCGTGGTGGCGGAGATCGAGGCGCTGCTGGGCGGCCACAGCTTCTTCTCGATCGACAGCGGCCGGTCGGACGGCCGGGCGAGGGACCAACTCGGCTTCGGCGACATCGCGGTGCTGTACCGCACCGACGCCCAGGCCGAGGCGGTGGCGGAGGCGCTGGGCCGCGGCGGCATGCCCTTCAAGAAGAGCTCGCTGGCGCCGCTGGCCGAGGACCCGGCGGTGACGGCTCTGCTGGCGGCGCTGGAGCACGAGGCGGAGGAGGGGCCTCTGACGGATCAGCTGCGACGCGCTGCGGAGAGCCTGCGCCGGGACGATGCCGACCCGGTGACGGCCACCGCAGCGCTGCAGCGCCTGTTGCTGATCGCCTCCCGCCAGGACAGCGACGATCGGGCCGGTTTCCTCGCCGCGGTGGCGCTGGCGACCGAGGCGGATTTCTGGGATCCGCGCGCCGATCGCGTCTCGCTCTTGACCCTGCACGCCGCCAAGGGGCTGGAATTCCCGGTGGTCTTCATCCTCGGCCTGGAAGACGGGGTGCTGCCGCTGCGCTTCGGCGAGGCCGACCCGGCGGCGCTGGCCGAGGAGCGGCGGTTGTTCTATGTCGGCATGACCCGGGCGATGGACCGGCTGTTCCTGTGCCGGGCGCGCGAGCGGCGCTGGCGCGGCGGCACGGTGCGGCTGGAGGCGTCGCCCTTCCTCGGCGAGATCGAGGCCGAGTTGCTGGCCCATCGCCGCGCCGACGCGGCACCGCGGCGCCCGGCCGAAAAGCAGCTCAGCCTGTTCTAGGCCTCCCGCCACGAGAAGACCGCAATTCGGCGCGGTTCCATCCCCGCCCGGCACGAATGCGGCCATGATTGCCTGCTGTGATGGCGTCATTCATGCCGCTCGCCGGCAGCATTCATATTCGAGAAGGTTCGGTCGCCGTGCGCACCACTCGACGCCAGATGCAGGGAATCCTGTTCTACGCCCTGGGCGTCGGCGCCTTCGCGACGATGGACGCCTCCGCCAAGTATCTCAGCGGCAGCTATCCGGTGGCCGAGATCATCCTGATCCGCGCCCTGTTCGGCTACCTGCCGATCCTGGTTCAGTACCGCATGGGCACGGTGCGGGGGATGCAGGCGGTGCGGTCGGTCAACCCGCTGATGCAGCTGCTGCGCGGCGGCTGCGTGCTGGCGGCCGGCGCCACCTTCTTCCTCAGCCTGTCCGGCCTGTCGCTGGCCGACGCGACCGCGATCTCGATGGCCGCGCCCGTCTTCATGGCGCTCATCGGGATCTATGTGCTGCGCGAGCCGGCGGGGTGGGAGACCTACGCCACCATCGCCGTGGCCCTGGCCGGCGGCCTACTGATCGTGCGGCCGACCGACGGCATGAATGTCTACGCCCTGATCGCCGTGGTGTCGGCGCTGTTCTACGCCCTGGGCGTGGTGGCGACGCGCCGGGCCGGGCAGGCGGATGCGCCGGTCGTCACCGCCCTCTGGGGCAACACGGTGATGCTGGTGGGCTCCGGCGCCTGGGTGCTGCAATCGGGCTGGGTCTGGCCGGTGGCCGGTGACTGGCTGCCCTTCATCGGCGTCGGTCTGGCCGGCGGGGTGGCCAACCTGCTCTACATCGCCGGGCTGCGGCTCAGCGGCGTGTCCGACGTCGCGGTGATCGACTATTCGATCTTCGCCTGGGCGGCCGCCTTCAGCGTCTTCGTCTTCCATGAGGACATCCCGGCGGCCAGCCTGATCGGGGCCGTCCTGATCCTCGGCAGCGGGGTGTACAGCGCCGCGGCGAAGTGGCTGCGGTCGCGCGAGGAGCCGGCGGGGGCGCCGCTGGCCGTCGGCATGGGGCCGACGTCCTGACGTCCGGTCGCGGCTGAAACAGGAACGGGGGCTTGCGCCCCCGTCTCCCGATCGTTCTGCCGTCCTGTTCTCCGGTCCGCTGGGTCGCTGCAGACACGCCCATCGAGCTTCTGATTGGGGGCGAACAGAAATGCCCGTTTGACTATCGACGCTTTGAAATACCTCTTCATGTAAATGCCAGGCCCGTCACCAGGGCCCGATGGGCGTACCATCCGATGGGATAGTGTCCGGATCCTATCCGGCCCTGCGTGAATCGAGCGTGAATTCGTTTCGCGGATCCCGACGTATGCGAAAGGATATTGCGGAGTGACCTACGAGCTCTACTACTGGCCGGAGATCCAGGGCCGCGGCGAGTTCGTCCGGCTGGCGCTGGAGCAGGCCGGCGCGGACTATGTCGACGTCGCCCGCCAGGAGGGCGACGACCTGCCCGCGCTGATGCATTACATGCAGGACGGGGCGGTGCCGCAGCCGCCCTTCGCGCCGCCCTATCTCAAGGCCGGCGACCTGCTGATCGGCCAGACCGCGAACATCCTGCTGTTCCTCGGCGACCGGCACGGCCTGGCGCCGGCGGACGAGGCCGGGCGGCTGTGGACCCACCAGCTGCAGCTGACGATCGCCGACCTCGTGGTCGAGGTGCACGACACCCACCACCCGATCGGCAGCGGCCTGTACTACGAGGACCAGAAGCCGGAGGCGAAGCGCCGGGCGGCGGATTTCCTGGCCCACCGCCTGCCGAAGTTCCTCGGCTATTTCGAGCAGGTGATGGCCCGTAACCCGGCCGGCGACACGCATCTGGTCGGGGACACCGTCACCACGGCTGACCTGTCGATGTTCCAGATGATCGCCGGGCTGCGCTACGCCTTCCCCAAGGCGATGGCGAAGGTCGAGCGTAAGCATCCGCGCCTCGTGGCGCTGCACGACCTGGTGGCGGCACTGCCGCGGGTGAAGGCCTATCTGGAGTCGCCCCGGCGCATCCCGTTCAACCCGATGGGCATCTTCCGCCACTATCCGGAGCTCGATGCCTGACCTATCTTGTCCGACAATAGTTCGGCAAGGGAGGACGGGATGATCATCGTCACCGGCGGCAGCGGCCAGGCGGGGCGCGCCTGCCTGAAGGATTTGATCTCGCATGGCCACGATGTCTGCTCGGTGGACCTGGCGCCGCCGGCCGACCCGTCGGTCCGGCACAGCCGGGTCGACCTGACCGATTACGGCCAGACGATCGCCGCCTTCTCGGCGATTGACGACCGGGTGGCGCGGGTCACCGGCATCGTCCATCTGGCGGCGATCCGCGCCCCCGGCCTGGCGCCGAACCATGTGATCTTCGAGACCAACACGGTCAGCACCTACAACGTGTTCGAGGCGGCGCGGCAGCTGAAGATCCGCAACATCGTCTGGGCGTCGAGCGAGACCGTGCTGGGCCTGCCCTTCGCCGACCCGCCGCCCTATGTGCCGGTGGACGAGGAGTATCCCGGCCGGCCGGAGACCGCCTATTCCCTGTCCAAGCTGATGGGGGAGGAGATGGCCAGGCAGTTCTGCCGCTGGGACCCGGAAGCGAAGATCATCGGCCTGCGCCTGTCCAACGTCATGGATCCGGAGCGCTATGCCGAGTTCCCGGGCTTCGACGACGATCCCCGCAAGCGCAACTGGAACCTGTGGGCCTATATCGATGCGCGCGACGCCGCCCAGGCGATCCGGCTGGCGCTGGACTCGAAACTGACCGGCGCCGACGTCTTCGTCATCGCCAATGCCGATACGGTGATGAGCCGGCCGAACGACGAACTGCTGAACGCCGTCTATCCCGGCGTGCCGCGCAAGCGGCCATTCGGTCCGAACGAGACGCTGCTGTCGATCGAGAAGGCACGGCGGGTGCTGGGCTACGAGCCGCGATACAGCTGGCGCGACCCGGCATCGCGCTGAAACCGGGCTTGCCCTGAGTTCATGTTGCGGTGCACAATGGCCGGATGTCGGCGTCCCGCATCCGGCCCGTAAGGCCGGCTGACGGGGATGGCCCGCCGCCGCGCGAAGGAAACCGGCCTTCGCCCGGCCGTGTTGCCGTCCAGGACCCACATGCCGGAGGAAGCCCCCGGGCGGTGCCACCCAGGGAGCGGAAGCAACATGGACATGTTCACGACCCTCATCCTCGTCTGCGCCACGGCGATGCCGCAGCCCGACTGCACCCGGGACACCGCGGTCGACGTGGTCGCCGGCCCGGCGGCGCCGTCGCCGCTCGGCTGCGGCTTCACCGGCCAGGCGATGCTGGCCAGCACCACGCTCGGGCCGGGGCTGGGCGAGGGCCGCTATCTCAAGGTCGTCTGCGACCGGCGGCACGAGAAGGGCTGAGCCCTACCGAAGCGCCGCGGCGAAGGCGATGGCCGGGACCGCGAAGTTCAGGGTCAGCCGGTCGGCCGAGCCGGCGACGGCAATGCCGACCACCTGCCACTGCCCGTCCCGCAATGCCAGCAGCGGGCTGCCGCTGGTGCCGCGGGTGCCGTTGCAGTCATGGATCAGCACCGGCCCCTTGGTCGTGCGGTCGGTGCCCAGCACCATGCAGGCGGTGTCGGCGGTGATGATTTGCGCCTTGTCCTGGCTGTAGCCGCCCAGCACCACTGCCGTGCCCGGCGTCGGCATCGCGTCCGAGACCAGCAGCGGCGGCGCCTGTGGTGGGGCGTCGTCGGCCAACTCCAGGATCGCCCAGTCCGCCGCATAGCCCTCGCGCGGCTTCTGCGGGTCATAGGCGTCGGCATGGACCACGTCGGTGACCAGGCTGTGCTCGATGAACTCCCCGCGCTCATAGCCGAACAGCACGTGCAGGGAGGAGGCGGGCAGGAAGCTCTGCGTCCGCGGGTTGTACAGGCAATGCGCGGCGGTCAGCACGCGGCGGGGGCCGATCAGCGCGCCGGTGCAGCGGCCGCCGATGCCGGTCTGCACCTTGGCGAGGCTGCGCCAGGGCGCGGCCGTACCGTCCACCGGCACGCGCCGGTCGTCGGGGCCGAGCCCGGGCAGCAGCGGCGCGGCCGCCGAGGCGGCGACGGCGGAAAGGGCGAGGAGCGCGCCCGCGAGCAGAGCTGATCTGAGCCGCATCCCTGGTCCGCCTTTCCCGGTCCGTGCCGGAGTCGCGGCGCGAGTATCGCCGCCGCGCCGGCCCAGGCCAAGCCGCGCGTATCGCCGCGGCGGGGGACGGGCAAGGAAAGACCCCACCCCGTGGCTGCAGGGTGGGGTCGTGCGCTCAAATCCTCAGAGCACGAAGTCGCTGGCGGTCAGCGCGTGATCCGAGAGGACGGCAATGGCGATGTCCGGATTCTTGTCCCCGTTGGTGTCGCCATAGACCATCTGGTAGCCATTGGCCAGGGTCACCACCCGCAGCTCACCCGCAACGCCGGTGAAGGCGCCGGTGCCGAAGGTGAAGGCGCCGCCGGAGCCGTTGGCGTCGATCGCGGACAGGTCGATATGGTCGCCCGTCGAAAAGTCCTCGATCGTGTCGCGGCCGGCCGCGGCCACGGTGCTGTCGCCGACGGCGGTGTAGACGAAGCTGTCATTGCCGGCGCCGCCCTTCAGCGTGTCGGCCCCGGCGCCACCCGTCAGCACGTCGTCGCCGCCGGCCCCCCAGAGCCGATTGTTGCCGGCATCGCCGGTCAACGTGTCGGCGAAGTTCGAGCCGTAGAGCTGCTCGATATTGTCCAGCGTGTCGCCCGTGGCATCGCCGCCGGACGCGGTGTCCGCCAGCAGGTTGACGGTCACGCCGGCCGTGCTGCCGGTGTAGTAGGCGGTGTCAATGCCGAGTCCACCGTCGATGTGATCGGCCCCGGCACCCCCGTTGAGGATGTCGTTGCCGTCATTGCCGTTGATGGTGTCGGTGCCGGCGCCGCCCGAGATCTGGTCGTCCCCGGCGCCACCGTTCAGCGTGTCGGTGCCGTCGCCGCCGTCGATGGAGTCGTTGCCGATCCCGCCATTGGCGATGTCGTCGCCATCGCCGCCGACGAGCCGGTCATTGCCGTCGCCGCCGTCGAGATTGTCATTGCCCGCCTCGCCCGACAGCGAATCATCACCGCCATTGCCGACGAGGATATCGTTGCCCAGCTCGCCGCCGATGATGTTGCGGCCGTTGTCGCCCGTGAGGGTGTCGTCGAAGCTGGACCCGTACAGGTTCTCGATGTTGGTCAGCACGTCGCCGGCCGCGTCGCCGCCGCTGTTGACGCCGGTCAGCAGGTTGACCGTAACCCCCGCCGACGAGCCCTGGTAGTTGGCGAAGTCGGAGCCGGCACCGCCATCGATGTGGTCGGCGCCGGCGCCGCCGCGGATGGTGTCGTCGCCGTCGAGGCCGAGGATCGTGTTGTCTGCGGCATTGCCATAGAGGTGGTCGATGAAGGCGGTGCCGGTGATGTTCTCGATGTTCGTCAGCGTGTCGCCCTGGGCGTCGCCGCCCGTGCCCGTGCCGGCGGCCAGGTCGACGGTCACGCCCGAGCCGGAGCTGGAATAATCCACCGTGTCGACGCCGCCCTGGCCGTCGATAGCATCGGCCCCGGCGCCGCCGATGAGGGTGTCGTTGCCGGCCGACCCGGTGAGGGTGTCGTTGCCGGCCGAGCCGATCACGCGCTCGACGCCGGTCAGGGTGTCGCCCTGGGCGTCGCCGCCGGTACCGGTGCCGGTGGTCAGGTTGACGGTGACCGGCGCGGCGGAGCCGGAATAGTCCGCCGTGTCGAAGCCGGCGCCGCCCTGCAGCGAATCAGCGCCGCCGCCGCCGACGAGAGTATCGTCCCCGGCGCCGCCGAGGAGGATGTCATTGCCGCCCTGGCCGTCGAGGGTATCGTCGCCGCCCTGGCCGTTCAGGGTGTTGGCCGCGGCGCTGCCCGAGAGATTGTCGCCGCCGGTGTCGGAGCCGAGCAGGTTGACGATGCCGACCAGATAGTCGCCCTGGGCGTCGCCGCCGAAGCCCTGCGAGGCGCCGGTGAGCTGGATGTTGATGCCGAGGATCGGCAGGGTGAGGTTGAGGATCACCGACAGGTCGACGGTCACGCCATCGACGGAGGTGGTGTAGTCCGCCGCGTCGATGCCGGAGAGAGTGATGACGCCGGCCGCGTTCAGCAGGCCGCCGATGATGACATCCGCCCCGGCGCCGCCGCGGATCACATCATCACCGGACCAGCCGATGGCGATGTCATCCCCGCCCAACGCGTCGATGAAGTCGTTTCCGATGGCCTGGACAGGACCGATGATCAGGTTCGGCAGGATTTCGGCGCTGTTGGTGCCGGTAAAAGTGGCCATGTATATCCTCCCCAATATGATAAGGGCCCAATATGAAGAGGGCTCCCTAGTTGGTCATTTCTTCCCAGAGCGTTCAACAAAAATGCACTCAGGGGCCGCACTTGTCACAATCGACTCTGAATTTTGTGATATTCCGAGAATTTGAATATAATTCTATTCAATTTGACGTGTGCGTAGCGTAATGTCGTACAATAAAATTTGTTGCGATCGAGGCCTTGAGATCCAAGTAACCAGCCGATCGAGTCGGGGCGGAGCGGCAGCGGATTTTCTTCGGCCATTTGGACGGGTGGGTGTACTTCTCGGCGGGCAAGGGGCCGGCTCTATGGCGCTCCATCGCGATGGGCAT
Organism: Inquilinus sp.; assembly: GCF_039594555.1. Taxonomy (GTDB): domain Bacteria; phylum Pseudomonadota; class Alphaproteobacteria; order DSM-16000; family Inquilinaceae; genus Inquilinus. Next base: position 17,471 of record NZ_JBCNNF010000079.1, read on the forward strand.
CGGCCTCTTGGGGAACGACGGCAGCTTCGCATGCGTTTTCCCGTCACCGAATCGACCGGACGCGGCCCCGGCCGCGTCCCGAACCAGGGAGAGATCGCCATGGATCGCGATTTCACGCGCCAGATGACACGGGCCAAGCAGGCGGCACGGGCGGCCAGCCGGGCCCAGCGGGCCTTCCGCCATGACGACCCGGCGGCGCCGACCGGCATCACCGGCGCGGCCTATGTGGCGGAGAAGCGCCGTTCGCTGCGCATCGCGGTGGCGGAGGCCGCGGCCTTCGACCAGATGGTGGACCCGGTGGTGCGCGAGCTGGCGCCGCGGCGCCGCTAGTTTAGAGACCGTTTGGAAATGCGCTGGTGCGAGTCGGCTGGCAGTGGTTTCGAGAACCGGCGCGCAGCGGACGTTTGAGTCCGTGAGCACCGGAAGCTTCGAGTCCGCCGTCAGACGGCCGCGCCAGGTGCATTTGCAGATGGTCTCTCAGGCGGTCCAGCCCAGCAGCCGTTCGATCCGGCTCGCCGCTTCCTGCACCGCGACGCTGTAGGTGCGCTCGCGCTCGCGCGCCTTCTGCTCCGGCAGTACGACGCTGATCGTCGCCTCGCAATCGCCGTTCGGGGTGCAGATCGGGGCGGCGATGCAGGCGACGGCGAAGTCGGATTCGCTCAGTTGGATCGCCAGCTTCTCGGCCAGCGCGGTCTCGCCGATCCGGCACAGCAGCTCCGGGTCGGTCTCGGCCATGCCGGTGGGGGAGGGTTGGGCGGCGCGGCGCATCAGCTCGACCCGCTCGGCCCAGGGCAGGTGGCCGATCAAGAGACGGCCGGAGGCGGTCCAGTTCAGCGGCACCCGGGTGCCGACCTTGGACGAGACCCGGAAATGCCCCGCCGGCTCTGCCATCGCCAGCACCACCATATGGCCGTCGTCGCGGCCGCAGACCTGCACGGTCTCGCCCAGCAGGCGGCTCAGCTCCCGCATCTCCTGCGACGCGGTCTCCAGCAGGTTCAGGCTGCGGCCATAGGCCAGGCCGTAATGGTAGAGGCGGGGGCCGAACCACAGGAGGCCGTCGCCGTCGCGCGACAGCAGGTCCTGGCGCAGCAGCGAATCGACCACGCCGTAGATCGTGGACATCGGCGCGCCCAGCGCCTTCGACACGTCATAGGCGGTGAGGGGACGCCCGGCGGCCAGCAGGTGGTCGCAGATCTGCACCGCGCGCTCGATGCCGCTGACCCGGCTGCGCTCGCTCACCTTCTCGGCCTTGGCCGCCGCTGCTTCCGCCATGATCCTGTCCCGCCTGGCCCGGCCGCTGCTCCGGCCGAGTGGTATAGTCCTCAACCATCCGAAACTAGGCTTTGTCCCGCATTGCGGTCAATCACCGAGCATTTCCGCCGTTCGGGTCCGATCGATGGGTTGACGTCCCGCCGCCGATCGCACTAGCGTATTCCGCAACGGAAGATGTTGCTTCCTAATAACGGAACACTAGAGGCTCACGACAGGGGGAGTCAATGCTGCGAACAACGCTGCGAATTCTGGGCCTGGTCGCGCTCGCGGCCCTGCCGTTGTCCTCGGGCGCGACGGCCGCGCCGGCCAAGGGCGGCACGATCACCGTGGCCACGATCGGCGAGCCGCCGACGCTGGACCCGATGGTCAGCACGGCCGACCTGGTCGGCATCATCACCCAGCACATCTTCGAGACGCTCTACACCTTCGACGCCAACTGGAACGTCACGCCGCTGATCGCCGACGCGATGCCGGAGATCAGCGCCGACGGCCGCGTCTACACCATCAAGATCCGCCAGGGCCTGACCTTCCATGACGGCTCGGCGCTGGACGCCGACGACGTCGTCGCCTCGCTGAAGCGCTGGACCGAGGTGGCGTCGCGCGGGAAGCTGGCCGCCGGCAACATCGAGGCGATCGAGAAGGTCGACGCCTCCACGATCAAGATCTCGCTGAAGCAGCCCTTCGCGCCGCTGCTGGCCCTCTTGGCCTTCAACAACAGTGCCGCGGTGATCCTGCCGTCCGAGAAGATCGCGCCGGAGATGAAGGACCCGATCGGCAGCGGCCCCTACATGCTGAAGGCGCGGGTGCCCGATCAGTACATCCAGCTGGTGCGCTTCGACGGCTACAAGCCGCGCGAGGGCGACCCGAACGGCTATGGCGGCGCCCGCAAGCAGTATCTCGACGAGATCCGCTTCACCCCGGTGCCGAACGCCAACACCCGGGTCGAGGGCGCGGTGGCCGGGCAGTACGACTACACCGACTCTCTGCCGGTCGAATCCTTCGACAAGATCAAGGCCGGAGCGTCGGAGCCGATCATCCTCAAGCCGTTCGGCTGGCCGGTCTTCGTCATGAACACCAAGGAAGGCCTGCTCAGCGACGTCAAGCTGCGCAAGGCCGTGCAGCTGGCGCTGAACGAGGAGGACATGCTGGCCGCCGCCTTCGGCAGCACCGATTTCTTCGCCCTCGACGGCGCCATGTATCCGGAGGGTTACCCCTGGCGCACCGAGGTCGGCACCGACGCCTACAACAAGGGCGACGCCGAGGGCGCGCAGGCGCTGCTCAAGGAGGCCGGATATGACGGCCAGAAGCCGATCCGGATCCTGACCAGCCGGCAATACGAATTCCACTACAAGATGGCGCTGGTGGCGGCGGAATACCTGAAGGCCGCCGGCTTCCAGGTCACCCTCGACGTCACCGACTGGGCGACGCTGACCCAGCGCCGCGCCGACCCGGCGCTGTGGGACATCTATATCAGCCACAGCCCGTTCCTGCCGGAGCCGGCGCTGATCGGCGCCCTGGCCAAGGGCTCGCCCGGCTGGTGGGACACCCCGGCCAAGGACAAGGCGGTCGGCGCCTTCAACCAGGCGCTGACGCAGGAGGAGCGGGTGAAGCTCTGGGCCGGCGTGCAGCAGGTGATGGCCGACGAGGTGCCGCTGATCAAGGTCGGCGACTTCAACGCCCTCTCGGCCAAGTCGAAGGCGCTGCAGGGCGTGACCCCGGCCCCGTGGCCGTATTTCTGGAACGCCTACGTGGAGAAGTAGCGGCGGCTGAGACACCCCCTCACCCGAAATCGCTCCGCGATTTCGACCTCTCCCCGGGGGAGAGGTGAATTCCCTCTCCTCGGGGAGAGGGAGGGGCCCG
>NZ_JBCNNF010000008.1:0-42361 GCF_039594555.1 Inquilinus sp.
CCCTTTCACCTCTCCTTGGGGAGAGGTCGAAATCGCGCAGCGATTTCGGGTGAGGGGGCGGCCCCGGCCCATCCCGATCGACACGACGCCCACCGAGAGCGACTCTTGAAAGCCCCTGGATCCTCGGGTCAAGCCCGAGGATGACAGCGAAGGGAGTGGCTAAATCGACGGATCCGCGTCCTCGCCCACCCGCTTGGCCGAGCCGGCGAAGCCGGTGATGGTGAAGGACTCCAGCAGGTCGATCGCCGCATCCAAAGGCATAGTGCCGGTGTCGATCGTCAGGTCCGGCGTCTCCGGCGCCTCGTAGGGGGCCGAGACGCCGGTGAAGCTCTGGATCTCGCCGCGGCGCGCCTTGGCGTAGAGGCCCTTGGGGTCGCGCTGCTCGCAGATCGCCAGGTCCGCCTTCACGAACACCTCGCGGAAGCCGTCGCCGATCACGTCGCCGGCCAAGGCGCGGTGCCAGCGCTCCGGCGAGATCAGGGCCACGATCGCGATCAGCCCGGCCTCGGCGAACAGCCGCGCCACCTCGGCCGCGCGGCGGACATTCTCGGCCCGGTCCTCGGTCGAGAAGCCGAGGTCGCGGCCGAGCCCGGTGCGCAGCGAATCGCCGTCCAGCACCGTCGCCTGCCAGCCGCGGGCGAACAGGCGGGATTCCAACGCCGTCGCCAGAGTCGACTTGCCGGCCCCGGACAGGCCGGTCAGCCAGACCACGCCGCCGCCATGGCCGTTGGCGACGCGCCGGGCCGCGGCATCGACCCGCCGCTCGGTCGGGAACAGCAGCCGGCTATCGGCCGTGGCGTCGAGGATGGTGACGCCACCCACGATGTCGTAGCCGTCGACCAGCACGCCGCGGCCGGTGCCCGGCAGGTCGGCATGGCGGTCGAAGGCGATGGCGGTACGGCCCACCACCTCGATCTCCGCCGTCTCGTTGCGCCGCACCAGCTCGGCCGTGCGGGTCTCCAGCGTGTGCACCTCGACGACATGGGCGATGCGCTCCACCGTCACCGTGTGCTCGGCCGTGGCCAGTCGCAGCGTCAGCCGGGCGCCGGGGCGCAGGGGCTCGCGCGCCAGCCAGAACAGGCGCAGCTTCAGCCGGGTGGCGGTCGCCGGCGCCTGCTCGACCAGCGTGGCGATCTGGCCGCGCTCGACGAAGACCGGCGGGTCCAGCGTCAGCCCGACCGCCTGGCCGGCCTTGGCGCTGGTGATCTCCGCCGCCGGCCAGCTCTCGATCGTGGCGATGCGGGCGATCTTGCCGGAGGGGGCGAAGCGCAGGGCCTGGCCGACCGCCAGCGCGCCGCTCTCGATCCGGCCGGCGACGATGCGCCGGTCGTCGAACTTGTAGACGTCCTGCACCGGCAGGCGCAGCGCCTGCTCGGTCGGCGCCGGCGCGGCCTCGAGCCCGTCCAGCGCCTCGACCAGCGACGGCCCGTCATGCCAGGGCATCAGCTTGGAGCGGCTGGCGATGTTCTCGCCGTGCCGGGCGGCCAGCGGCACCACCACCGCGGGGGTGATGCCGACGCTGCTGAGATAGGCCGAGATCTCGTCGGTCACCGCCTGGAAGCGGGCCTGGTCGTATTCCACCAGGTCCATCTTGTTGATCGCCACCACCACCTGGGTGATGCCGAGCAGGCCGAGGATCAGGGCATGGCGGCGCGACTGCTCCAGCGTGCCCTCGCGGGCATCGACCAGCAGCAGTGCCGCATCGGCCCCGGCGGCGCCGGAGACCATGTTCTTCAGGAACTCGGCATGGCCCGGCGCGTCGATCAGCACGTAGCGCCGGCGGGCGGTGCGGAACTGCACCTCGGCCGTGTCGATGGTGATGCCCTGGTCGCGCTCGGACTGCAGCGCGTCGATCAGGAACGACCATTCGAACGGCATGCCGCGCTTCTTGCTCATCGCCTCGACCGCGGTAACCCGCTCGGGGCCGAGCGTGCCGGTGTCGTGCAGCAGGCGACCGATCAGGGTCGACTTGCCGTGGTCGACATGCCCGGCGATGACGACGCGCAGGGTGCGGGCGGCGGCCAGCGCCGGGTGCAGGGCGACGATTCCGTCCATGTCACATATATCCCGCGCTGCGGAGGCGCTCGAAGCCGTCCTCGGTCTCGTTATCGATGATGCGGCCGGAGCGCTCGGAGACCTTGGTGGTCTCGAGCTCGGCGATGATCGCCTCGATCGTGTCGGCGTCGCTGGCCACCGGCAGGGTGATGTTCTTCTCGCCCAGCGAGCGGTAGCGCAACCCGTCCTTGGCCAGATACAGCGGCACGATCGGGATGCCCTCGCGCTGGGTGTAGCGCCAGACGTCGATCTCGGTCCATTTCAGGATCGGGTGGATCCGGACATGGGTGCCGGGCTCGAACCGGGTCTTGTACTGGCCCCAGAACTCCGCCGGCTGGTCGGCCACGTCCCAGGCGCCCTCGAAGCTGCGCGGGCTGAACACCCGCTCCTTCGCCCGGGTGCCCTGTTCGTCGCGGCGGATGCCGACGATGATGCCCTCGAAGCCCTCGCGCTGGATCACCGCCTTCAGCCCCTCGGTCTTGCGCGCCGCCGCCCGGCCGCCGGCGGCGAGGGTCTGGTCCATCTCCTCTTCCGGCGGGCAGTCCTCGACGATCAGCGGCAGGTTCCAGTCCCGCACCAGCTTGTCGCGGAACTCATAGACCTCCGGCAGCTCCATATGGGTGTCGAGCTGGATCAGCGGGAACGGGATATGGCCGAAGAACGCCTTGCGCAGCAGCCACAGGATCAAAGTCGAGTCCTTGCCGATGGACCACAAGAGCGCCAGCCGATCGATGCGGGCGAAGGCCTCGCGGAGAATGGTGATGCTCTCCGCTTCGAGTTCGTCGAGATGAGTCATGTCTTAAAGGAGCGTGACCTGGGAGGGGACGGGATCGGCGGGGCGGTGGATGCCGCATTCGGTCTTGGCCTGGCCAGACCAGCGGCCTGAGCGCGGGTCGGCGCCGGGCGCGACCCGCTCGGTACAGGGCATGCAGCCGATCGACAGGAAGCCGTCGGCCTCCAGCGGATGGTGCGGCAGGTCCCTGGCCTCGAACTCCGCGGCGACCCGGTCGGGCGACCAGCCGGCCAGCGGGTTGATCTTGAAGCGGCCCTCATCGGCGGCCCATTCCACCGCCGGCAGCGACGCGCGGGTGAGCGCCTGGAAGCGCTTGCGGCCGGTGATCCAGCCGCCGAAGCCGGCCAGCGCCCGCTCCAGCGGCTCGACCTTGCGCAGGGCGCAGCAGGCGTCGGGATCGCGCTGGAACAGCAGCAGGTCGGGGTCTCGCTTGGCGATTTCGGCGGGGTCCGGCCTGACCGAGCGCACATCCAGAAGTCCGAGCTGCGCGACCAGGCGGTCGCGGTAGCGCAGAGTCTCGCCGAAATGGCGCAGCGTGTCGAGGAAGACGACCGGCGTGGCCGGCGCGGCCTCGGCCACCAGCGCCAGCAGCACCGCCGCCTCGGTTCCGAAGGAGGACACCAGCGCGATGCGGCCGAGCCGCGGATCCGCCAGCGCCTTTTCGATCAATGCATGCCCGTCCAGCCCGTCGAATTCGGCGGCGATCAGCTCCTGATCGAGCTGCGATGATGCAGCGGCAGAGGCGGACATCGGGTGCTCATGGTCGGCAAAATCTCCAATTTCACTGTAAAATGGAGCATATTTGCTGATTGACTGTGTGTGAATCTGGAGACTAATGTCAACCATCAATTGTGGATAGAACGCCGCCGCCGATGTCCGCCGATCCGACCGCCGCCCCCGCGGCCACCCCGAAGCTTTCCGCCGTCGAAGGCGTGAAGGAACAGAGTCGATTCCTGCGCGGCGGCATCGCCGCCGACCTGCTCACGCCCGGTCCCTCGGTCACCGAGGAGAGCTATAACCTTCTGAAATTCCACGGAAGCTACGAGCAGTACGACCGTGACACCGCGACCGCGCGGAAGAAGCAGGGGCTGGAGAAGGAATACCAGTTCATGGTCCGCGCCCGCATCCCGGGCGGGCGGCTGACGGCCGAGCAGTACCTGGCGCTGGACGCCATCGCCGACAGGTACTCCAACGGAACGCTGCGGATTACCACGCGCCAGGGAATCCAGTTCCACGGCGTGTTGAAGGGAAATCTGAAGGCGACGATCGCCGACATCAATCATTCGATGCTGACCACCATGTCGGCCTGCGGCGACGTGGTGCGCAACGTCATGACCACCCCGGCGCCGATCCGCGACGCGGTGCATGCGCGGCTGGAAGCGGATGCCCGCTTCCTGTCGACGCGCCTCCTGCCGAAGAGCCGGGCCTATTACGAGATCTTCCTGGACGAGGAGAACGTCGTCCCGGCCGAATCGGTCGATGAGCCGCTGTACGGTGCCACCTATCTGCCGCGGAAATTCAAGATCGGCTTGGCCACGCCCGAGGACAACTCGATCGACCTGCTGACCCAGGACCTCGGCATCCTCTCGGTGTTCGAGGGCGACCATCTGGTCGGCTACAATCTCAATCTCGGCGGCGGCCAGGGGCTGACCCACACCAAGGTGGGCACCCATGCCCGCATGGCCTCGCCGATCGCCTCGGTCGGCCCGGGCGAGCTGCTGCAGGGCGCCGAGGCGGTGATCCGCCTGTACCGCGATCACGGCAACCGCGCCGACCGCAAGCGCGCCCGGCTGAAATACGTGCTGGACGACATGGGCCTCGACTGGACCCGGAAGGAACTGGAGCGCCAGTTCGGCCGGGTACTGGCCGACCCGCTGCCGCACGGCCCGTTCCAGGTGCCCGACCATCTCGGCTGGCACGAGCAGGGCGACGGCCGCTTCTGGCTGGGCCTGCCGGTCGCCAGCGGCCGGATCGAGGACGGCCCGAAGGTGCGGCTGCGCACCGCGCTGCGCGCCCTGTTCGAGAACTGGGCCAAGCCGTCGGTGCTGACGCCGCAGCAGGACATCCTGATCGCCGACATCGCGCCGGGTGAGCGGGACGAGATCGAGGCGCATCTGCGCAGCCACGGCGTGGTCTTCGCCGAGGACCTGACCGCGGTGCGGCGCTGGGCCCTGGCCTGCCCGGCCCTGCCGACCTGCGGCCTGGCCCTGTCGGAGGCCGAGCGCATCCGCGAGCCGCTGGTCGATTCGATCGAGGCCACCCTGCGCAAGCACGGGCTGATCGAGGAGCGGATCAGCATCCGCATCACCGGCTGCCCGAATGGCTGCGCCCGCCCTTATGCCGGCGATATCGGCCTGGTCGGCCGCACCCCCGGCACCTTCGCCCTGTTCGTCGGCGGCGATTTCGAGGGCACGCGGCTGAACGCCAAGCTGACCGAGAAGGTGCCGGAGGCGGCGATCGCCGACACGCTGGACCCGCTGTTCGGCGCCTTCGCGCAGGAGCGGCTGCCGGGAGAGGGCTTCGGCGACTGGTGCCACCGCCAGGGCATCGACAAGCTGGCCACGCTGCTGCCCGGTGGGAAGGCGCTCTAGATGCTGCCGATCTCCCTGTGCCCCGAGGCGGTGCCGGTCGCCCTGGCCGGTCGCGGCGACAAGGCAGTGCGCCGCCTTGCCCAGCTGGATGAGGGCGGCTTTACCGTCACCGTCTTCGCCGACGACCCGTCGCCCGACCTGGTGCTGGCCGCCGGTGACCGGCTGCGACGGCGCCTGCCGGGTGCCGCGGATCTGAGCACGCATCGCCTGCTGCTGGTGGCCGACCTGGACGAGGCGCCGTCGGCCGACCTCGCCATCCTGGCCCGCCGCCTGGGCCTGCTGGTCAACGTCGAGGATCGCACGGCCCTTTGCGACTTCCATTTGCCGGCGATCGTCCGCCGCGGCGACCTGGTGGTGGCGATCTCCACCGGCGGGCAGAGCCCGCGCCTGGCCGGCCGGCTGCGGCTGTTCGCCGAGCGGCTGATCCATCGCGACTGGGGTGCCCGCCTGGCCCGGCTGGGCCTGCTGCGCGCCGAGCTGCGGGCCCAGGGCAAGGCCCCGCACGAGATCGCCCGCGCCGTCGACGCCGTGATCGACGGCGAAGGCTGGCTGGGCCGGCCGGGGACCTGACGCCTCAGCCGCCGCGCCGCGCGACCAGCACGGCGCCCACCACCAGCAGCGCCGCGCCGAGGATCGGCAGCGCCTGGGCCGACAGGGCCGGGGCTCCGGGCTTCATCTGGTCGGCCGCCAGCCCGGCCACCAGCTGGCTGGCCACCAGAACGGCGATGGTCGGCGCCGCGCCCAGCCGCTGATAGCCAAGGATCCCGGCGAAGACGAAGACCGAGCCGAGCAGGCCCGGCAGCAGCGCCCAGGGGCGCAGCGCCGACGCGGCCTCGGCCACGCCGCCCGGGCCGGCGCGCAGCAGCAGCAGGGACAAGAGCAGCATCAGCCCGACGGCCGAGTTGGCCACCAGCGCCACCAGCACGGTCGGGGCCGACAGCGTGATCCGGACCATCAGTAGGTTCTGCAGCACCAGGCAGACGCCCGCGGCGGCCAGCAGCGCGACGGTGGCGGCGGCGCCCATCAGCCCTGGCCCTCCGGACCGTCCAGCCGCAGTTGCAGGAAGGCCAGGTCGAGCCAGCGGCCGAACTTCGTCCCGACCTCGCGCAGCACCCCGGCCGCCTCGAAACCCAGGCTCTCATGCAGCCGGATCGACGCGGTGTTGCCGGCCTCGATGCCGGCGACCATGACATGCTTGCCCAGCGCCCCGGCCCGCATGATCAGCTCCCGCATCAGCGCCCGGCCGATGCCGCCGCCGCGCCGGTCGCGGCGGACATAGACCGAATGCTCCACCGTGTGGCGATAGCCGTCCCAGGCGCGCCAGCCGCCGAAGGACGCATAGCCCTCCACATCCCCCTCATCGTTGACCGCCACCAGCACCGGGTAGCCGAGGCGCTGGCGTTCAGCCACCCAGGCGGCGCGGTCGGCGGCGTCGACCACGGTCTCGTTCCAGATCGCCGTCGTGTGCAGCACGGCATCATTGTAGATCTCGAGGATGCCGGAGATGTCCCCGGCCTCGGCGTTGCGGATGCGCATCTCACCCTGCCCTTGGTTCACCCCGCCCAAGATAAGCCCGCCGATCACAGCGTGCACTTTAGTGATACGCAGAGCTCGCATGGTCCACTATAGTAGACCACACCATGAACCCCGACGGCATCGACCGGCGCATCGGCGCCCGCATCCGCATCGAGCGGGAGAGCCGTGGCTGGTCGCTCTCCGACCTCGCCGTCCGCGCCGGCATCTCCCGCGCCATGGTGTTCAAGGTCGAGCGCGGCGAGAGCAGCCCGACCGCCAACCTGCTTGGCAAGCTGTCCGGCGCCTTCGGCCTGAGCATGTCGACCCTGATGGCGCGGGCCGAGATGCAGCAGGGCCGGCTGTCGCGGAAGGCCGAGCAGCCGGTGTGGACCGACCCGCAGACGGGATATCTGCGCCGTCACGTCTCGCCGCGCACCGACCTGCCGCTGGATCTCGTTCGGATCGAGCTGCCGGCCGGGCGCGCGGTGCCGATGCCGGCCTCGGCCTATGCCTTCCAGCGCCAGCTGATCTGGGTGCTGGAGGGGGAGTTGGTCTTCGTCGAGGGCACGGTGCGGCACACGATGGCGGCCGGCGATTGCCTGGAGCTCGGCCCGCCGGTTGGCTGCGTCTTCCGCAACGACAGCGACGGCCCCTGCACCTATGCCGTGGTGGTGCTGCGCCAGGGGTGAGCGGCGTCAGGGGCCGGCGAGCGGGAAGCCCTGGAACGGCTTGATTTCTTTCAGCACGAACATGGTCTGCATCTCCTTGATCCCCGGCAGGCGGCGGACCACGGCCATGGCGAAGTCGGCATAGCTGTCGAGGTCGGGGGCGACGACCTGCAGCAGGAAGTCCGAATCCCCGGCGATGCTGTAACAGGCGACGACCTCCCGGATCTGGCGGACGCTCTCCGAGAACTCCTCCGCCTCCTCGGCGCTGTGGCTGCCGATCCGGACCCGGATGAAGGCGAGGACGCCGAGGCCGATGCGCCGCCGGTCCAGCACCGCGCGGTAGCCCCGGATCACCCCCTCCTCCTCCAGCTGCCGCACCCGGCGCCAGCAGGGCGAGGTCGACAGCCCGACCTCGGCCGACAGCGCCTGGTTGGTCAGGCGCCCGTCCTGCTGCAGGGCGGCGAGGATGCGGCGGTCGACGGACTCGAGTGGGTTCGACATGATCTACCGAGAATAAGGCCTGCTTAGGTAAATCCTACCGAAATTGCGCCTCTCAGCACAATCATAGGCAGGATTATCCAGCAGGCCAGCGCTATCCTTCCAGGCGCATCCACCGCCCACGAAAGCCGCCATGACCCAGGATCTGCGCCTCGCCATCGTCGTCAATCCGGAGCTGCCGGTGGGGCTGATCGCCAACACCGCCGGCGCCATCGCCATCGGCCTGGGCGCGAAGCTGCCGACCCTGGCGGCGCGGCAACTGACCGATCGTCACGACCGCACCATCGATATCAGCTCGAACCAGCCGGTGCCGGTGCTGCAGGCCGATGCGCCAGCGATCCGGGCACTGCTCTTGAAGGCGCTGGCCCGGCCGGACGAGGGCGAGCGGGCGGTGGTGCCGTTCCCGGCCTTCGCCCGGTCGCAGCATGTCTATGCCGACTACGAGGCCGGCTTCCCCAGCCGCGACCTGGCCGAGGAGACGATCGACGGCCTCGGCCTCGCCGGCCCGGCGAAATGGGTCCGCTCGCTGACCGGCGCGCTGAAGCTGCTGCGCTAGGCCGCCGGCGGCGCCTGCGCCGCCAGAGCCCAGGAGAGCTCGCCGACCGTACGGCTCCGGAGGACCAGTCCGGAGGGCACCTCGATCCCCAGCTTCTCCCGCAAGCCGGAGGCGAGTTGCACTGCCAATATCGAATTCAGGCCGCAATCCGGGAGGTCCCTGGAGAGGTCGATATCCTCGGCCTCCATGCCCAGGAGAGGGGCTAGGAGATCCCGGGCGGCAGCCTGAATCTGCTCTTGGGTCGGCCTGGTACCGTTCGTCATGACCCTATCCCTTTCTGTCGATGAGCAGGCTATCAGCGTCGCAGCAGCCGCGGCTGCCCCCGCAAAAACATAAATTCATTTGCACATATACTGTCAGATCGTACGGCGCCTCACAAATATATTACATATCGGCCCGACTATCTAAATAAAATCAAAACCAAATATGAATTACATTCGCTTGTTCAATACCGAATTCGAGGATCCACCTCCGAAAATCGCATCGATGCCGCCGTGATGCCGACGTGACGACATCTGGCACGATTGACGCGAATTTGCACAATTTCCTATGATGCGGCTATCCGATGCCATCGCCCTGGTGTCCTCTCCGGCCAATTTGCGGCCGCTCCCATCGGGCGATCATTTTCACAAGGAGATAGGAATGACCATCCCGGGCACCTTGGATAAAAGCGGCCTTCCGTTCACGCCGGACCAGGACGGCATCTATGTCAGTTATTCCGAAACAAATATCCAGTCCATATTCTACCAGGGCGGGAACGAAGCCTATCTTGATGGCGGATATGCCAATATCATCGGAACGAACGGCAAGGACAGCATCAAGGGCCAGGATGGTAACGTCATCAATCACTTCAACGGATTGGACGGAGACGACATCCTGTACGGCTATGGTGGCGATGATTATCTGGACGGCGGCGCCGGCAACGACACGCTCTGGGGCGAGAAAGGCGCCGATACGCTGATCGGTGGCGACGGCAATGACATAGTCTATTACTTCACGAGCACCGTCGGCGTGACGATCAACCTGGCGACCGGGGCGGCCAGCGGCGGCGATGCCGAGGGCGATTTCCTGACCGGCATCGAGAATGTCTTCGGATCCGACTTGAACGACGTCCTGACCGGCGACGCCGGCGTCAACCGGCTGCTCGGCGGCTATGGGGACGATATTCTCAACGGCGGAGCCGGAGCCGACGAGCTCTACGGGCACGACGCCGGCGCGGTCCACCCCGCCGGCGTCGACCGGGTGGAGTACGCAACCTCCCTGGCCGGGGTGACGGTGAACCTGGCCACCAACATCAACACGGGCGGGGACGCGGAGGGCGACAAGCTCTACGGGATCCAGAATCTCGGAGGGTCGAATCTCGCCGACAGCCTGACCGGCGATGCCGGCGCCAACACGCTGTGGGGCCATGATGGCAACGACATCCTCGCCGGGGGCGCCGGCAACGATGCCCTCTATGGCGAGGCCGGGGCCGACACGCTGCAGGGCGGCGACGGCGACGACCTGCTGATCGGCGGCGACGGGGCCGATGTGCTGAACGGCGGCGCCGGCAACGACACCGCCAACTATGCCGAGGCCGGCGCCGCGGTGACGCTGAGCCTTGCCAGTGGCGGGACGGGCGGCGTCGCGGCCGGGGACAGCTTCACCGGCGTCGAGAACGTGCTGGGCTCGGGCTTCGACGATGCCATCAGGGGCGATGCGGGCGCCAATGTGCTGCGCGGCCTGGTCGGCGCGGACCGCCTGTATGGCGGCGACGGCGCCGACACCCTGACCGGCGACGCCGGCAATGATTCCCTCTACGGCGAGGCCGGGGCCGACGCGCTGCAGGGCGGCGATGGCGACGACTACCTGACGGGGGGCGCCGGGGCCGACGCGCTGAACGGCGGCAACGGCACCGATATCGCGATGTACGATTCGGCGACGGCGGCGGTGACGGTCAACCTCGCCACCGGCGGCAGCGCCGGCGACGCCACGGGGGATACCTACAGCGGCGTCGAGAACGCGATGGGATCGGCCTATGCCGACACCGTCACCGGCAATGCCGGCGCCAACGCGCTGTGGGGCCTGGCCGGCAACGACGTGCTGAACGGAGGCGCCGGCGCGGATGCGCTGAAGGGCGGTCTCGGCGCCGATATCTTCGTCTACACGGCGATCTCCGACAGCACCGTGGCGGCGGCCGGGCGGGACAGTATCAACGACTTCTCGCATGTCGAGAGCGACCGCATCGATCTCGGCGCCATCGATGCCGACGGCAACGCCGGCAACGGCGACACCGCCTTCACCTTCCTCGGCAGCGGCAACTTCACCGGGGCGGGACACGAGGTGCGCCTGACCTTCAGCGGCGGCGTCCAGGTCGTGCTGGCCGATGTGAACGGCGACAAGGTCGCCGACATGGCCATCGCCGTCACCAGCGCCACCACCCTGGTCGCCGGCGACTTCGTGCTATAGCGACTCCGGCCCTGCCGCCGGAGACCGGCGACGCATCAAAAACTGCCTGTGCCGGCGGGCCTGGCCCAGCCACGGCCCTGCCGGCACAGGCGCAGCCGGAGAACGGCATGGCATCCGGGATCATGATCCGCACCGCGCGGCCGGAGGACCGGGACGTCCTCGGCGCCCTCAAGCTGCGCGCCTCCCTGGCCTGGGGCGACCATGTCGAGACGCTGCGGGCGCTGCCCGAGGCGCGGGAGGTCCCCTCCGAGCACCTGCCCGCGATCCTCGTCGCGGAGCTGGACGGCACGATCACCGGCTTCGCCACGGTGCTGCCGCGCGACGACGGCGCGGCCGATCTGGAGGATCTGTTCGTCGACCCCGCCGCCTGGGGCCGGGGCATCGGTCGGCGGCTGCTGGCGGAGGCCGAAGCACGCGCCGCCCGGCTCGGCGCCGATGCGCTGCATGTCGTCGCCGGCGACCGGGCCCGCCCCTTCTACGAGCGCTGCGGCTTCCGGATCACCGGCCCGGTGATGACCGATCTCGAGCCCGCCTCGGCGCTGCGGAAGGGTCTGTAGCCGGCAGGAGAGGTGAAGCGAGGAGCCGGCCCGCAACCTAGCAAAATCTTGTCATCCCCGCGGAAGCGGGGATCTCTCACCATGCGAACGGCGTGAGATTTCCGCTTTCGCGGGAATGACGGCCGACGGATAGGGATCCGCCCCTATTCCGCCGGCTTGGGATGGGCCAGCGTGTCCTCCTCGACCACACGATGATGGTCGCGGGCGAGGTAGGTGTAGACCATCGGCACCACGAACAGGGTGAACAGCGTGCCGATCGACATGCCCGATGCGATCACCAGGCCGATCGAGAAGCGCGCCGCGGCGCCGGCGCCGGTGGCGTAGAGCAGCGGCACCACGCCCAGCACCATCGCCGCCGTGGTCATCAGGATCGGCCGCAGCCGGATGGCCGCCGACTGCTCGATCGCGTCGCGCCGCGACAGGCCCTGCTGCTCCTGCAGCGTGTTCGCGAACTCGACCATCAGGATGCCGTGCTTGGTGATCAGCCCGACCAGGGTGATCAGCCCGATCTGGGTGTAGATGTTGATGCTGGCGCCGGTGAGCTGGAGGATCGAGCCGAGATTCAGCACCGCCAGCGCGCCGAAAATCGACAGCGGCACCGACATCATGATGATCAGCGGGTCGCGGAAGCTTTCGAACTGCGCCGCCAGCACCAGGAAGATCACGATCACCGCGAAGGCGAAGGCGATCATCACCGTATTGCCTTCGGTGACGTATTGCCGCGAATCGCCCTCGTAGTCGTATGTCACGCCGCGCGGCAGGATCCGGTCCGCCGTCTGCTGCAGGAAGGTCAGCGCCTGGCCGAGGGTGACGATCACCGGCGTCGGCACGCCCTGGATGGTCGAGCTGTTCAGCTGGTTGAACTGGGAGAAGGAGTTCGCCGTCGCCTGCGTCTTCAGCGTCACCACCGAAGACAGCGGGATCAGCTCGCCGCCGGCGGTGCGGACGAAGTACTTGTTCAGCTCCTCCGGGTTCAGCCGGCTCTCCTGCGCCACCTGCGGGATCACCTTGTAGCTGCGGTTGTCGCGGTCGAAGCGGCCGATATCGTTGCCGCCGAGCATGACGTTCAGCGTCGTGCCGATGTCGTTCATGTTGATGCCCAGCGCCGCCGCCTTGTTGCGGTCGATCTCGACCGACAGCTCCGGCCGGTCGAAGGCCAGGGTGGCGTTGGCGAACAGGAACAGGCCGCTCTTGCGTGCCTCGTTGGCGATCTGCTGCGCCAGCTCGTAGACCAGCTGCGGCGAACCGGGGGCCTTGATCACGAACTGCACCGGCGGGCCGCCGCTGGAGCCGGGCAATGCCGGCGGGGTGACGGCGAAGCCCTCGACCCCGGCGATGCCGCTGACCACGCCCTGGACCTGGGCCTGGATCTCGGCGCCGCTGCGGGTGCGCTCGCCCCACGGCTTGAAGGTCATGCCGCCGAAGCCGGAGGCCAGCGAACCGGCGCCATTGACCGAGAAGATTGCGTCATGCTCCGGGATCGCCTGCAGGTCGCGGATCAGCTTGTCGCTGAATCGGTTCATGTATTCCAGATTGGCGTAGCGCGGCCCTTCGAGGATCATGAACACGAAGCCCTGGTCCTCCTCCGGCGCCAGCTCGCTCGGCGTGTTCACGAACAGGAAGGCCGAGGCACCCAGCAGCACGACCGCCAGGAAGATGGTCACCGGCCGGTAGTTCAGCGAGCTATGCAGCCGCCGGTGGTACCAGCCCTGCAGCCCGGTGAAGAAGCGGTCGACCGTCCGCTGGAACCGGCCGGCGCCCGCGCCATGCGGCTTCAGCAACTTGCTGGTCATCATCGGCGACAGGGTCAGCGCGACGATGCCGGAGATGATGACGGCGCCGGCCAGGGTGAAGGCGAATTCACGGAACAGCGCCCCGGTCAGGCCGGTGGCGAAGCCGATCGGGGCATAGACCGCGGCCAGGGTGATGGTCATCGACACCACCGGCCCGGCGATCTCCGCCGCGCCCTTCAGCGCCGCCTGCCTGGGCGTCAGCCCCTCCTCGATATGGCGGTGGATGTTCTCCACCACGACGATGGCGTCGTCGACCACCAGGCCGATCGCCAGCACCATGGCCAGGAGGGTCAGCGTGTTGATCGAGTATCCCAGCGCGTAGAGGCAGAACAGCACGCCGACCAGCGACAGCGGGATGGTGATGACCGGAATGATCACGGCGCGGAACGAGCCGAGGAACAGCAGGATGACGACGACCACGATCGCCACCGCCTCGGGGATGGTCTTGCCGACCTCCCAGATCGAGGCCTCGATGAACTCGGTGGCGTCGTAGACGATCTCGCCGCGCATGCCCTCCGGCATCTGGCGCACGATGTCCTGCATCGCCGCGCGGACATTGGCCGCCGTGGTCAGCGGGTTGGCCGCGGGGGTCGGGTTGATGGCGACGAAGATCGCCTCGCGCCCGTTGAAGGTGACCCGAGAATCGTAGTTCTCGCTGCCCAGCTCGACCCGGGCCACGTCCTTCAGCCGGACGATGTTGGATCCGTCGGAGCGCACCACCAGGTCGCCGAACGCCTCGGCCGTGCGCAGCGTCGTGTCGGTGCGGATGGCGAAGGTGACCAGCTCGCCCTCGGTGCGGCCCGGCGCGGACTGGAAGTTGTTCGCCCGGATCGCCGTCACCACGTCGGCCGCGGTGACCTGGCGCGACGCCAGCCGCATCGGGTCGACCCAGACCCGCATGGCGAAGCTCTTGGCGCCCAGGATCTCGGCCTTGGCCACGCCCTCGGTGGTCGACAGCTGCGGCTGCACCACCCGGGTAATGTATTCCGTCACCTCCTCCGGCGACATCCGGTCGCTGTCCAGCGCGATGTACTGGATGGCGATGTCCTGGCCGGTGCCCTTCACCACCACCGGATCCTTCGACTCGTCCGGCAGGTCGTTGCGGACCTGCTGCACCTTGGTCAGCACCTCGGTCAGCGCCGCATCCGGGTTGGCGTTCAGCTTCATGTGCACCGACACGGTGCTGACGCCCTGGACGGAGGAGGAGGTGACGTAGTCCAGCCCCTCGGTGCTGGCCACCGCCTGCGCGATCGGGGTGGTGATGAAGCCCTGCATCAGGTCGGCGCTGGCGCCGGGATAGGCGGTGGTGATGGTGATCACCGTCTCCTCGGTCTTCGGGAACTGGCGCACCGGCAGCGTCGCCAGCCCCTGGATGCCGAGCAGCAGGATCAGGAGGCTGATCACCGAGGCCAGGACCGGCCTGCGGATGAAGATCGAGGTGAAGTTCATGGCGGTCCCCCTTCCCAGCCCGGCTTAGGAGCCGGCCTGCGGCGGACGGGTGGGATCGACCGAGTTGTCGATCACCACCGGGAAGCCGTTCTGCAGCTTGAGCTGGCCGGAGGTGACGACCTGATCGCCCGCCTTCACGCCCTCGACGATCTCGGCGATGGCGCCCTGGCGCTGGCCGACCCGGACGAAGACCTGCTCGACCGTCAGCTGCGGCCCGGCCGGCGCCTGGCCCTGCCCGGCATCGCCGGCAGGCTGTTTCTGCTGGCCGGCCCCAGCCTGCTTCTCGCGGACCACGAAGACGGTGTCGCCATAAAGGCTGAAGGTGATCGCGGTCTGCGGCACGGTCACCACATTCGGCCGCTCCGGCAGGATCAGCCGGACATTGGCGAAGAAGCCCGGGCGCAACTTGAGGCTGGGGTTGTCGATGGTGGCCCGCACCTTGACCATCCGGCTGGCGGTGTCGACCACCGGCTCGATGCCGCTGACCTGGCCGCGGAACACCTCGTTCGGGAAGGCGTCGGCCCGCACCTCGACCTTCTGGCCCTGGCTGATCCGGCTGAACGCCTGCTCCGGCAGGGTGAAGTCGGCATAGACCTGGTCCAGGCGCTGCAGCGTCACCAGCGGATCGCCGGCGGCGACGTAGCGGCCGACATCGATCTTGCGGATGCCGACGATGCCGGGGAACGGCGCGGACACTGCCTTCTTGTCGATCGTCGCCTGGGCGCGGGCGATCTGGGCCTGGGCCTTCAAGAGCTCGGCATTGGCGTTGTCGAGGTCGGATTGCGGTGCGTTGCCGCGCGAGCGCAGCGACGACACACGGTCCAGGGTGCGCTGCGCCAGGTCCATCGCGGCCTGGTACAGGCGCAGATCGGCCTGGTCGATCGAATCGTCCAACTGCACCAGCCGCTGGCCGGCCTGCACGGTGTCGTTGGCCTTGAAGTCGATCGACTTGACCGTGCCCGGCACCTCGAAGGCGACGTCGATGCCCTCGACCGCGGAGATCGAGCCGATGCCCTCGAGATAGTCGGTCCAGGTCTTCGTCTCGGCCTTGGCGGCGGAGACGGCGACCGGCGGGATCTGCGGGTTGGCGAACATCTCCGCCACCACCCGGTCGCGCATGAGGTTCATGCCGACCAGCGCACCGACGACGATGACCAGGCCGATGCCGACCAGGAAGAAGCGGAGAATCATGTGGGAACCGTCTCCCTGCCTGCAGCAGATCGTTGCCGGGCCGTGCCGTGAATCGAGAGGCGCGCCACCATACACCAGAGTGTTACAGTTGACATAATCGGAAACATACATGCCTGTACGTCATAGGTAACCGACAGATCCATGCGCGGATTGCATCGCCTCGGCGCCGTCGCCGCCCTGGCGCCATCGGTCTTCGCATCCGCCCCCGCACCGACTAAGGTGCCGGTGGGACTGGGACGGGACCCTGCGCCATGCAAGTCTATCTGCCGATCGCCGAGGTCTCGGTGAATGCCCTGCTGATTCTCGGCATGGGCGGGCTCGTCGGGTTCCTGTCCGGCCTGTTCGGCGTCGGCGGTGGCTTTTTGATGACGCCGCTCTTGATCTTCATCGGCATCCCGCCGGCGGTCGCGGTCGGCACCCAGGCCAACCAGCTGGTCGCGGCCAGCGTCTCCGGCATGCTGGCGCATTGGCGGCGCGGCAATGTCGACCTGAAGATGGGGCTGGTGCTGCTGGCCGGCAGCGTGATCGGCAGCGTGCTGGGCGTCCGCCTGTTCGGCCTGCTGCAGCTGCTGGGCCAGATCGACCTGGCCATCAACCTGTTCTACCTGCTGTTCCTGGGCACGGTCGGTGGGCTGATGCTGGTCGAGAGCCTGCGGTCGATGCTGCGCCAGCGCCGGTCGCCCGGGCAGCGGCGCAAGCTGCACAAGCACGGCTGGTTCCACGGCCTGCCCTTCAAGACCCGGTTCCCGAAATCGCGGCTGTATATCAGCGCCCTGGCCCCGATCGCGATCGGCGCGCTGGGCGGCTTCCTGACCGCGATCATGGGCATCGGCGGCGGCTTCATCCTGGTGCCGGCGATGATCTACCTGCTGGGCATGCCGGCCTCGCTGGTGGCCGGCACCTCGCTGTTCCAGATCATCTTCACCACCGCCCTGGTCTGCTTCCTGCAGGCGCTGCAGAACCAGACGGTCGACGTGCTGCTGGCCCTGCTGCTGCTGGCCGGCGGGGTGATCGGCGCCCAGTTCGGCACCCATGCCAGCGGCCGGCTGCGCGGCGACCAGGCCCGCGCGCTGCTGGCCACGCTGGTGCTGATCATCTGCATCAAGGTCGGGTTCGACCTGATCGGCACGCCCGCCGACCTGTTCACCGTCGCCATGCGCCGGGGGGGCTGAGCCGTGCGGCGCTTCCTCCTCGCCGTCGCCGTCTGGGCCGCGGCGCTGGGCCTGTGCCGGCCCGGCACGGCCCAGGACCTGGTGGCCGACCTGTCGGACCATGTCATCGCCATCAACACCGGCTTCACCGGCACCAGGGTCCTGCTGTTCGGCGCCACCGAGGGCGAGGGCGACGTGGCGGTGGTGGTGCGCGGCCCGGTCGACCGCGCCACGGTGCGCGAGAAGGACCGTGTCGCCGGCATCTGGTTGAACCATGCCAGCATGAAGTTCAGCAACGTCCCCGGCTTCTACGCCGTGGCCTCGAGCAAGCCGCTGGAGCAGTTGGCGCCGCCCAATGTGCTGGAGCGCGCCGGCATTGGCCTGCGATACCTGCAGCTGATCCCCGGCGAGGACGACCGCGAGGCCGGGCCGGAGGCGATCGGCGCCTATCGCGACGCGCTGATCCGCGGCCTGCAGCGGGAGGGCCTGTATGTCACCGACACCGGCCAGGTCAGCTTCCTCAGCGGCCGGCTGTTCCGCACCCGGATCGAGTTTCCCGCCAATGTCCCGACCGGCCAGTACCAGGTCGAGGCCTATCTGTTCCGCGGCGGCCAGGTGGTCGACGCCCAGACCACGCCGCTGATCATCGGCAAGGTCGGGCTGGGCGCCGAGATCTACCAGTTCGCGCAGGACGAGCCGGCGCTGTACGGCCTGGCCGCCATCTTCGTCGCCGTCGCCGCCGGCTGGCTGGCCAGCGTCGTCTTCCGCCGCGCCTGATCCCTTCCCATCTATCGAGGGAACCATGACAGACAACGCTCCAGAGACCCCGAAGACGGAGATGCCGCGCATCTTCCTCGTGGTCGTCGACGACACTGAGGAATGGCGGGCGGCGCTGCGCTATGCCTGCCGCCGGGCCCAGCACACCGGCGGCCGGGTGGCGCTGCTGCACGTCATCAGCCCCAGCGAGATCCAGCATTGGGGCGCGATCGAGGACGTGCTGCGGGACGAGGCCCGGCATGAGGCCGAGCAGCGGCTGCAGCGGGTGGCGCGCGAGGTCAACCAGCTGACCGGCACCATCCCGATTCTGCATATCCGCGAGGGCGCGGCGCGGGACGAGTTGCTGGCGCTGATCGCCGAGGAACCGTCGATCTCGGTGCTGGTGCTGGGCGCCGACACCACCTCCTCCTCCGGCCCGGGACCGCTGATCCAGTACCTGACCAGCAGCAAGGCCATCGCCCGGCTGCGCATCCCGCTGACCATCGTGCCGGGCAACCTGACGGCCGACGCGATCGACGCGCTGACCTGACCCGCACCCGAGCCGCGGACCGGCCGCCGGCGCGGCTTGACGGCGCCTTCGGGCAGTGGCATCCGAGCCGCATGGGTGACGGGTGCCGGGGCAGGCCCTTCGCCGCCTTCGACGAATCGAGACATGGACGAGCCAGACAGTCGTCCCGACCGGGACGAGACAGACAACCAGAGGCGACCCGACCGGATCGCCCCGCCAGGGAACGGACGGCCCAGCGCCGCGCCGGCCGAAGGGCTCCGCTAGACCGCGGCCCCCCGGCCCGGTGATGCGCCGGCCGCAGGGGACAGACCGCGATGCTGCGCATCTACACGCTTTCGAACACCCATTTCACCCCGGTCGAGCCGGTGGAGGGCGCCGGCTTCCCCACGGACACGGTCTGGATCGACCTGTTCAACCCGACTGCCGAGGAGGAGCACTTCGCCGAGAAGCAGCTCGGCCTGTTCCTGCCGACCCGCGAGGAGATGCAGGAGATCGAAGCGTCGAGCCGGCTGTACCAGGAAGACGGCGGCATGTTCATGACCGCCAGCGTGCTGTACGCCACTGAGACCGATGCGCCGGGCACCGCCCCGATCACCTTCGTGCTGAAGGGCCAGACCCTCGTCACCATCCGCTATGCCGAGCCCAAATCCTTCGCCGGCTTCATCGCCCATGCCGAGCGCCAGCCGATGCTGTGCCCCACCGGCTCGGCCACGCTGATCGGCTTGCTGGAGGCCATCGTCGACCGCACCGCCGACATCCTGGAGCGGGTCGGCAGCGAGGTCGACGCCCTGTCGCAGCGCATCTTCAAGGTCAATGAGGCGGTGCACCGCCGCACCACCAACGAGGAGCTGGAGGCCAATCTGAAGCAGATCGGCCGCAGCCAGAACCTGGTGTCGAAGGTGCGCGAGAGCCTGGTCAGCCTGGCCCGGCTGCTGAGCTTCCTGGCGGTCGGCGACGCCACCAAGGACAAGGCCTTCCGCATCCACCAGAAGAGCCTGAGCCGGGACGTGGCGTCGCTGACCGACCACGCCACCTATATCGGCAACAACATCACCTTCCTGCTCGATGCCTCGATGGGGATGATCAACATCGAGCAGAACGCGATCATCAAGATCTTCTCGGTGGCCGCGGTGGTGTTCCTGCCGCCGACGCTGGTGGCCAGCATCTACGGCATGAACTTCGAGGACATCCCCGAGCTGAAATGGGCGGTCGGCTATCCCTGGGCCCTCGGCCTGATGGTCCTGTCCGCGGTGCTGCCTTATCTCTGGTTCAAGCGAAAGGGCTGGCTGTAGCCTAGCCGGATAATAGGCGGGAGGTATTGATGCCCGAGACCCGCATCTTGAAGCTGTTCAGAGCCGGCGACGGTCAGGTCGTCCGGCTGCCCGCGGACTTCCGGTTCGACGGCGACACGGTCTATGCGTCCCGCGATGCCAGCACGGGCGATGTGACTCTGTCCGGTCGGCCAAGCGCTGGTGGCTGGGCAGAGTTCTTCGAGCTGATACGCACGATCGACGTGCCCGACGATTTCATGACCGAGCGTCCAATGAATATTCTCCCGCGGGATGAGACCTCCTCGGAATAGCAGGAGCTCCCATTTAGTCCCCCCTCCCTTGCGGGAGGGGGGCAGGGGGAGGGGGTCTGCGCGCGTCCGCGCGCGAAAGGCCGATGATCTCGACATGTAGACTGACCGAGCCAATCCGGGATCGGCTCCAGCGGCGAAAGCCCTCCCCCTAACCCCCTCCCGGGGGACTCATCGAGCTTAGGTCGATGCATAACCACCATTGGATGGCATCATAGCCATCCATATCTTCCGGATATGCCGATGATCGAGCTGCGCCATCTCCGCTACTTCGTCGCCGTGGCCGAGGAGGGGCATGTCACCCGGGCGGCGGAGCGGCTGGGCATGCAGCAGCCGCCGCTGAGCCAGCAGATCAAGGCGCTGGAGCAGGCGCTGGGCGTCCCCCTGTTCCACCGGCTGCCGCGCGGCGTGCAGCCGACCGAGAGCGGCCTGGTGCTGCTGGCCGAGGCCCGCGCGATCCTGGCCCAGCTCGACCGCGCGCTGGAGACGGTGCGGCGCACCGGGCGCGGCGAGCTCGGGCGCGTCGCCGTCGGCTTCACCAGCTCCGCCGCCTTCCACCCCTTCGTCTCCGCCGCCATCCGCGGTTTCCGCGAGGCCGCGCCCAGGGTCGAGATGGCGATGGAGGAGGGCAGCACCGGCGAACTGGTCGAGGCGCTGCGGGCCGGCCGGCTGGATGCCGCCTTCATCCGCTCGCCGGTCGGCGACGCCGCCGGCCTCATGGTCGAGCCGCTGCTGGACGAGCCGATGGTCGCGGTGGTGCCGGCCGGCCATCCGCTGGCCGCCGGGACGCGCCCGATCCCGCTGGCGGCGTTGGCCGAGCAGCCCTTCGTGCTGTACCGCCGGCCGAGCGGGCCGGGCCTCTACGATTCGATCATCGCCGCCTGCCGCGCCGCCGGCTTCAGCCCGCGCATCGTGCAGGAGGCACCGCGGCTGGTGTCGACGCTGAGCCTGGTCGAGGCCGGGCTGGGCGTGTCGATCGTCCCGGCCTCGATGGCCCGGCTGGACGCCGGCGGCGTCGCCACGCTGCGCCTGGCCGCGCCCCCGGTCGCGCCGCTGCACCTGGCCCGCCGCGACGCCGAGCCGCTGGGCGCGACCCGGCGCTTCGTCGAGCATGTCCGGGCGATGGATCGGAGCTAGCGCGAGAAGCGCTTCGCCCCGGCCACGCAGAGGACGACCGCAGCGGCGCAGCCGACCAGGCCCCAGCCGACGGGTTCGTGCAGCAGCGTCGCCGCCAGAGCCAAGCCGAAGAAGGGCTGCAGCAGCTGCAGCTGGCCGACCGCGGCGATGCCGCCGAGCGCCAAGCCGCGATACCAGAAGATGAAGCCGATCAGCATCGAGAACAGCGAGACATAGGCCAGCGCCGCCAGCGCCGGCCAGCCGACCCCGGCCCAGGAGGCGGGCCAGGTCATGAGCGATGCCGGCAGCGACAGCGGCAGCGAGAGCAGCAGCGCCCAGGAGATCACCTGCCAGCCGCCCAGCCGGCGCGACAGCCGGGCGCCCTCGGCATAGCCCAGGCCGCAGACCAGGATGGCGGCCAGCATCAGCCCGTCGCCGAGCGGGGAGGCCTCCGCCCCCTGGCGCAGCGCATAGGCGCCGACGATGGCGGCGCCGAGCACCGAGAAGGCCCAGAAGGCCGGGCGCGGGCGCTCGCCGCCGCGCAGCACGCCGAACACCGCCGTGGCGATCGGCAGCAGGCCGATGAAGACGATGGCATGGGCCGAGGTGACGTAGCGCAGCGCCAGCGCCGTCAGTAGCGGGAAGCCGACCACGACGCCGAGCGCGACCACGACCAGCGGAACCATATCCGACCGCTCCGGCCGGCGCGGCCGCAGCGCCAGCAGCATCGCGGCGCCGAGCAGCCCGGCGATCGCCGCCCGGGCCAGGGTCAGGAACAGCGGGTCGAGGTCGAGCACCGCCATCCGGGTCGCCGGCAGCGAGCCGCTGAAGATGAGGACGCCGAGCAGGCCGTTGATCCAGCCCGCCGCCGCCTCGTTCGAAGATCCGTCCATGGTCGTCTGAGTCGCCTGCATGATGCCGGTGACCTTCGCGCCCGGCGACGTCCCCCACCAGAGATGGTAAGGTACAGTTTCACTGAACTGTCCTGGTCCGGAGCCCGGTACGGATGCTCGAACTGGTTCCCGCGCCGCGCGACGGCACGCTTGTTGCAACCGTGATGGACACGATTCGCCATCGGATCGAGAGCCGCGCGCTGGCGCCGGGCGCCAAGGTGCCGTCGATCCGCCGCCTGGCCGAGGCGCTGGGCGTGTCGAAATCGACCGTGGTCGAGGCCTATGACCGGCTGGCGGCGGAGGGGGCGATCGCCGCCCGCCCCGGCTCCGGCTTCTATGTCGCCCGCCGGGCCCAGCCCTTGACCCTGGGCGAGCCCGGCCGGCGGCTGGACCGGACCATCGACCCGCTGTGGATCGCCCGCCAGTCGCTGGAGACGCCCGAGCCCGGCGCCGGCCCGGCGCTGAAGCCCGGCTGCGGCTGGCTGCCGGCCGACTGGATGCCCGACCCGGCGATCCGCCGCGCCCTGCGCGGCCTGGCCCGGTCGGAGGGCGAAGGGCTGGTCGAGTATGACTCGCCGCTCGGCTTCGCCCCCTTGCGCCGACATTTGGCCGGGCGGCTGGCGGAGCGCGGCATCGCCGCCGATTCCGGGCAGATCCTGCTGGCCGATGGCGGCACCCAGGCGATCGACCTGATCGGCCGCTTCCTGCTGCAGCCGGACGACGCCGTGCTGGTCGACGACCCCTGCTACTTCAACTTCCTGGGCGTGCTGCGCGCCCATCGCGCCCGGGTGATCGGCGTGCCGCGCACCCCGTCCGGCCCCGACCTGGACGCCTTCGCCCGCGCCGCGGCGGAGCACCGGCCGAAGCTCTACGTCACCAATGCCGCCCTGCACAACCCGACCGGCGCCAGCCTGTCGCCGCAATCCGCGCACCGGCTGCTGACGCTGGCCGAGGCGCATGACCTGGTGGTGGTCGAGGACGACATCTTCGCCGATTTCGAGGCTGAGCCGTCGCCGCGGCTGGCCGCGCTGGACGGGCTGCAGCGGGTGATCCATATCGGCAGCTTCTCCAAGACTCTGTCGGCGGCGGTGCGCTGCGGCTTCATCGCCGCCCGGCCGGACTGGGTCGAGGGGCTGACCGACCTGAAGCTGGCCACCAGCTTCTCCAACGGCGCGCTGGCGGCCCGGCTGGTGCACCGGCTGCTGACCGATGGCAGCTACCGCCGCCATGTCGAGGGGGTGCGCGGCCGGCTGGCGCGGGCGATGGGCGAGACCGCACGGCGGCTCGGCGCGCTCGGCCTGGAGCCCTGGGTCGAGCCGCGCGGCGGCATGTTCCTGTGGGCAGCCCTGCCCGACGGCCTCGATTCGGCGGAGGTGGCGCGCCGCGCCTTGGCCCGCGACGTGGTGCTGGCGCCAGGCGACGTGTTCAGCCCGTCCCGCAGCGCCGGCCGCTACCTGCGCTTCAACGTCGCCCAATCCGCCAGCCCGCGGGTCTTCGCGGTGCTGGAGGAGGCGATGCGGGGATGAGGCCGATTCATCGGCCTGGAGAGCAGATTGCCTCTCCGCCTGGCGGGAGAGGTCGGACGTCCGCAGGACGGCCGGGTGAGGGCTGGTCCCGGCCTCGACGAAATCCCCTCACCCGGAGCCGCTTCGCGTCTCCGACCTCTCCCGTAAACGGGAGAGGCAATCTGTAAGCCGACCCTCGGTCTGCTCCGTCGCCCAACAAAAAGGGCGCCCCGGTCGGGACGCCCTTCTGTCTTCCAGAACCCTGCCGGTCAGGCCAGCTCGGGCTCCTTGGCCGCGTCGTCGGAGGAGACCGGGGCGTTCGGGTTCTCGATATAGTCGAAGGTCAGGCTCTCGCCGTCCTCCGCCACGTCGACCCGGACCTGGCCGCCCTTGACCAGCTTGCCGAACAGCAGCTCGTTGGCCAGCGGCTTCTTGATGTGCTCCTGGATCACCCGGGCCATCGGCCGGGCGCCGTAGAGCTCGTCATAGCCGCGCTTGACCAGCCACTGCCGCGCCGCCGAGGACAGCTCGATCGTGACGTGCCGGTCGGCCAGCTGGGTCTCGAGCTGGATCACGAACTTGTCGACCACCTGCGACACGATCTCCGGCGTCAGATGGCCGAAGGGGATGATCGCGTCCAGCCGGTTGCGGAACTCCGGCGTGAACATCCGGTTGATCGCCTCCTTGTCCGCATCCTCCTTGCGCGTCGCGCCGAAGCCGATCGACTGCTTGGTCAGTTCGGTCGCGCCGGCATTGGTGGTCATGATCAGGATGACGTTGCGGAAATCGACCGACTTGCCGTTGTGGTCGGTCAGCTTCCCGTGATCCATGATCTGCAGCAGGATGTTGAAGACGTCCGGATGCGCCTTCTCGATCTCGTCCAGCAGCAGCACGCAGTGCGGGTGCTGGTCGACCGAGTCGGTCATCAGCCCGCCCTGGTCGAAGCCGACATAGCCCGGGGGCGCGCCGATCAGCCGGCTGACCGAATGCCGCTCCATGTATTCCGACATGTCGAAGCGGACCAGCTCGATGCCCAGCAGCTTCGACAGCTGCCGCGCCACCTCGGTCTTGCCGACGCCGGTCGGGCCTGAGAACAGGTAGTTGCCGATCGGCTTCTCCGGCTCCCGCAGGCCGGCGCGGGCCAGCTTGATCGCCGCCGACAGCGCCTCGATCGCTGGGTCCTGGCCGAACACCAGGGTCTTCAGGTCGCGGTCGAGGGTCTGCAGCACCACCTTGTCGTCGCGGCTGACGCTCTTCGGCGGGATGCGGGCGATCTTGGCCACCACCGCCTCGACGTCGCGCATGCCGATGGTCTTCTTGCGGCGCGACGGCGGCAGCAGCATCTGGGCGGCGCCGGCCTCGTCGATCACGTCGATCGCCTTGTCCGGCAGCTTGCGGTCGCCGATGTAGCGGGCCGACAGCTCCACCGCGGTGCGGATGGCGTCCGCGGTGTAGCGCACCTGGTGGTGCTTCTCGTAATAGCTCTTCAGCCCCTGCAGGATCTTGACCGTATCGTCGATCGACGGCTCGTTGACGTCGATCTTCTGGAACCGGCGCACCAGGGCGCGGTCCTTCTCGAAGTAGTTGCGGTATTCCTTATAGGTGGTCGAGCCGATGCATTTCAGCGCGCCCGAGGCCAGGGCCGGCTTCAGCAGGTTCGACGCGTCCATCGCGCCGCCGGAGGTGGCGCCGGCGCCGATCACGGTGTGGATCTCGTCGATGAACAGCACCGCTCCGGGCAGGTTCTCCAGCTCGGTCATCACCGCCTTCAGCCGCTCCTCGAAGTCGCCGCGGTAGCGGGTGCCGGCCAGCAGCGCGCCCATGTCGAGCGCGAAGATGGTGGCGTCGGCCAGCACCGGCGGCACCTCGCCGTCGACGATGCGGCGGGCCAAGCCCTCGGCGATCGCGGTCTTGCCGACCCCGGGGTCGCCGACATAGAGCGGGTTGTTCTTCGAGCGGCGGCACAGGATCTGGATCGTCCGCTCGATCTCGGCCTCGCGGCCGATCAGCGGGTCGATCTTGCCCTTCGACGCCTTCTCGTTGAGGTTGACGCAATAGGTCCTGAGCGCCTCCGAGCCCTTCTTCACGACCTTCTCCGCCTGCGCATCCTCATCCGCGCCCGACACCGGACGCGACTCGCCAGCCCCGTTGCCGCTGCCGCCGCTGCGGGCCCCGCCCGAGGCGCCGGCCTTGGCGATGCCGTGACTGATGTAGTTGACCGCGTCGAAGCGGGACATGTCCTGCTCCTGCAGGAAATATACCGCGTGGCTCTCGCGCTCGGAGAACAGGGCGACCAGGACGTTGGCGCCGGTCACCTCCTCCCGCCCGGAGGACTGGACGTGGATCGCGGCGCGCTGCAGCACGCGCTGGAAGCCGGCGGTCGGCTTCGCGTCCTCGATCCCGTCGATCTTCAGCGTCGCGAGCTCGGTGTCGATGTAGCCGACGAGGTCGCGGCGCAGCTTTTCGAGATTGACGCCGCAGGCCCGCATCACGGCCACGGCATCCTGATCCTCGGACAGCGCCAGCAGCAGGTGCTCGAGCGTGGCGTACTCGTGCCGTCGCTCATTGGCGAAAGCGAGGGCCCTGTGCAGCGTCTGCTCCAAATTCCGCGAGAGCATCGGTCGTCCCCATGCCGGGAGGGCCCGCCAGACCTCTGGTCAGGCCTTCTCAAGAATACA
The DNA here is from genome assembly GCF_039594555.1 of Inquilinus sp. Classification (GTDB taxonomy): domain Bacteria; phylum Pseudomonadota; class Alphaproteobacteria; order DSM-16000; family Inquilinaceae; genus Inquilinus. The sequence goes on from NZ_JBCNNF010000008.1 coordinate 26,322, forward strand.
TTGTAGAGGATGCTGATTGCGGCGCGCGAAGTCCATCACCTGCGCCACCTTTGTCTCCGCCACCTCGTAGGTGAAAACGCCGCAGACGCCCACACCCCGACGGTGAACATGGAGCATGATGGTGGTGGCTTCCTCGCGGCTCTTCGCGAAGAAGCGTTCCAGGACATGGACGACGAACTCCATCGGCGTGTAGTCGTCGTTCAGCATCAGGACCTTGTACATGGACGGCTTCTTCGTCCGTGGCCTGGTCTGGACGACGACCCCGGTGCCGGCGTCGTTGCCGCCTCCTCGATCATCCTTCCGTTCGGTGTCGCTCATGGATATGGGATGCGTGCTGCCGGTTTTGAACCCGACCATGATGATAGTGCCGCGAGGCCCGGAGTTGTAGGCCCGCGATGCGATGAAATGCGTAGGGCTGAAATGCGAACGGCCCCGGCGACAGAGTCGCCGGGGCCGTCGGCCGCTAATCCGGGGAGGAGGTCGGATCAGGCGGCGATCGGCTTGGACAGGGTCTCGACCGCGACGTTGACGCGGGCCGCGATCGGCGCCACGGCGTCGTTGGTGACCTTCAGGCCCAGCTCCGACAGCTTGCTGCTCTCGGCGACGAAGCCGTCGAAGGCGGTCTTGGAGTAGGCCGACTGCAGGTCGACGACCTCACGCAGGGTCTTGGCGGCGAACAGCGACCTGGTCGCCTCGGCGGCCTGCTCGGCGGCGCCGTGCTGCAGGGCGAACCAGGCGCGGGTCAGCTGCTCGGCGCCCTGGGCGAAGACGGTGGCCGACGCGAACACGGCGTCGACATTGCCCTTGGCGAAGGCGACGAGGTCGTCGAAGCCCTTGGTCGCGGCCTGGGCGGCCTTCTCGAACTGGTCCTTGGACAGGGCGAGGCCCTGGGCGACATTCTTCTCGACGGTGGCCTGGGTGGCCTTGACGGTGTCGTTCACGGTGTCCCTCACGGTCTCGATGTTGGCGTCGACGGCGGCGATCTTGGTCGCGCCGGCACGGCTCTTGGCGGTGGTCATGACGAGCGGCTCCATAATGCTTGCAGCCGTCTGTCGTCGCCCGGGGCGCCGCCCAGCCATGCTGCACTGCAACATGCCGCCTTTATGAGCAGATCGATTCGATCTGTCAACGATTTTTGTGCAGTGCAACATGTCCGATGAAACCGGAAGCCGGTTGCCGCGGGACAGGCGATCCTGCCAGGATGTCTGCAACCGTGCGGATGTCGCGGACCGGCATCTTTTTGCCGAGTTCACGATTTGGTTTATGGACAAAAATCAACAGGTTAAATTAGAGTTCTGAAATCACGCCTGAACCAAGATCCGCAAGTGGCGTGGAGCGGGGGGTTGGCATGGCTCGTTTCTTTGCGCGATCGGCGGCAGCCCTGCTTGCCTGCCTTGCCCTGGTGTTGCTGCTGCCTGCCCAGGCCGGGGCGGCGCCACGCTTCGCCGCCTATGTCATCGACGCGCGCACCGGCGAGGTGCTGCACGAGGAAAACGCCAATCTGCAGCTGTACCCGGCGTCGCTGACCAAGCTGATGACGCTGTACCTGACCTTCCGCGCGCTGGATAAGGGCGACCTGACCCTGGACACGCGGCTGGCGGTGTCGAGCTACGCCGCCTCGCAGTCGCCGACCAAGCTGGGCCTGCCCACGGGCTCGCGCATCCGGGTCGAGGACGCGGTGCTGGGCCTAGTCACCCAATCGGCCAACGACGCATCGGTGGTGCTGGCCGAGGCGATCGGCGGCAGCGAGTCCCGCTTCACCCGGATGATGACGCAGCAGGCCCGGGCGCTGGGCATGAGCCGCACCAATTTCAGCTCGACCAACGGCCTGCCGGACCCGGACAACGTCTCGACCGCGCATGACATGGCGGTGCTGGCCCGGGCGCTGATCACCGACTATCCGCAGTACTACCCCTATTTCGCGACCAAGAACTTCCGCTATCGCGGCCGCAACTTCCCGAACCACAATCGGCTGATGCAGTCCTATGCCGGCATGGACGGGATGAAGACCGGCTACATCCGCGCCGCGGGCTACAACCTGGTCGCCTCCGCCGTGCGCGGCCGCACCCGGCTGATCGGCGTGATCTTCGGCGGCACCAGCCCGATCATGCGCAACGCCAAGATGGCGGAGCTGCTGGACGAGGCCTTCGAGTCGCATGAGGGCACCGGCGCCTATGTCGCTGAGGCGCCGGCCGCGGCGACGCCGCGGGTGGCGTCGAGCCCGTTCTCGCCGCCGCGGCCCGACCGCCGGCCGGACACGCTGGACGAGCCGTTGCTGGCTGCGGCCGAAGGCGAGGGCGATGCCGAGGATGACGGCGCGGTCGGTTCGGATGGCATCGGCGCGATGATCGCGATGCATGCCGCTTCCCGCCCCCGGGCGCAGAAGGTGGCGTTCGAGCCGGTGCCGAGCGCCCTGGCCGACGTCCCCCTGCCCAAGCCCCGCCCGCTGCGCCGGCATCGTTGAGGCCGCCGGCACGACCGGCCAAAGAAAAGCCCGGGACCTGGTCCCGGGCTTTCGTCTTTAGGGACAAAAGCGCGGGGCCCTACCCCCGCAGCGTGCCGCCCTGCTTCTCGACCGCGGCGACGATCTTCTTGCCCACGGCCTCGATCGCCTCGTCGGTCAGCGTCGCCTCGACCGGCTGCAGCGTCACCGCCAGCGCCAGGGACTTGCGGCCCTCCGCCACGCCCGGGCCGCGATAGACGTCGAACAGCGCGACATCGGCGACCAGCGCCTTGTCCGCCCCCTTCGCCGCCTTGAGGATGCGGTCGGCCGGCACCGACTCCTCGACCACGAAGGCGAAATCGCGCACCACCGGCTGGAAGGCGGCCAGCTTCAGCAGCGGCTTGGCCGTGCCGGCCTTCTTCTTCGGCTGCGGCACGGCGTCGAGGAAGACCTCGGTGCCGACCACCGGCCCGTCGACCCCAAGATCCGATAGCACCGCCGGGTGCAGCTCGCCGAAATGCGCCAGGACCGTCGGCCCCAGGCGCAGGCAGCCGGAACGGCCGGGATGATACCAGTCCGGCGCGTCGGTCGAGACGGCGAGGTTGGCCACCGGCGCGCCCGCCGCCTCCAGCGCCGCCATCGCGTCGGCCTTGGCGTCGAACACGTCGACCGGCCGCGGCGGCTGCACCCAGTGGCGCGGGACGCTGGCCCCGGCGCGGACCGCCGCGGCGACCATGGCCTGGCCCGTCTCTGTGGCGTCGCGATAGGCGGGGCCGATCTCGAACAGCGCCGCGTCCGGCAGGCCGCGCGCGGCGTTGCGGCCGGCGGCGCGGATCAGGTTCGGCAGCACCGAGGGCCGCATCGTGTCTAGGTCCGACGCGATCGGGTTCAGCAGCTTCAGCCCGGCGTTCTGGAAGCCGAACAGGGCGGCGTCGCGCCCGTCCATGAAGGACCAGGTCACCGCCTCGTCCAGGCCGCGGGCCGCGAGGGTGCGGCGCACCAGCTCGCGCGCCTTCTGCGACGGGCTGAGCGCCGGCTGGGTCAGCGAGGTCAGCTTCGGCAGCGACACCGCCGGGATGGCGTCGTAGCCGTTGACCCGCAGCACCTCCTCCACCAGATCGGCCTCGCCCTGCACGTCGCCGCGCCAGGACGGCACCGCCGCCTGGATCAGCCCGTCGGCACCGTCGGTGATGCCGAAGCCCAGCCCCGACAGGATCGCCACCTGCCGGTCGCGCGGCACGTCCAGGCCGCCCAGGCCTGCCACCCGGGCCGGGCGCAGGGTCAGGGTCCGGCGCCAATCCGGCTCCTGCCCGGCGACGATCAGCTGCGAGGCCTCGCCGCCGCACAGCTCCAGGATCATCCGGGTCGCCTGCTCGATGCCGGCGATCACCGCCGCCGGGTCGACGCCGCGTTCGAAGCGGTAGCGGGCATCGCTGTTGATGCCCAGCGCCCGGCCGGTCATCGCCGTGCGCACCGGGTCGAACAGCGCCGCCTCGAGGATCACCTCGGTGGTCTCGTCCGACACGCCGGTCGAGGCGCCGCCCATGATGCCGCCGAGGCTGAGCGGGCCGGTGTCGTCCTCGATCACCGTGACGCCGGGCGGAAGGGTGTAGGTCTTGTCGTTCAGGGCCTCGAGCGTTTCGCCGCCCTTGGACAGGCGCAGCCTGAGACCGCCCTTGACCTTGGCCTGGTCGAAGACGTGCAGCGGCCGGTTGCGGTCGAAGGTGAAGAAGTTGGTGATGTCGACCAGCACCGAGATCGGCCGCAGCCCGATCGCCTTCAGCCGCGCCTGCAGCCAGGCCGGGCTGGGGCCGTTCTTCACGCCGCGGAACACCCGCGCGGCGAACATCGGGCAGGCCGCGGCGGCGTCGGCCGGGAAGTCGAGATCGACCGTCAGGCCGGTCTGGAAGCTGCCCTTGACCGGCCTCTCGTCGAGCGGCTTCAGCGTGCCGAGGCCGGCGGCGGCGAGGTCGCGGGCGATGCCGCGGATGCCGGCGCAGTCGGCCCGGTCCGGGGTCAGCCCGATCTCGATCACCGGGTCGTCCAGGCCGCGCCAGGCGGCGAAGGAGGCGCCGAGCGGCGCATCGTCCGGCAGGTCGATGATGCCGTCATGCTCGTCCGACAGGCCGAGTTCGCGCTCCGACACCAGCATGCCGTTCGAGGCCTCGCCGCGGATCGTCCCCGCCTTGAGGTCGACCTTGGTGCCGGGGATGTAGGAGCCGGCGGGCGCGAACACGCCCTTCATGCCCGTGCGGGCGTTGGGCGCGCCGCACACCACCTGCACCTCGCCGCGGCCGGTGTCGACGATGCAGACCCTGAGCCGGTCTGCGTTGGGGTGCTGCACCGCCGATTTGACATAGGCGATGGTGAAGGGCGCCAGCTCGGCGGCCGGGTCCTCGACGCCGTCGACCTCGAGGCCGAGGCTGGTCAGCGTGTCGGTGATCTCGCCCAGCGACGCCGTGGTGTCGAGATGGTCCTTCAACCAGGACAGCGTGAATTTCATGATCTCGGCCTCGTGCGGCGGGCGGTCTTAGCGGGTCAGGCCGGTGGCCAGGCTGGGCACGTCGAGCGGCACGAAGCCGTAGTGCTTCAGCCAGCGCAGATCGGCCTCGAAGAAGGTGCGCAGGTCGGGGATGCCGTATTTCAGCATCGCCGGGCGCTCGATCCCCATGCCGAAGGCGAAGCCCTGGTAGCGGGTGGAATCGATGCCGCAGGCTTCCAGCACCTTCGGATGGACCATGCCGCAGCCCAGGATCTCCAGCCAGTCGCCGTAATTGCCCAGCTTCAGCTCGCCGCCCTTGCGCGAGCAGCCGATATCGACCTCCGCCGACGGCTCGGTGAAGGGGAAGAAGCTGGGGCGGAAGCGCAGCGGCAGGTCCGGCACGTCGAAGAAGGCGCGGCAGAACTCGATCAGGCAGCCGCGCAGATGGCCCATATGGATGGCCTCGTCGATCACCAGCCCCTCGATCTGATGGAACATCGGGGTGTGGGTCTGGTCGTAGTCCGAGCGGAAGGTGCGGCCCGGCGCGACGATGCGGATCGGCGGCTTCTGCGACAGCATGGTGCGGATCTGCACCGGCGAGGTGTGGGTGCGCAGCACCGCCGCCTTCCCGTCCGGCCGGTCCGGCAGGTAGAAGGTGTCGTGCATCTGCCGCGCCGGATGCTCCGGCGGGATGTTCAGCGCCGTGAAGTTGTGCCAGTCATCCTCGATGTCCGGGCCCTCGGCGACGGTGAAGCCCATCTCGGCGAAGATCGCGACCATCTCGTCGCGGGTCTGGCTGATCGGGTGGATGCGGCCCGTCCGCTCCGGCCGGACCGGCAATGTGACGTCGACCGTCTCGCGCGCCAGCCTGGCGTTCAAGGCCGCGCGCTCCAGCTCCGCCTTGCGGACGTCGAGCAGGGCGGTGATCTCGTCCTTGGCCACGTTCAGCGCGGCGCCGAAGGCCTTGCGCGCTTCGGGGTCGAGGTCGCGCAAGCCCGCCATCAGGCCGGTCAGGCTGCCCTTCTTGCCCAGCGCCGCGACCCGCACGGCGTCCAGCGCCGCCAGATCCTCGGCCTGGGCCAGCGCCGCGGCCACCTCGCGCTTCAGCGTCTCTACCTGTTCCATCGCCTGCATCCCCGATGGCTTTGGCCGCCTCTCACTGCATCAAGACAGCGGCCATGAAAAAAGGGGCCGAGCCCTCAGGCCCGACCCCCGCTTCCTTTCGCTCTATCCGATCCCGCCGGGGCGGGAGGGGATCAAGCGGCGTTCTTGAGCGCGGCCTGGGCCTGATCGACCAAGGCCTTAAACGACTCCGCATCGCGCGTCGCGATGTCGGACATGACCTTGCGGTCGATGTCGATGCCGGCCAGCTTGATGCCGTGCATGAACTTCGAATAGGTCAGGCCGTGCTCGCGCACGCCGGCGTTGATGCGCTGGATCCACAGGCCGCGGAAGTCACGCTTCTTGTTGCGGCGGTCGCGATAGGCATAGCGCAGCGCCTTCTCGACCTTCTCGATCGCAATGCGATAGTTGGTCGAAGCGCGGCCCCGATAGCCCTTGGCGAGCTTGAGGATCTTCTTGTGGCGGGCGTGGCTGGTGACGCCGCGGGAAACTCGTGCCATTGCTCAGCGCTCCTCTGCTCAGCCGTTAACCAGGAGGTAGCGCTTCACCTTCGTCGCGTCGGCGTCGCACATCACCTTGGTGCCCTGGTTCCGCTCCTTCGCCGCCTTGGTCTTGGTCAGCAGGCGGTGGCGGCGATAGGCAGAGTTGTAGCGGACCTTGCCGGAGGCGGTCAGCCGGAAGCGCTTCTTGGCGCTCGAATGGGTCTTCATCTTGGGCATTTTCGGTCCTTCCGAAGGAAGACGGTGAATGGGTGGTTGGGCATGCCCCGGGGATCGGACCCCGGCCTCGCCACCCGAACGGAGCGCGCGTTATAACGGCACGGGCGCGCGTTGACAAGCGCCGCATAAGCTGGGCTTAGTCGCCTCCTTCCCGCAACCCCGAGACTCTGACCGAGACTCAACTCTCAGCGAGCCTGTCCATGATTCCCGCTGTCATGCCGACCTATGCGCGTGCCGACCTCGCCTTCGAGCGGGGCGAAGGGGCGTATCTGTTCGGGACCGACGGGCGACGATACATGGACCTGATCGCCGGGATCGGCGTCTGCGCGCTGGGCCACGGCCATCCCCATCTGGTGAAGGCGCTGCAGGAGCAGGGTGCCAAGCTGTGGCACACCTCGAACCTGTACCGGATTCCGGAGGGTGAGCGCCTGGCCCAGCGGCTGGTCGACACCACCTTCGCCGACACGGTGTTCTTCACCAATTCCGGCGCCGAGGCCTGGGAGGGTGCCACCAAGCTGGTGCGCAAGTACCACTACACCCGCGGCAACCCGAAGCGCTGGCGCATCATCACGGTCACCAACAGCTTCCACGGCCGCACCCTGGCCGCGATCTCGGCCGCCAAGGGCGAGAAGCTGATCAAGGGCTTCGGCCCGCTGGTCGACGGCTTCGACCAGGTGGCCTGGGGCAACCTGAATGAGCTGCGCGCGGCGATCACCGACGAGACCGCGGCGATCTGCATCGAGCCGATCGTCGGCGAGGGCGGCATCAAGGTCTCCAGCCCCGACTTCCTGCGCGAGCTGCGCCGCATCTGCGACGAGTTCGGCCTGCTGCTGTTCTTCGACGAGATCCAGTGCGGCTATGGCCGGACCGGCAGGTTCTTCGCCCATGAATGGGCGGGGATCACGCCGGACGTCATGTGCATCGCCAAGGGCATCGGCGGCGGCTTTCCGCTGGGCGCCTTCATGGCCACCGAGGAGGCGGCCTGCGGCATGACCCCGGGCACGCACGGCTCGACCTATGCCGGCAACCCGCTGGCGATGGCCGTCGGCAACGCCGTGCTGGACATCGTCCTGGCCGACGGTTTCTTCGAGCAGGTCGAGCGCACCGGCCGGCACTTCAAGGCCGAGCTGGAGGCGCTGGTGAAGCGCCACCCGGCGGTGCTGGAGGAGGTACGGGGCCAGGGGCTGATGCTGGGGCTGAAATGCGTCCAGCCGGCCGATCAGATCGTGCCCGAGCTGCGCGCCGCCGGCCTGCTGACCGTGGGCGCGGGCGAGAACGTCGTCCGCATCCTGCCGCCGCTGACCATCGGTACGGCGGAGATCGCCGAGGCCATCGCCATCTTCGACAAGGTTTTCACCGCCCGGGCGGCGAAGGCGGCGACCCATGGCTGACGTCAAGCACTTCACCGACCTGCACCATTTGTCCAAGGCCGATCTGCGCCGGATCATCGACCGGTCGATCGAGCTGAAGCGCACTGATCCACGCGGCAACGCGTCGAAGCCACTGGCTGGCCGCACCCTGGCGCTGATCTTCGAAAAGCCGTCGACCCGCACCCGCGTCTCCTTCGAAGTCGGAATGCGCCAGCTCGGCGGCGAGGTGGTGATGCTGACCGGCACCGAGATCCAGCTCGGCCGCGGCGAGACCATCGGCGACACGGCGCGGGTGCTGTCGCGCTATGTCGACGCCATCATGCTGCGCACCTCGGACGAGGACCGGCTGCGCGAGATGGCCGAGAACGCCACGGTGCCGGTGATCAACGGCCTGACCGACGAGACCCATCCGTGCCAACTGATGGCGGATGTGATGACCTTCGAGGAGAAGCGCGGACCGATCGCCGGGCGCGTCGCCGCCTGGTCGGGCGACGGCAACAATGTCGCCCGCTCCTGGATCCGCGCCGCCGGCATGTTCGATTTCGAGCTGCGCCTGGCCTGCCCGGACGAGCTGTCGCCGCCGGCCGACCTGATCCAGTGGGCGCATCGCGAAGGCGCCCGCGTCTCGGTCGGCACCGATCCGGAGACGACGGTGCGCGGCGCCGACCTGGTGGTCACCGACACCTGGGTGTCGATGGGCGACAAGGACGCGCCGTCGCGCCACAACCTGCTGCGGCCCTACCAGGTCGATGAGCGGCTGATGGCGCAGGCCAAGCCCGACGCCTTGTTCATGCACTGCCTGCCCGCCCATCGCGGCGAGGAGGTGACGGACGGGGTGATCGACGGCCCGCAATCGGTGGTCTGGGACGAGGCGGAGAACCGCCTGCACGCCCAGAAGGGCATCCTGCTGTGGTGCCTGGGAGCGCTGGAGACCCCAGGGGCGAAAGGATGACGATGGCGGTGGCGGTACAGACCGGGGGGGACGATCTCGTCCTCCCCTTCCAGATCGAGGCTTCGGGGCTGCGCGGCCGGCTGGTCCGGTTCGGCCCGCTGCTCGACGACATCCTGGGCCGCCACGCCTATCCCGAGCCGGTCGCCCACCTGCTGGCCGAGACGGTGGTGCTGACCGCGCTGCTGGCCAGCGCCCTGAAGTACGAGGGCGTGTTCACCCTGCAGGCCAAGGGCGACGGGCCGGTGCGCCTGGTCGTCGCCGACGTCACCAGCGACGGCGCGGTGCGCGCCAACGCCATGTTCGACGAGAGCCGGCTGGCCGGTGCCGACACCACCGTGCCGGCCCTGCTGGGCAAGGGCTATCTCGCCTTCACCGTCGACCAGGGCGAGAACACCGAGCGCTACCAAGGCATCGTCGAGCTGTCGGGCGAGACGCTGTGGGAATGCGCCCAGCATTATTTCCGGCAGTCCGAGCAGCTGCAGGCCGGGCTGCGCTCCGCCGTCCGGCATGGCGAGGGCGGCTGGCGCGGCGGCGGCATCATGCTGCAGCGCCTGCCCGACCCCGAGAAGCAGGTGCCGACCGACCGTGAGGACGACTGGCGCCGCGCCATGGTGCTGCTCGGCTCCGCCACCGATGACGAGCTGGTCCAGCCGGCCCTGTCGGGCGAGGCGCTGCTGTACCGCCTCTACAATGAGGACGGCGTACGGGTCTTCCCGAGCCAGCCGATGCGCTTCTCCTGCCGCTGCTCGCGCGAGCGGGTGGCGTCGATGCTGAAGTCGATGCCGAAGGCGGAGATCGAAAGCCTGGCCGTGGACGGCCGGGTCGAGGTCGCCTGCGAGTTCTGCAACACCCGCTACGATTTCGACCGGGACCAGCTGGCGGCGCTGTACGCGGCCTGAGCGCGCCCCATTTCGGCCATCGATCGAGGCAAATGTCGAGGCACGGGGGTTTTCATTTATAACTGTCATGCCCGGGCTTGACCCGGGCATCCAGGAGTGTCGACGCCGCTCCGGGTGGCCCCTGGATCGCCGGGTCAAGCCCGGCGATGACAACACTGGAGCGTTTGTCTTGAGCCTATCCTTCAAGCGGAGGACCCGATGCCCGTTCTGACCCGTCGCAGCCTGTTCGCCGGCGCCGGCCTGCTGCTGCTCGGCGCCTGCGGCGGTCCGGAGCTGGCGAATGTCGCGCCGGTGTCCTTCGCCGGCCGTCCGCCGATCCGGCTGAACGTCGCCCGGATCGATACCGTCGACCGGGCGGCACCATCGGCGACGATGCTGGCGCAGAGCCCGGCGGCGGCGATCCGCGGCTGGGGCTCGGCCCGGTTGCAGGCCGCCGGCCGCGCCGGCATCGGCCAGCTGATCATCCAGCAGGCCAGCCTGACGCAGGAACGGCTGGCCACCCAGGGCGGGCTGACCTCGGTCTTCAACAACCAGCCGTCGCTGAAGCTGACCCTGCGGCTGGTCGCCCGGCTGGAGGTCGGCGCGGTCGGCAACATCACCGGCGGCTATGCCGATGTCAGCGTCGAGCGGTCGACCACCTTGACCGACGGCTCCAGCGCCGCCGACCAGAGCCGCGCCGAGGCCGGGCTGCTGCAGGACGGGATGGGCGAGTTCGACCGCCAGTTCGAGGCCAATATCCGCCAGTACCTGGCGCCGCTGGTGCTGCCGTAAACGGCCGGAATCCGGCCCTGGTTTCCCTTTCGCCCCGCTCTGTGGCACAAGGCGGGGTGTGAAGCGTTCATAGCGGGCGTCCTGAGTTTCAGAGAAGGCATTCATGTCTGAACCCGTCAAGGTTGCCGTCTTCCCCGTTGCCGGCCTCGGCACCCGCTCACTCCCCGCCACCAAGGCGGTGCCGAAGGAGATGCTCTGCGTCGTCGACAAGCCGGTGCTGCAATACGCGGTCGAAGAGGCCAAGGCCGCCGGGATCGAGGAGTTCATCTTCGTCTCCAGCCGCGGCAAGACGGCGCTGGAGGACCATTTCGACCGCAACGACGAGCTGTACGCGACGCTCGAGGCGCGGAAGAAGGCCGAGCAGCTGAAGGCGGCGCAGGATGCCGAGCTGCCGCCGGGCCAGTTCAGCTTCGTCCGCCAGGCCCAGCCGCTGGGCCTGGGCCATGCCGTGTGGTGCGCCCGCCACCTGGTCGGCAATCGGCCCTTCGCCGTGCTGCTGCCCGACGAGATCTTCAAGTGCCAGACCCCGCTGCTGGCGCAGATGACCAAGGCCTATGCCGGCCGCGGCGGCAACCTGATCGCGGTGCGCGAGGTGCCGAAGCAGCTGACCTCGCGCTACGGCATCCTGGCCGTCGGGCAGGATGACGGCACGGTGGCCGAGGTCACCGGCCTGGTCGAGAAGCCGAAGCCGGAGGAGGCCCCGTCCGACCTGTCGGTCGTCGGCCGCTACATCCTGCAGCCGGAGGTGTTCGCGCATCTCGACCGGCAGGAACGCGGTGCCGGCGGAGAGATCCAGCTGACCGATGCGATGGCCCGGCTGATCGGCAGCCAGCCCTTCCACGGCGTGCGCTTCGAAGGCGACCGTTTCGACTGCGGCGATAAGGTCGGCTTCATCGCCGCCAACCTGGCCTATGGGCTGGACCGGCCGGATTTGGCCGCCGCCCTGCGCGAGGCCGTCGCCCCCTATCTGTGATGACCCGGCCGGGCTGACCGGCGGATACCTGGAGTACGCGCCCCCATGCGCATCGCGATGATCGGAAGCGGTTACGTCGGCCTGGTGTCCGGCGCCTGCTTCTCCGAGTTCGGCCATGACGTCGTCTGCGTCGACAAGGATCCGGGCCGGATCGAGCAGCTCAAGCGCAACGAGATGCCGATCTACGAGCCGGGCCTCGACACGCTGGTGGCGAAGAACGCGGCCGCGGGGCGCCTGTCCTTCACCACCGACCTGCCGGCCGCGGTCGACGGCGCCGATGCGGTGTTCATCGCGGTCGGCACCCCGAGCCGGCGCGGCGACGGCCATGCCGACCTGTCATATGTCTTCGCCGCGGCGGAGGAGATCGCCCGGGCGCTGACCGGCTACGCCGTCGTCGTCACCAAGTCGACCGTGCCGGTCGGCACCGGCCGCAAGGTCGCCGAGGTGATCCGCAAGGCGCGGCCGGACGCCGATTTCGACATCGCCTCCAACCCCGAATTCCTGCGCGAAGGCTCCGCCATCGGCGACTTCATGCTGCCCGACCGGGTGGTCATCGGCACCGACGGCGAGCGCGCCAAGAAGGTGCTGTCGGACGTCTACCGCCCGCTGTACCTGATCGAGCGGCCGATCGTGACCACGGCGCTGGAGACGGCGGAGCTGATCAAATACGCCGCCAACAGCTTCCTGGCGATGAAGGTGACCTTCATCAACGAGGTCGCCAATCTGTGCGAGCAGGTCGGCGCCAATGTCCATGACGTCGCCCGGTCGATCGGCCTGGACAAGCGGATCGGGCCGAAGTTCCTGCACCCTGGCCCGGGCTATGGCGGGTCCTGCTTCCCCAAGGACACGCTGGCCTTCGTGCAGACCGCGCGCGACGCCGGCGCCCGCCAGCGCCTGATCGAGACCGTGATCGAGGTCAACGAGGCACGCAAGGAGGAGATGGCCGAGCGCGTGGTCGATGCCTTCGGCGGCAGCGTCGCCGGCAAGACCGTCGCCGTGCTGGGCCTGGCCTTCAAGCAGAACACCGACGACATGCGGGATTCGCCCAGCCTGACCGTGGTGCCGGCGCTGCAGAAGGCCGGCGCCCGGATCCGCGCCTACGACCCGGAGGCGATGAAGGAGGCGCGCAAGCTGCTGACCGACATCGACTACGCGACCAGCGCCTATGAGGCGCTGCGCGGGGCAGACGGCGCGGTGGTGCTGACCGAATGGAACGAGTTCCGCGCCCTGGACCCGGCGCGGATGAGCAAGCTGATGGCCGGCCCCGTCTTCGTCGACCTGCGCAACGTCTACAAGCCGGCGGACATGGAAGCGGCCGGCTTCCGCTATCACAGCATCGGCCGCCCGGTTCCCGGCTCGGCCAGCTGACCCTCAAGCTTCCCCAAGGACCCGCTCCACGACCATGACTCACAGCTTCCACCCCACCGTCCTGCGCGAATACGACATCCGCGGCGTCATTGGCAAAACCCTCAACGCCGCCGATTACCGGGCGGTCGGCGCCGCCTTCGGCACCATCGTCAAGCGCAAGGGCGGCAAGCAGGTGGTGGTCGGCTATGACGGGCGCCTCAGCTCGGTGGAGCTGGAGGCCGCGCTGGTCCAGGGCCTGGCCTCGACCGGGCTGGAGGTGGTGCGCGTCGGCCTCGGCCCGACGCCGATGCTGTATTTCGCGCAGAAGCACCTGGACGCCGATGCCGGGGTGATGGTCACCGGGTCGCACAACCCGCCGGACTATAACGGCATCAAGATGGTGCTGCGCTCCGGCGCGGTCTATGGCGACCAGATCCTGGAGATCGGCCGCATCGCCACGGCCGGCGACCTGGAGACGGGCGCCGGCGCGGTGCGCGACCTCGACCTGCGCGACCTCTATGTCGAGCGGCTGCTGCGCGACTATGACGGCACCCGCGACCTGACCGTGGTCTGGGACAACGGCAACGGCGCCGCCGGCGAGGTGCTGCGCCGCCTGACCGCGAAGCTGCCGGGCAAGCACATCCTGCTGTTCGACGAGATCGACGGCCGCTTCCCCAACCATCATCCGGACCCGACCATCCCGGAGAACCTGGTGGCGCTGCAGGCCAAGGTGGCCGAGGTGAAGGCCGATCTCGGCATCGCCTTCGACGGCGACGCCGACCGGATCGGCGCGATCGACGGCCAGGGCCGGATCATCCCGGGCGACATGCTGGTCGCGGTCTACGCCATCGACGTGCTGCCGCGGCACCCCGGCGGCACCGTGATCGCCGACGTCAAGACCAGCAAGACCGTGTTCGACGCGATAGCCAGGCTGGGCGGCACGCCCCTGATGTGGAAGACCGGCCATTCCCTGATCAAGGCGAAGATGGCCGAGGTGAAGTCGCCGCTGGCCGGCGAGATGTCGGGCCACATCTTCTTCGCCGACAAATGGTACGGCTTCGACGACGCGCTGTATTGCGGCGTGCGGCTGGTGGCCCAGGTCAGCCGCAGCGGCGGAACGCTGGCCGCGCTGCGCGACACCTTCCCCAGCACCGTCTCGACCCCCGAGGTGCGGTTCCAGGTCGATGAGAGCCGGAAGTTCGCGGTGATCAACGAGGTCATGGCCCGGCTGCGGCAGTCCGGTGCCGATGTGAACGACATCGACGGCGCCCGGGTGACCACGCCGGACGGCTGGTGGCTTCTGCGCGCCTCGAACACCCAGGACGTGCTGGTGGCCCGGGCCGAGAGCGGCGACGAGGCCGGCTTGGCGCGGCTGAAGGCGCAGATCGTCGACCAGCTGAAGCTGAGCGGCCTGGCCGAGCCCAGCTTCACCGCCTCGGCGCATTGAGGGTTCTCGGATCCTTCCCTTGATCTGTCATTGCCGGGCTCGACCCGGCAATCCAGGGCCGCCCAGAACGGGATCGACAGTCCTGGACAGAAAGGGGGGTAGCAGCCCTGGCTACGGCTCTGTGACGGGCCGCGGCACGCCCAGGACATGGCGCCAGAGTGTCCCGCGGAGCCAGCGGTGGCAGATGATGAAATAGGCGATGATCAGGACGAGCAGCACGAGCGCCGGAAAGCCGTTGAGGGCGAAGCCGTTGCCGGTCAATCCGCCGGTCAGCCATCCGACCAGAAAGCCCAGTCCGAAAAACACCGTCAGGACGTCGAGTATGTACGCGACCACGACCACCGCCGTGTTCGGCTTCCGTTCCATGCCCATCGAGTTCCCCTCCCCGCAATACCCCTACCCGATCCCCCTGAGCCGCGCCATCGCCAGAGCGTCGGCATAGGTGCCGTCGCGATAGGCGTAGGCGCGCAGCACGCCTTCCTCGACGAAGCCGAATTTGCGGTACAGGGCCTGGGCCGGCGCGTTGTCGGTCCAGACCGTCAGCTCCAGCCGCTTCAGGTCCAGCCAGTTGTCGGCGGTATCGATCAGGGCGGCCATCAGCGCTGTGCCGATGCCCCGCCCATGCCAAGCATCGTGCACGCCCATGCCGATATCCGCCGCATGTGCCCGCCGGCCCTTGCCGGGCCGGAGCACGGCATCGCCGATGATCCGGCCCTCGGCCTCGGCGACGATGTGCATGTCATCGGTGGACCGCGTCTCCAGCCATTTCCGCACCACATCGACCGACGGGTAGCGTGGCCGCAGCGTGCCCCAGCGGAAGCGCGGCTGGCTGTGCAACTCCGCCAGCCCGGCCGCGTCCTCGACTCGGCTCGCCCGAATGATGAAGGCGGGTGCGTCAGTCATGCCTCCCCTCCCGCAAGGTCCCGGATCCGGGCCATCGCCAGGGCGTCGACATAGGCGCCGTCGCGATACCCATGGGCGCGCATCCGCGCCTCCTCGACGAAGCCGAACTTGCGGTAGAGCGCCAGGGCCGGTGCGTTGTCGGCCCACACCATCAGTTCCAGCCGACGGATGTCGAGCCAGTTGTCGGCGGCGTCGACCAGCGCCGCCATCAGGGCCGTGCCGACGCCCCGGCCGTGCCAGGAATCGTGCACCGCCATGCCGATGCCGGCGCTGTGCCGCCGGCGTCCCTGCCCAAGGGTCAGGTCGGTCAGCCCGACCACCCGCCCTTCGGTCTCGGCGACGATGTAGAGGTCGCCGGGCGACCGGTTCTCCAGCCATTTGCGGATGGCATCCGGCGATTCATAGGGCGGCCGCAGCGTGCCCCAGCGAAAGCCGGGCTGCGCCTGCATCTCCGCGACATCGGGCCAGTCCTCGGCCCGGAGCGCCCGCAGCGTAACGGCGGGCGCCTCGCTCACGCCTCCTCCTCGCCGCGGGCGATGGCCACGGCGCGGCGGGCGCGGGCGGTGACGGCCGTCCAGTCGCCGGCCGCCACCTCGGCCTTGCCGGCGATCC
>NZ_JBCNNF010000080.1:0-20474 GCF_039594555.1 Inquilinus sp.
AAGAAAAGAAATAGTCAAAGCTGACCGCCTATCTGCTGACGCTGTGACGGTCATGGAAGGAGGAACCGGCATGACGGATCGGATCGCGGCCGCGGCGCTGGCGGCCTTCCTGCTGGCGGCGCCCCCGGGTTGGGCCCAGACGACGGACAGCCCGACCACCCCGGCGCCGGGCAATCCGGCGACCACGCCGGCCGGGACGCCGGAGGCGAAGCCGGGCACGCCGGCGCCGCATCGGCCGAACACCTCGGACCAGGTCTTCGCCGTCGCCGCGGCGCAGGGCGGCCTGGCCGAGGTGGCCTTCGGCAAGCTGGCCGAGGCGCAGGGCGGCAGCGATGCGGTGCGCGATTTCGGCCGGCAGATGGTGCGAGACCACGGCAAGGCGAACGACCGGCTGGCCGGGCTGGCCAAGGCGGCCGGCATCGTCCTGCCCCGGGAGATGGATGCCGAACACCAGGCGATCCACGACCGGCTGAAGGGGCTGAAGGGCGACGATTTCGACCGTGCCTATATCGCCAGCCAGATCGCCGACCATCAGGTCACGGCGCAGCTGCTGGAATACGAGATCGGCTCCGGCCAGGACGAAGGGCTGAAGGCCTTCGCCACAGAGACCCTGCCGGTCGTGTTCCATCACCTGCAGATGGCGCAAGGGCTGAACACGGAGATGGCCGCGGCCAGCACCGCGCCCCCGGTGCCGAAGGCGAAATGAAGCCCGGCAATGAGCACCGCGGGGCGAGGAGCAGGAACCAACCGGCCGTCCGAATCCGTTGGCACGGATCGAGTTGACAAGGACGCGCCGCCGGCGCCAAGCCCATGGTGATCGCAAATGGCCAGGCTTCGTTCCAGCATCGCCCTCATCCTCATTCTGTCCGGCTGCACCGGCCAGGCACCGCCTTCGGCCACGCCCGATCCGGCCGTGGCCCAGAAGGTCCGCAGCCAGATGGGGAAGGAGGCCTGCTCTGGCCGGGTCGCCGGCGCCCTGACAGCGCGTCATCTCACCGCCAGCGACATCGCCGGGGTCGAGCTGGCGCCATACACGCCCGGCTATCCGACCGAATACAGCCTTGCGCTGCGCCAGGTCTGGGTCCGGCAGACCAACCGGCCCGGCACGATCATCGTCCGGTACGATCCACGCGACTGCCGGATCGCCACGGTCGACGAGCAGAGCGGGGCGATGCTGCCGCCCGCCTGAGGCCGTCGGCCGGCTCCGAGCTTAACGGGCGGCGGGGCAGCGGGCGTCGAGGGAGACACGGCTCTCCTCCTTCTGCTTGTGCTTGCGATGGGCGGTCGGCGGCTCGAGCCACAGCAGGGCGACCAGCGATCCCAGCACCAGGATCCCGCCGGCCAGCATCTCGATCGTCGGCGCTTCGCCGAGTACGGCCCAGCCGAGCGCCACGGCGACGATCGGGTTGACAAAGGTGTAGGTTCCGACCACCGGCGGTGGCACCCGCTCCAGCAGCCAGACATAGGCGCCGAAGGCGACGACCGTGCCCATGAGCGTCAGGTGCAGCCAAGCGAGGCCCGGCACGCCGATGAGGCCGGCCGGGTCGATCCGCGGCATCTCGCCGGTGGCGGCGCCGAGGCCGAGCAGCACCAGCCCGCCGGTGACCAGGGCCGCCCCGCCCAGGGCATGCGCCGGGGTCTCGCCGGATTGCCGCTCCGACACCACCGTGCCGAGCGCCCAGGACAGGCTGGCACCGAGCAGCATCAGGATGTCGGCCGCGCCGGCGCCGGCCAGGGCAGGCCAGGCGGTCAGCGCCACGCCGGCAAAGCCGGGGGTGAGGAGCAGGAGCGCGCGCGGCCGGGCCGGTTTGCCGAGCGGCAGCGCCAGGCCGGCCAGCACGGTCCAGAACGGGATGGTGGCGAGCAGGATCGAGGCAAGGCCGGTGGGCACGCGCTGCTCCGCCACCGCCAGAACGCCGTGGCAGCCGACGAAGAACAGCAGGCCGCAGGCCGCACCGACCAGCCAGCCGCGCCGGCCTAACCGGGCGCCGCGGGTGCGGGCGAAGGCCAGCAGGATCAGCCCGCCGGCAACCGAGCGTGAGCCCATCAGGACGAAAGGCGGGATCGCGGGCAGCGCCAGGGCGATGGCGAGGTAGGTCGAGCCCCAGACGAGATAGATCGCCGCGAAGGCCGCCGCGAGGCGGTACCGCATGCTGGCCATCCGTATCCGAAGTGATAACCTTATAAGGGGTTACTATGGAGGCAACGCGTGGCCGGACCCGGCAGTTCCCGATCCCCGGAACGGACGGAGGAGCTCTGCATCCGCTTCGTCAACACGATGGCGTGGCGGCGCCGGCAGCCGAGCGAGGAGCGGCTGCCGACGCCGGAGGCGTTGCGGCGCTGGCTCGGCGCCAATGGCCTGGCGGAGCCTCCCGGTGGCATCGCGCCGGACCGGATGGCGGCGCTTCATGACGCGGCGCTGACGCTGCGCGAGGCGATCTATCGCGCGCTGCTGGCGGTGGCGGCGGGCGGGGCGCCGGCTGCGGACGATCTGGCGCTGCTCAATGGCCGGCTGGCCGGCCCCGGGGCGGAGATCGCGCCGGTTGGCGACGGCGTAGCCTGGCACGGCCGCCCGGCCGATCCGCTCGGCCTACTGCAGCCGATCGCATTGTCCGCCGCGGCGCTGCTGACCGGGCCCCGCGCCCGCCGGGTGCGGCAGTGCCAGGACGAGCAGGGCTGCGGCTGGCTGTTCATCGATGAAAGCCGGGCGCAGAACCGGCGCTGGTGCTCGATGGGCGATTGCGGCAACCGGGCCAAGGCCAGCCGCCACCGCGCCCGGCTGCGCCGGCTCGAGGAGAGGAGAGCGTAGAAGGTCTTCGCGGCATTGGCCCGTTTGCCGGATGCGGTTCAGTGCTCGCGATTATCAGCGGGATCAGGCCGGCCCCTCGGATCTCCAGAGAGAGAGAGAGATGAATTGAGGTCGGATCACTGCATCGCAGGGAACAGCAGGATGTCGCGCCTTCGCGTTGCCTCTCCCGCCGGACGCGGGAGAGGTCGAACGTCCGCAGGACAGCCGGGTGGAGGCGGGTCCCGGCCTCGACAAACTCCTCTCACCCGGAGCCGCTTCGCGTCTCCGGCCTCTCCTCCAGCGCTGCCGCCACTGCCGCGGCTTCTACGGCGCCAGCTCGATGGAGCGCCTGCCCACCGAGCAGGCCCTGACCGCCCAGACCCGTGCCTTCAAGCAGGTCTCGTTCTGACGATTGGCCTTGCGGACGAACGCAGGCGCGTCACCGCCACTTCATCACGCCCTGCCCGGGCGAGACCAGCCACAGCGCGCCATTGGCCGCGACCCGGGCGTAGAGCGCGAAGGGAAACGCCAGGCCCTGGTTCTGCGCCGTCCAGCCGGACACGCCGTCGGCGCTGGTGACCACGCCCTGGCTGGTCGTGGCGTAGCCGCCGGCCTGGACCGCGCTGGAGCTGCCGAAATAGACGCGGCCGGTGCCGGCATGGACGGTCACGGTCCGGGCCTGGTCGTCGGCCCGCACGCGGGTCCAGCTCTGGCCGTAATCCGCCGAGCGGTAAAGGCCCTTGCCGCTGCCCTTGACCGCGACCCAGATGTTGCCGCCGCGGCTGGCCAAGTCCATCGGCCCGCTATAGCTCCAGACGTCGTGCAGCCAGTGCTGCCCCGGGGTCCAGCCGCTGGTCATGGCGGCGGGCAGGGTCACCTGGCTCCAGGTGCCGGCACTGCCGCCCTGCCAGGAGCGGTAGATCGCGCCCGCCGACAGGGCCAGCACGCCGTTGGTCGCGGTGTAGTAGATCCGGAAGCAGTCGTCGTTCGGGCAGTCCAGCACCTGCGCCCAGGAGGCGCCGTCATCCTCGCTGAGATACACGTCGCCATTCACCGCGGCGTACAGCCAGCGGTAATTGGTGGTGCTGTCGGGGGCCACGGCCAGCCCCTCCAGCCGCCGGATCGGGCTTGGCAGGCCCTGGGTGATGTTCTGCCAGGTCGCGCCCTTGTCCGTGCTCTTCAGCAGGTACATCGGCTCGGCGCAGGGCGAGCCGCAATTCTCCATGTTGCCGCCCAGCTGGGCCCAGACCACATTGGCGCGGCTGGGATCCGCGATCACGCTCAGGCTGTTGCCGCCCTTGCCGGCCCAGCCGCCGGTGTAGGCCGCGGCGTTCAGGCTGGTCCAGCTGCTGCCGCCGTCATCCGAGCGCCACAGGCCGAGATCCATGTAGCCGGCATAGACCAGGTTGGCGTCCACCGCGCTCTGCTCGACCACGGTCGGCACGACATTGTCGATGCCGCGCGAGCGCCACTTGCCGCTGACGGCGGTGGAGACGCTGTCGCTCCAGGCCTTGCCGCCGTTGCTGCTGGCGTAGAGGAACTGGTTGTTGGTCCACAGCACCGTGTTCGGGGTCGACGGCTTCGAGCCGATGGTCTGGCCCAGCCCCTGGTAGCTGAAGCCCATGCCCCAGACCTCGTCGGCCTGGGACCAGCCGCCGGTGACGCTCAGGGTGTACTTCGTCCAGCTCGCCCCGGCATTGGTGCTCTCCCACAGGAAACTGCCATAGGTCCCGGCGGGGCGCAGCGCCTGGTCGTCGAGGCCGACGATCCGGACATGGCTGGCATTGGTCGAATCGGCGAGGATGATGCCCGACGGCGCCTGGGTGCCGGAGGTCAGCAGCGTCCAGGAGAATCCGGTCTCCACCGATTTGTAGACCCGCGGGGCGTTGCCGGTGGCGGCCACCGTCGCATACATCAGGTTCAGGTTCGACGGGTCCAGCCCGTAGGCGATGTCGACCAGCTTGCCCTGCTGCGGGTCCATCCTGGTGAAGGTGTGGCCGCCATCCGTGGAGAAATCGGCCTCGTACACCACCTGGCTTTCCGGGCGGTCCGGGAAGCGCCCGCGGCCGCTGACCGCCCAGACGCCGTCGGGGTCAACCGGATGGGTGCGCAGCCCGGTGATGCGCAGGCTGGCCGGGAGGTTCGACCCCGTCGCGGCCCAGCTCTGGCCCGCATCGTTGGAGCGGATGATGTAGGGGCTCAGGCTGTCCCATTGCGGATGCACCGCGGCGTAGACGATGTTGGGATCGGCCGACACGGCGATGGCGGCGATGTAGCCGCTGGCATAGGTCCGGCTGAAGCCGGTGCCGTTGCTGTTGCCGACGAACAGCCCGCTGTCGGTGCCGACCAGCAGCTTGCCCGCGGGATGCGCGGCGATCGAGGCGATATGGGTGGCGGTCAGGCCCTGGGCCGATCCCACCGCGGTCCAGCTGGCGCCGGCATCGGTGCTGAGATAGACGCCGCCGAGATCCGAGCCGACGGCCCAGTACCCCTCGCTGGTCACGACCGGCGAGTTGAACGCGCCGCCGCCGCCGGGATTGCCGGGCTTCCAGCTCAGCTGCGCCTGGGCAAGCCCCGGCGCGAGCAGGAACAGCGCCGCCAGCAGGACGGCCGTGAGTCTCTGAGTCACCGGGTCCCCCTCCGGTTGGTTGTCAAACAGGCCTGACCCGCGGCTCAAAACCGCCCGATACCCGCCATGCGCAGGACGCGGCCGCCGCCGCGGATGGTCTTCGGCATGGAACGGATCCGTTCATCCAGCGCCGCAAAATCGATCCGGCTTGCTGGAGTCCGGGAGGCTCAAGGTCTTCAGTCGCGAATCACTTCCTATAAATGCCGCCTCAGGCGGCCACATTCCCGCGGTGGACGCAAGGTGTCATCGCCGGCATGACCAAGGATGTTTGACAGAAATCTGACTGATTTGAATTGAAATCAGAAAACTGCCAATCTGCCAGCAACGAAATCGGCAGAAGGGGAGGTTCCATGGTATCCGAGGACAGGGGCGGTTCGCCCGCGGATCTCACAGCCCGGATCGACGCGCTGTTCACGCCCTGGGCCAAGGCGGACTCCCCAGGTGCGGTGGTCGCGGTGCGGCGCCACGGGCGGGAGATCCATCGCGGCTGCTACGGCCTGGCCCAGCTGCCGCACCGCATCCCGCTGACCGGCCGCAGCGTTATGCGCATCGCGTCGCAGACCAAGCAGTTCACCGTGCTGCTGGCCCTGATGCTGGAGAGCGAGGGGAAGCTGTCGCTGCAGGACGATGTCCGGCGCCACCTGCCCTGGCTGCCGGACTTCCCGCGCACGGTCACGCTGCAGCACCTGGCCGCCAATGTCTCGGGCCTGCGCGACTATGTCGAGATCATGGAGCTGGGCGGCCACTCGCCGCTGTCGCCCGCGCCGCGCGCGATGCTGCGCCGGGTCCTCCGCGAGCATGCCGGGGTGAACTTCCCGGCCGGCGATGACCTGATCTACTGCAATGCCGGCTTCCTGCTGCTGTACGAGGTGATCGAGCAGGTCTCCGGCCGCAGCTTCAACGAGTTGCTGCGCGAGCGGATCACCGGCCCGCTGGGCATGGACCAGACCCTGCTGATGAAGCAGGACGACGAGATCGTGCCTTATCTCGCCGACCATCACACCCGCGGGCCGGACGGCGGATGGCGACGTGCCTGGGCCGGCGAGGAGGCGAATGGCGATGGCGGCATAGTCTCCTCGGCCGACAACATGATGATCTGGCTGGCCAATCTGAACGACCCCAAGGTCGGCGGCGCGGAGCTGGCGCGGATGGCCCGGCCGGGCGCGACGGTGAACGGCCGGCCCAGCCCCTACGGGCTCGGGCTGGTGACCACGACCTATCGCGGCCACCGCAGCATCGGCCATGGCGGGGCGATGGCGGGCGCCCGGTCGGAGGGGATGCGCTTCCCCGATCTCGGCCTCGACATCGTCATCCTGGCCAACACCGACGACATCACGCCCTTTTCCATGGCCCGGCGGATCGTCGACGCGGTGCTGGGCCATCCGCCAGGCCCGCCGCATTCGGCGGCGGCCGGCGCCCGCTTGGCCACGGCGGCGGGCCTGTATCACGACGCGGCGACCGACGACGTCTTCGCCATCGCCCCCAAGAACGGCGTGCCGGTGATGGGCGGCAATGGCGGCAAGACGCAGATCGAGGAGGTCGAGCCCGGCGTGTTCCAGCCGGAGCGCGGCATCATCCCGCTGCGGCTGAGCCTGCGGCCGGACGGCGACATCGACGCCGACTGGTTCGGCCGCCGGCGCCTGTATCGCCGCCTGCGCGATGCGGCCCCGGCCGTGCCCGCCGATGCCGCCGGCCGCTACGGCGACCCCGCCGTGGCGCTGGAGGCGGAGATCGCGATCGAGGGCGAGACGGCGCGGCTGCGCCTCCGCTCCTCCTTCGCCACGCTCGACGCGGTGCTGCGGCCGGTGGCGCCCGGCCTGCTGCTGGCCCGGCCGGCGGCAGCGGCGGAGGGGCCGGAGCCGGAGGTGCCGTCCTGGCTTTGCGCCGTGCGAGTGCTGTCGGATGCGATCGTGATCAACAACGACCGCACCCGGAGCCTGCGGCTGCCGCGGCTGGGCTGACCGTCAGGCGGCCGGCACGTCGTCGCGGACCAGGTCCTCGACCGTGTCCGGCCGCCGGATCCAGGCGACGCCGCGGTCGCGGCGCAGCATCACCGCCCCGGCCCGGCGCCGGCCGCAATAGGGGAACATCTGCTCCAGCGCATAGGCGCCGACATCCAGCAGGGCGACGATGTCGCCCGGCCTGGTGATGGCCGCCAGGCCGCGGTGCCGGGGCAGCCGCACCACCGCCGCCTCGAGCCCCGCATCGTCCGGCCGGGTCCGGCGCAGGGCGTCGTAGAGATGCTCGCCCTCGACGTCGAAGAAGCAGTCGGCGGAATCGCAAAGCGGCCCGACCACGCGGAACGGCGCCTCCGCTTCCCCCATCCGGTTGGCGGTGACCATGTGGAAGTACCAGCGCACCGCCGCGGCATCGATCAGCGTGTGGTAGCCGGCATCCAGGAACAGCCAGGGCTGCGCGCCGCGGTGCTTGATGTTCTCGACCGTGGTCAGCAGCACCGCGGCGTCGCCGACGATGGCGCGGCCCGGCTCGAACAGCAATTCGACATCCGGCCCCAGCTCGCGCGCGGCCTCGGCCGCCACCCGGCCGACCATCGCCGCCGCATCCTCGGCCGCGTCGAACGCGTCCAACCCGCCGGCGTCGCCATGCACGTAGCGCACCGGATAGCCGCCGCCGAGATTGACGTGGCGCAGCTTCCGGCCCAGCCAGGCGGCGATCTCCCGCGCCTGCCGGGCCATGAACCGCGTGCCGTCGCGGAAGGCGTCGGGATCGGCAACCTGGGAGCCGATGTGGCAGTGCAGGCCGATGATCCCGACCGCGTCGGCGAATTCCGCGGCGATGCCACGCACCTCCGCCAGATCCTCCGGCATCATGCCGAACTTGCTGTCGCTGCCGCCGGTGCGGATGCCGGGCGTGGCGCCGCCCTCGACCCCCGGCACCAGCCGCAGCGCCACCTCCGCCCGCCGGCCCATCGCCCGCCCCGTCTCGCCGATCCGCCGCAGCTCGAACGGCGAATCGACGTTGATCGCCTTGATCCCCCGGCCGATCGCCTCCCCGATCTCCTCGACCGTCTTGGCCACGCCGTTGAAGACGATGCGGCCCGGCGCGACGCCGGCGGCCAGCGCCTTGTACAGCTCGCCGCCGGAATTGACCTCGACGCCCAGCCCCTCCTCCCGCACCGCGGCCAGCACCGACAGGTTCGAGCAGGCCTTGCTGGCGTAGCAGACCAGCACGCGCGGATGCCCGGCCTCCGCCGCCCGGCGGAACCGCGCGGCATTGCCCCGCAGCCGCGCCTCGGAGAAGACGAAGAGCGGCGTGCCATGCGCCTGCGCCAGCGCGACCAGGTCGTGGCCGTCGAGCGACAACCGTCCGTCCGCCGCGCCGTAGCCGCGCGGCGGCGTGACCGCGAGATGGTTCATGATCCCCTCCCCAGCGACCGCGAGCGGGTCAGAGGCTCATCTCCGGGTCCAGCGGGTAGATCGGCCGCGGCACGTTCCGGTACGGCATCTGCCGGTAGTTCAGCGTGCACAGGGCGCCGCTGCTGCAGACGATGACCTTGCCGGCGATCGGCTCGAACGCCGCCCGGAAATGCTGCATCGACTTCAGCCCGACCACGCGATGCGCCGCGGGGTCGATGCCGAAGGCGCGGAACTGCTGCAGGTCCAGCATCTGCGACGGCTCGCTGACGACCAGCACGGTGATGCCGTCGACCTGGATCACCGCGCTCGGCCCGAAGCTGAACTCAATGCCGCCCAGCATCGGCCCGTCGCCGACCAACTTGCCGTCGCTGGTCCACAGCAGCGTCGCCGACACCTCCAGCGGGCCGCCTCCAAAGCGCGGGTCTGTCTTGCCGCCCAGCCGCAGCCGCTGGGTCTCGCCGGCCTTGGCCCGGTGCAGCTGCTGCACCGTCTCGGGGTCGACGATCGGGCCGAAGCAGGCCTTGCCGATGCCGGCCTGCAGCAGCGCCCCCAGCAGCGTGGTGGCGTCGCCATAGCCGCCGGCGCCGGGATTGTCGGCATAGTCGGCGATGATCAGCGGCCGGTCACCCTGCCAGTCCCGCGCGATCGCCGCCGCCTCGGCCACGCTGTGGAAGGTGTTCAGCACGTCGAACCGGGCGTCCCAGATTCTGCCGGCGATGCTCTCGGCGAAGGCGCGGTGCGGCCCCTCCTCCCCCTCATAGGTCACCAGCACGGTCGGCCCGACCTCCGGGATGTCGGCATTGGGGAAGGCGCCGTTGATGCTGACCGCGAAGGCGCCGCTGCGCCCCTCATAGGCCCGCGCCTCCGCGATCCAGCCGACCATCGGGCCGATATCGGTGCGGCCGGCATTGATCTCCTCCAGCATCGGGCGGCGGACCAGCAGCGTCCTCGGCCGGATCTCGCCCGCCATGGTCCGGTGCAGCAGCCCGCCGGCATGGCGCGCGATCTCCCGCATGTCGATATGCGGGTAGGTCTTGTAGGAGATGATGATGTCGGCGTGCCGGCACATCTTCTCGGTGACGTTGGCATGCGGGTCGAGCGTGATCGCGATCGGCAGGCCGGGCCCGACCACCTCGCGCAGCCGCTCCAGCAGCTCGCCCTCCCCGTCCGGCGAGAAGTCGGTGACCATGGCGCCGTGCAGGGCCAGCAGGATGCCGTCCAGCGCGCCCTTCGCCTCCGCTGCCGCGCGCACGATGGCGCCACCCAGCCGGTCGAAGGCGTCGCGGGTCACGGGGCCGGCCGGCTCGGCCGCGGCGCTCAGCACATGACGCAGGGTCCAGCCATGCTCGCGCGCGACGTCGCGGAAGCCGGCGATGCCGGTGTTGGCGTCACCCAGGGCGCGGATCGCATCCTCGCCGAAATACAGCTCGCGCCGGGCGAAGGCGTCGTAGTCGGTCGGGTGGATGTTGAAGGTGTTGGTCTCGTGCGCGAATTCGGCGGTCAGGACGCGAAAGCTCATGGTTGCTCCTCCGGTCGGCCTCTGATGGGCCTTCAGGTCAACGGGTGGTGGCAGGCCGCCTGCTGCCCGCCGGCATGGCCCGGCACGGCGGCCAGCGTCGGCAAGGTTCGGCGGCACAGATCGGATGCGCGGGGGCAGCGCGCGGCGAAGGCGCAGCCCAGCGGCGGGTCCCAGCCGCTGGGGATCTCGCCGGACAGGCGGGTGATCTGCCGGCGGCGGCGCGGGTCGGGCTCGAAGGTGCTGTCCAGCAGCGCCCTGGTGTAGGGATGGGCCGGCTGCGCCCCGCTGGGCAGCATCTCGACGATGCGGCCCAGATACATCACCAGGATCCGGTCGCAGAAGTACCGGACCAACCCGAGGTCGTGCGAGATGAACAGGTAGGTCAGCCCGAACTCGCGCCGGAGCCGGTCCAGCAGCGCGATGATCTGGGCCTGGACCGAGACGTCGAGCGACGCCGTCGGCTCGTCCAGCACCACCAGCGACGGCCGCAGCGCCAGGGCGCGGGCGATGCCGACGCGCTGCTTCTGCCCGCCGGACAGCTGGTGCGGATAGGCCCGCGCCAAAGCGGGCGCCAGCCCCACCATCTCCAGCAGGCCGGCGACCTCGCCCTCCCCCGGCGGCAGGCGCTGCACCCGGAACGGCTCCAGCAGCGCGTCGCGGACGGAGTAGCGCGGATCGACCGCCGAATACGGGTCCTGGAACACCAGCTGCATCCGCCGCCGCAGCCGGCGCAGCTCGCCCCGCGCCAGGCCGCCGACATCCTGTCCGTCGAAGCGGATGCTGCCGGCGCTGGCGGGGATCAGGCGCAGCACCAGCCGCGCCAGGGTGGACTTGCCGCAGCCGGATTCGCCGACGATCCCGACCACGCTGCCGCGGGGGACGGCGAAGGAGACGTCGCTGACGGCGTGGAACACGCGCCGGCGGAACAGCCCGCCGCCGGCGAAGCGCCGGCTGAGCCCGGTGATGGAAAGGAGCTCGCTCATGCCGCCTCCGCCAGGTGGCAGGCCGCGCCGTGGCCGTCGGGGTCGCCGCGCAGCGCCGGCACATCCGCGCGGCAGCGGTCGGTGGCGCAGGGGCAGCGGGGATGGAAGCGGCAGCCCGGCGGGTGGTCGGCGGCCCCGGGCACGATGCCGGGAATGCCGCTCAGCCCCCCGGGCGGCGTGTCCTCGCGCGGGATGCAGCGGATCAGCGCCTGGGTGTAGGGATGCCGGGGCTGGCCGAAGATGGCGCCGACCGGCGCCCGTTCGACCACCCGGCCGCAATACATCACCGCCACCCGGTCGCAGGTCTGGGCCACCACGCCCATATCGTGGGTGATCAGCACCAGGGCCAGGCCGCGGTCGCGCACCAGCTCGACCAGGATCTGCACGATCTGGGCCTGCACCGTGACGTCCAGCGCCGTCGTCGGCTCGTCCGCCACCAGCAGGTCGGGGTCGCCCGCCAGGGCCATGGCGATGACGATGCGCTGCTTCATGCCGCCGGACAGCTGGTGCGGGTACATCCCGTACACCGCGGCCGGGTCGGGGATGCGCAGATCGGCCAGCAGGTCCAGGCTGCGGGCGCGGGCGGCGCGCCGGTCCAGCCCGAGATGCAGCCGGGCCGACTGGTCGATCTGCGGCCCGACCCGCATCATCGGGTCCAGCGAGGTCATCGGGTTCTGGGTGATCAGCGCCATGCGGCCGCCGCGCAGCCGGCGCAGCCGCCGCTCCGGCAGCCCCACCAGCTCCTGCCCGTCGAACCGGATCTGCCCGGCCTCGATCCGGCCGCCGATGCGGGGCAACAGGCCCATCACCGCCATCGCGGTCAGCGACTTGCCGGAGCCGGATTCGCCGACCACGCCCAGGATCTGGCCGCGGTCGACGGCGAAGCCGACATCGTCCACCGGGGCCAGCGGGCCGATGCCGATGCGCAGCCCTTCCACGGTCAGCAGCATCTCAGGCCTCCCGCAGCCGGGCGCGGATGTCCAGCGCCGCGATCAGGGCGTCGCCGAACAGGTTCAGGAACACGACGGTCAGCGCCACCGCCAGGCCGGGCAGCAGGATCACCCAGGGTGCGATGAACAGCTGGGCGGACCCGGCGCTCATCATCGCGCCCCAGCTCGGGGTCGGCGGCTGCGCCCCCAGGCCGAAGAAGCCCAGCGTCGCCTCCAGGATGATGGCGTCGCCGGTGGCCAGCATCGCCGCCACCAGCACCGGGGCCAGGGCGTTGGGCAGCAGATGGGCGAACAGCACATGGCCGTGGCCCGCGCCGAGATTGACCGTGGCCTCGACATAGGTCTCGCCCTTCAGCGACAGCACCTGGGTGCGGGTCAGCCGGGTGAACTGGGCGAGATAGGCGATGGCGATGGCCAGCAGCACGCCCTGCAGCCCGGGGCCGATGATCGCCACCAGGATCAGGGCGATCAGGATCTCCGGGAACGACCAGGTCAGGTCGACCGCCACCATCACCGTGCGGTCGAAGGCGCCGCCGAAATAGCCGCAGGCGGCGCCCAGGGCCAGGCCCAGCAGCACCGACACGCCGATCGCGGTGACGCTGACCGACAACGAGGTGCGGGCCCCGTTCAGGATGCGCGACAGCACGTCCCGGCCCAGCTCGTCGGTGCCCAGCAGATGCCCGGCCGAGGGCGGCTGGTTGACGATCGACAGGTCCTGCTGGTCGTAGGGATACGGCGCCAGCCAGGGGGCGAAGACGGCGCCGGCCACCAGCAGCAGCAGGTACAGGCCGGCGATGCCGCCCTTGACGGTCGACAGGGCGGAAAGGAGGGCGGGGCGGCGGGTCATGACGGCCGGGCCTCGCGCTGGCGCGGGTCCATCGCCGCCTGGACGATGTCGCCCAGCAGCGTGCCCAGGATCACCGCCATGGCCAGCATCAGCAGGCAGCCCTGCACCAGCGGATAGTCGCGCTGGTTCAGGGCGCGGATCAGCAGCGACCCCAGGCCGGGCCGGGCGAAGACGTATTCGATGGCCACGGCGCCGCCCAGGATCCAGCCGATGCGCAGTCCCAGCACGGTCACGACCGGCAGCAGCGCGTGACGCAGCACATGGCGCAGCTGGATGGTCCAGGGCGGCAGGCCCTTGGCGTGCAGCAGCAGCACGAAATCCTGCCGCGACGCCTCGATCATCGCCACCCGGGTCACCCGCGCCACCAGGGCGATGCCGCCGGCGCCCGCGGCGATCACCGGCAGGATCAGCGAGGTCCAGCCGCGCGCACCGGACACCGGCACCCAGCCCAGCGACACGGCGAAGACCAGGATCAGCAGCAGCCCCAGCCAGAAGCCGGGAACGGTGGAGCCCAGCAGGATCAGCCCGGTCACCGCATCGTCGATCCGGCTGCGGTGGAAGCTGGCCGCCAGCACTCCGGCAGCGACGCCGACGAGGGTCGAGAAGGCCAGCGCCAGCCCGCCCAGCGCCAGGCTGAACGGCAGGTTCTGGGCGATCAGGTCGGCGACCGGGCGGCGCTGGATGATGGCGGTGCCGAGATCGCCGGTCAGCAGCCGCCCCATCCACACGACATATTGCTCGGCCAGGCTGCGGTCGAGGCCGTATTTGGCCGCGATCTGCGCTCGCTGCGCCGGGGTCGACCCGACCCGCATCATGTTGTCGATCGGGTCGCCCGGCACCAGGTGAATGATGAGGAACACCACCACCGAGACCACCAGGAAGACCGGCACCAGCAGCGCCAGGCGCCGCAGCACAAAGGCGATCATCTCGGCCTCCCGGTCCGCGCCGCGCTACTCGGCGACCTTGAGGTCGACGAAGGTCTGCTGACTCAGCTGCGGGCCGCGGATCACGGCAGGCACCTGCAGCCGGGTCTTGTTGAACGCCATGTTCTGCGCCGGCTCGTAGATCGGCGCGAAGACGAACTGGCTCAGCAGGTATTCGTGATACTTGCGGAAATTCGCCTCGCGCTCGGCCCCGGTGTGGGACTGGTGCATGGCGATCTCGTTCAGCGCCTCCGACTTCGGGTCGTTCCACATCGCCACGTTCGGATAGAACAGGCGCTTGCCGCTGAAGCACCAGTCGAGGATGTCGGCGTTGTTCCAGCCATAGGTGCTGATCACCAGCTGGTGCTCGCCCTTCTTGTACTGGTCGCGGATGGTGCTGGTGTCGAAGACGGTGATGGCGGCGTCCATGCCGATGGCCTTCAGCTGGGCCTGCACGATCTCGGCGATGCGCTTGAACTCCGTCTCCGCCCGCGTCCACAGCTTGACCGACAGGCGCTTGCCGTCCTTGACCCGGATGCCGTCATCGGCGCGGACCCAGCCGGCCTCGTCCAGGATCTTGTTGGCCCGGGCGGCGTCGTAGCGGATCTCGACCTTCGGATCGACCTTCGATTCCGGCAGCGACGCGATCAGGAACTGGTGCGCCTCGGTGCCGACGCCGTTGTAGACGGTCTTCAGGATCGCGGCCTGGTCGATCGCCAGCGCCGTCGCCTCGCGGACCCGGATGTCGGTGAACGGCTCCAGCTGGGTGTTGATCGGCATGTAGGTCACGCCGAAGCCGGGCTGGGTGCGGAAATCGATGTCCGGCTCCGACTTCAGCTGCGACAGGTAGTCGGTGGGCAGGTCCAGCAGCATGTCGACGCCGCCGGTCTTCAGCTCCAGGAAGGCGGTCGACTGGTCCGGGATCTCGCGCAACGTCAGCCGCTCGATATGCGGCGGGCCCTGGTTCTCCGACAGGTCGGTGCCCCAGGCGTAGTCGTCGTTGCGGACCAGCACGGTCTCCTGCCCGACCGTGAAGCTCTCCAGCTTGTACGGGCCGGTGCCCACCGCCTCGGTCACGCCATAGCCGTCGCCGGCGGCGTCGAAAGCCTTCGGGCTGGGGATGCCCATGAAGGCGCTGGCGAGGTTGAAGATCAGGTTCGGCTCCGGCCGCTTCATCACGAAGCGCACCGTGTAGTCATCGACTGCCTCGACATGGTCGATCGCGTCGACCATGAACTCGTTCTCGGTGCCCTTGTATTTCGGGATCCACCAGACGATGGTCTGGGCGTTGAACGGCTCGCCATCGGTGAATTTGACGCCCTGGCGCAGCTTGAAGGTCCAGCTCATGCCGTCCGGGCTGGACTCCCACGACGTGGCGAGATGCGGGTGATAGGACTGGTCGGCGTCCTGCTCGACCAGCCGGTCGTAGATCAGCGACGCGCCGGTGTTGAGGATGGCGCCGCGGATCGGGTCGTAGTTCGGCACGCCGGCCTCGGCACTGCCCAGCACCACCACGGCCTCCTGCGCCGCCGCCGGCCGCAGCGGCAGCATCGCCGCCAGGGCCAGGCCCAGCACGCCGGCCAGGCGGACTCCGCCTGTCGTCAGTCCCGTCATGTCCTGCCTCCGTGTTTCCGTCTTTGTCCTGGCCGGCCGCGTCAGCGGTCGGGGATGCGGCCGACATGGCCGATGAAGTCGTTGTACAGTTCCGCGATCCGGTTCAGCCGGTCCTCGACCTCGGGGCCCAGCTCGCTGAAGATGCCGTTCAGCAGCAGCTGGATCAGCGACACCATCGGCGCGGTCGAATCCCAGAA
This sequence comes from Inquilinus sp., assembly GCF_039594555.1. GTDB lineage: Bacteria > Pseudomonadota > Alphaproteobacteria > DSM-16000 > Inquilinaceae > Inquilinus. The sequence continues at coordinate 15,828 of NZ_JBCNNF010000080.1, forward strand.
CAGGTTGATCTCGGTCGGCACCGCGAAGACCTCGGTGGCGCAGTCATGGCCCCAGTCGCAGAACTGGTCGGTCACCAGGGTCACCGGCATTCCGGCGTCCCGCGCCCGCCGCGCCAGCAGCGGCGCCTGCTGCGAGTAGCGGCGGGCATCGAACAGCACCAGCGCAGCGCTGTCCGGATCGGTCAGCAGCACCTCGGCGAAGTTGCCGGAGGACAGGTCGACCAGATGCACCCCGTCGCGCAGATAGCGCAGCTGATGCACCATGATCGCGGCGATGCCGCGCTCGGTCTGGAAGCCGGCGACGAAGACCCGCGGCACCGTCGCCAGCCGCCGCACCACCGTCTTCCACTGCGGCGTCTGCGCCAGCTCGTAGACCCGGACGATGGCGGCGATCTCCAGCTCCAGGCTGCGGGCCATGTCGCCCCCGCCGCCGCGGCTGCGGGCCTGGAACTCGCGCAGCCGATCGCCGATCAGCCACGGGCTGTCGCCGATGTCGGATTTCAGGTCGGCCTTCAGGTCCTTGAAATGCTGGTAGCCGATAGCGCGACAGAAGCGGCCGACGGTCAGTTCGCTGACACCGACCTTGCGGGCGATGGTGGCCGAGGTCTCGAAGGGCAGCTCGCTCAGATTGGCCAGCATGTAGGTGGCGATGGCGCGCCCCGCCGCGGTCCCGTCCTGCAGGCTTTCGGTCAGTCTCTGGCGCACCGATCCGGTCACGACAAGCTCCCTGTTTCAGGAGAGACTGTCAGCTTTCTGATCATAGCGCAACATAAGGTTGTTTTCTAACAATCGGAACTGCCGACATCACTGCATATGCCGGATTGCAAATGCACTTGCGGCTGCAGCTCCACAACCCAGCACCGAGCAACGGGCATCGCGCCAGATTCCCAAATACGAATCAAAGCACCTGAATATTAACCAAACATATCATTTCATACTTTGATGCTTCGCCTGGCTACGCTTGCGCATTCGATGATCAACCTAGGAACCAGATCTTTCATCACGCTGTTCCTGGAAGCGAACGACTTGACAGAATCTGACGCGAGATTGCCATGGCCGGACCTGCCACCGGAACGCACGGGATCCGCTCGGGAGCAGACCGGCTCCCCAAATCCTCCCAGCCGCGGGCCATGTACAGGCTCCCGGCCCCGCCATCAGACCCCGTTCTGGGGGACCTCCTGCCTCGGATCGCCGGGATGGGATTCGACCACCTTGTCGTGGCCGCCACGCCGGATCCGTTCAGCCTCTCCCGGCTTCTCGCCACGACCGGGCTGATCGCCGGCTCCTGCCGCCAAAACGGGCTCGGGCTGATCCTTGACCTGTCCCTTGCCGACGAAGAGCCTGCGGCTGGCGATGAGCCTCCCGATCCACGCCAGCGGCCCCGGACGCCGGCGATGCCGCCGGACGACGCCACCCTGGCCCGGTTGGCGGAATCGGTCGCCGCCCAGTGCCGGGCCGGCGTCGGCGGCATCATCTGCCCGGCGTCGAGCCCGGACGCGGCGCGCCGCTGGTCGGAGGTCGTCGCGGGGGCGCGTGCCGAGAACGGCCGTCTCTGGCTCGCCGCCAGGACCGATCGGGAGCCGGATCAGGCCCGGCTGCGGGATTGCGGCTTCGACGCCTATGTCTCCACGGCCGGTGCCCTGGAAACATGGTTGCGCTCCCCGCCCGGCCCGGGGCCCCGGATATTGCCGGCGATCACCTGTCCTGAACCGCTCGACGGCCCCCGGCTGGCCGCCCGCATCCGGCATACGCCGCTGTTGCGCCGCGCCTATCTGCGGTCCCTGCGGCTGGCCGCAGCCGTGGGTGAGGGGCTGCTCCTGCCGATGGGGTTTGAGTTTGCCGCGCGGGAGATCCCGGCCGGGACAGCTGAGGACGAGCTGCGTTGGGCCCGGCAGACGGCGCCCTTCGACCTGACCGCGGAGATCGCGTCCGCGATCGCGGCGCTGGGCCGGCGCAGCGACAGACCCGCCGCCCTGCGCGGCCTCAGCGCCCCGGGCGCCACCGTGGTCGCGCTGCTCCGCACCGAGACGGGGCCGAGGCCGGAGCGGGCGGAGCTGATCCTGGCGAATGCGGACCTGCAGCGGCCGTCGGTGGTGCAGCCCGCGCAGCTGCTGCGCGATGTCGGCGGCGATTTCGGCCCGTTCTCCGACCCCCGGGGCGACGCGCCGGCCACGCTGGACGGCAGCCGCCCCATGACGCTCGACCCCGGCGAGACCCGGGTACTGGAGGCGCCGCGCGCGGCGCCCGTCGCAGCCGCCCCTGCGCGCATCGCCGAACTGGACCTGGCCCGCGCGGTCCGGGCGCCACGGGTGGCGATCGAGGCGGTCTCCCCCTCCCCCGGCCATCCCCGCTTCCCGGTCAAGCGCATCGCCGGTGAGAGCGTGCGGGTCGAGGCCGATGTGGTCACCGACGGGCACGAGATCACCGCCGTCGCCCTGCTGTGGCGGCCGGAGGACGAGGAGAGCTGGCGCGAGATGCGCATGGCGCCGACCGGCAACGACCGCTGGGCGGGGGAGTTCCCGCTGGAACGGATGGGCCGCTACCTCTTCGCCGTCGAGGCCTGGCGCGACGTGTTCGCCACCTTCTCGTCCGACCTGCGCAAGAAGCAGCTGGCCGGGCTGGACCTGACCGTCGAGATCGAGGAAGGCCGGCTGCTGCTGGAAGGGGCGCGCGACGCAGCCCGCGGCGAGATCCGGGCCGGGCTGGAGGCGCTGCTGGCCGGCTTCGCCGAGGCCGCGCCGGCGGAACGGCTGGCGCGGCTGCAGGCGCCGGAAACGGCGGCGCTGATGGCCTGGGCGGACCGGCGGCCCTTCGCCGTCCGCCAGGACCCGCCCCAGGCGGTGGATGCAGAGCGCCGCGCCGCCGGCTTCGCCAGCTGGTACGAGCTGTTCCCACGGTCGCAGAGCGGCGACCCGAGCCGGCACGGCACCTTCGACGACGTGATCCGGCGGCTGCCCGCGATCCAGGCCATGGGCTTCGACGTGCTGTATTTCCCGCCGATCCATCCGATCGGCCGGAAGAACCGCAAGGGCCGCAACAACACCCTGACCCCGGGGCCGGACGACCCTGGCAGCCCCTATGCCATCGGATCCGACGAGGGCGGCCACGACGCGATCCACCCGCAGCTCGGTACGATCGAGGATTTCCGCCGACTGCGCGACGCGGCGGCGGAGCATGGGCTGGAGCTGGCGCTGGACTTCGCCATCCAATGCTCCCCCGATCATCCCTGGCTGCGCGAGCATCCCGGCTGGTTCAGTTGGCGGCCGGACGGGTCGATCCGCTACGCCGAGAACCCGCCGAAGAAATATGAGGACATCGTCAATGTCGAGTTCTACGCCGAGGCGGCGGTGCCCGAGCTGTGGCGGACCCTGCGCGACATCGTCGCCTTCTGGGTCGGCGAGGGCGTGCGGCTGTTCCGGGTCGACAACCCGCACACCAAGCCCTTCCCGTTCTGGGAGTGGCTGATCGCCGACATCCGCAGCAGCGATCCCGGCGTGGTGTTCCTGGCCGAGGCCTTCACCCGGCCGAAGGTGATGTACCGGCTGGCCAAGATCGGCTTCTCCCAATCCTACACCTACTTCACCTGGCGCAACGGCAAGGCGGAGCTGACCAGCTACCTGATTGAACTGACCACGACGGCGCCGAAGGACTTCTTCCGGCCGCACTTCTTCGTCAACACGCCGGACATCAACCCGCAATTCCTGCAGACCAGCGGCCGCCCCGGCTTCCTGATCCGCGCTGCGCTGGCGACCACACTGTCCGGCCTGTGGGGCATGTATAACGGCTTCGAGCTGTGCGAGGCGCGGGCCCTTCCCGGCAAGGAGGAATACCTCGACAGCGAGAAGTTCCAGCTGCGCGCCTGGGACCTGGACCGGCCCGGCAACATCGTCGCCGAGATTACCCGGCTGAACCGCATCCGCCACGCCAACCCGGCGCTGCACAGCCATCTCGGCCTGACCTTCTACAACGCCTTCAACGAAAGCATCCTCTACTACGGCAAGGCGACGCCCGACCGCGGCAACGTGCTGCTGGTCGCGGTCAATCTCGACCCGCATCGGCCGCAGGAGGCCGATCTCGAGATCCCGCTGTGGGAATGGGGCCTGCCCGACCACGGCGCCCTGGCGGCCGAGGAGCTGATGACCGGCCGCGCCTTCACCTGGCACGGCAAGATCCAGCACATCCGCCTCGACCCCGCCCTTCCCTTCGCCATCTGGCGCGTCCGTCCGGCGCAGGAGGTGTGACCATGCTCAAGCGCTCCCCCACCCCCGGCTTCGAGGACCCGACCTGGTACAAGGACGCGGTCATCTACCAGCTGCATGTGAAGTCGTTCTTCGATGCCAACGACGATGGGGTCGGCGACTTCAAGGGGCTGATCTCCCGCCTCGACTACATCGCCAGCCTGGGCGTCGACACGCTGTGGCTGCTGCCCTTCTACCCCTCGCCGCGGCGCGACGACGGCTACGACATCGCCGCCTATACCGAGGTGCATCCCGACTACGGCACCATGGCCGATGCCCGCCGCTTCATCGCCGAGGCGCACCGCCGCGGGCTGCGCGTGATCACCGAGCTGGTGATCAACCACACCTCCGACCAGCATCCCTGGTTCCAGCGGGCGCGGCGGGCGAAGCCCGGCTCGGCCGCCCGGAA
>NZ_JBCNNF010000081.1:0-20402 GCF_039594555.1 Inquilinus sp.
CGGCCCCGGATCTGTGCGGAAATCCGCACAGGACAGTCCCGCAAAGGGCGGAGACCCGCACACGTCCAAGCGAAAACCACCAGCACCGTCATTGCGAGCGCAGCGAAGCAATCCATGCAGCAGCTCTTGCGGGCCGATGGATTGCTTCGTCGGCTTCGCCTCCTCGCAATGACGTAGGGGTGGGTGTTGCGGGAGAGGCAACGCAAGGACCGCGGTGCTAGACTCCGGGACATGACCGCTGTTGAGCGCCATCCGATCGCTACACCGGGCGCCCGGCCTGCCGTGATGCCGGCCGCGCCGCACCGGTGGCGCAGTTGGGCGGTGTTCGCCGCGATCGGCGTCCCGCTGTTCATCGCCGTGGTCTGGCTGGCCGGTCCGGTCGGGCGCGACCGGGCGCTGGGCGAGATCGCGCGCTCGGCCGACGCGGCGTTGGGCCTGCATGTCGCCATGCTGCGCAGCGAGCTGGAGAAGCAGCGGTCCCTGCCCTTCGTCCTGGCCCAGGACCCGGATGTGCGCGCGGCGCTGACCGCGTCCAACGACCGGCAGCGGCTGGACGGGATCAACGCCAAGTTCGAGGCGCTGAGCCGGGGCACGCGGGCGGCGGTGATCTATCTGCTGGACCACGGCGGCACCGCCATCGCCGCCAGCAACTGGCGCGAACCGGTCAGCTTCGTCGGCCAGCACTACGCCTTCCGCGCCTATTACCAGCGGGCGGTGGAGGCCGGATCGGCCGAGTTCTTCGCCATGGGCACGATGAGCCGCAAGCCCGGCTCCTACCTCTCCCGCCGGATCGACGGGCCGAACGGCCTTCTCGGCGTCATCGTGGTCAAGGTCGAGTTCGACGACATGGAGGAGGCCTGGGCCCGCTTCGCCGAGAGCGCCTTCGTCACCGACGAGCGCAACGTCGTGCTGCTGACCGACGTGCCGGAGTGGCGCTTCCGCAGCTTCGGCCCGCTGTCGGAGGCCGAGCGCGCGGCGGTGCGCGAGAGCCTGCAATATGGCGGCGCCCCGCTGGACCCGCTGCCGATCGCGCCGGACATGACCGCGGCCCGGCCCGATGTGGTGACCGCGACCCTGCCGGAGGCACGGATGCCCGGGCGCTTCCTGGCCGTCGCCGCGCCGGTGCCGACCACCGGCTGGACCCTGCATCTGCTGGCGCCGACCTCGCCCACCGTCGGCCGCGCCATGACCGATACGCGGCTGATCGCCGGGCTGGTGACGCTGCTGGCCCTGACTGCCGCCGCGGCCCTGCTGTACCGCCGCAACCGTGCCCTGACGGCCGTGGCCCGGCAGGCGGCGGCGCGGGCCGAGCTGGAGCGCCGCGTCGCCGAGCGCACCCGGGCGCTGAACGACGCCAACCAGCGCCTGACCGAGGAGATGGAGGAGCGGCGCCGCGGCGAGCAGCGCCGGCAGCAGCTGCAGGAGGAACTGACCCAGGCCAACCGCCTGGCCATCCTGGGCCAGGTCGCGGCCAGCGTGGCGCATGAGATCAACCAGCCGGTGGCGGCGATCCGCGCCTATGCCGATAACGCCTCGGTGTTCCTGGAGCGCGACAAGCCCGCCTCGGTGCGCGAGAACCTGGCGACCATCGCCGGGCTGACCGACCGGGTCGGCACCATCACCCAGCATCTGCGCGCCTTCTCGCGCAAGGCCACCAACTCGATCGGGGCGACCTCCTGCGCCGATGCGGTCGAGGGCGCGCTGATCCTGACCCGGCCGCGGATCCGCCGCCAGTCGGTGCGGCTGGTGCAGGACCTGCCGCCCGGCGATGTGCGGGTGGTGGCCGAGCGGGTGCGGCTGGAGCAGATCCTGGTCAACCTGCTGCAGAACGCGCTGGACGCCGTGACCGACCTGCCCGATCCGGAGATCCGCATCGCGGTGGACGCCGGAACGGAGGAGGTTAGGATCGCGGTTTCCGACACCGGCAAGGGCCTCGATCCCGAGACGATGAAGGCGCTGTTCATTCCCTTCGCCACCTCCAAGCCGGCCGGGCTGGGCCTCGGCCTGGTGATCTGCCAAGACATCGCCCGCGAGTTCGGCGGCAGCATCGCCGCTGCGAACCGTGAGGCCGGCGGGGCGGTGTTCACCGTGACATTGAAACGGGCGCAATGAGGGCGCCCGGGAAGAAGGCGCCATGAGCGCGGGACAGGTTGTCTTCGTCGACGATGAGGCGGAGATCCGCCACGCCAATGTGCAGAGCCTGGAACTGGCCGGCTTCGAGGTCACGGCGCTGGACTCCGCCCGCGCCGCCCTTGCCGCGATCGACCGTGACTTCCCGGGCGCCGTGGTCACCGACATCCGCATGCCTGAGACCGACGGGCTGGCGCTGTTCGGCCAGCTGCGCGAACGCGACCCGGACCTGCCGGTGATCCTGATCACCGGCCATGGCGACATCGCCATGGCGGTCGGCGCCATGCGCGACGGCGCTTACGACTTCCTGGCCAAGCCCTACCCGGCCGAGCGGCTGGTCGACAGCGTCCGCCGGGCGGTGGAGAAGCGGCGGCTGGTGATCGAGAACCGGCGGCTGAAGGCGCAGTTGGAAGGGGCCGACGACCTGACCTTCCTCGGCGACACGCCGGAGATGGAGCGGCTGCGCCGCACCGTGCGCGACGTCGCCGATGCCGATGTCGACGTGCTGGTGCTGGGCGAGACCGGGTCGGGCAAGGAGGTGGTGGCCGAGGCGCTGCACCGCTGGAGCCGCCGGCGCACCAAACCCCTGGTAGCGCTGAATTGCGGCGCGCTGCCGGAGAGCGTGATCGAGAGCGAGCTGTTCGGCCACGAGGCCGGCGCCTTCACCGGGGCGCAGAAGCGCCGCATCGGCCGGATCGAGCATGCCGATGGCGGCACGCTGTTCCTCGACGAGGTCGAGAGCATGCCGGCGGCGCTGCAGGTGAAGCTGCTGCGGGTGCTGGAGGAACGGGCGGTGGAGCCGCTGGGCACCAATGAACGCCGGCCGCTGGACCTGCGCGTCGTCGCCGCCACCAAGACCGACCTGGCCGCGGCGTCGCAGGAGGGCCGGTTCCGGGCCGATCTCTACTACCGGCTGAACGTGGTGACGCTGCGCATCCCGCCCCTGCGCGAGCGCCGGGGCGACATCCCGCTGCTGTTCGCCCATTTCCTGGCCCGCGCCGCCGCGCGCTTCCGCCGCGACCCGCCGCCGCTGAGCGACGCGGTGCGGCGGCACCTGCTGGACCATGACTGGCCCGGCAATGTCCGCGAGCTGGCGCATTTCGCCGACCGCGCGGCGCTGGGCCTGGCCGGCATGGACGCGCCGGCTCCGCCGCCGGCCGCACCGGCGAGCCTGCCGGAGCGGGTCGAGCGCTACGAGGCGTCGCTGCTGCGCGAGGCGCTTGCCGCCCACAAGGGCGATGTGCGGGCCGTCACCGAGGCCCTCGGCCTGCCGCGCAAGACCTTCTACGACAAGCTGACCCGCCACGGCATCGACCCGAACGACTACCGGGCCGCGCCGATCGGGAAGAAGGCGGGGTGACGGGTGCGGTGGTCCGCGGATTGTTCAGCCGCGGCGGCGCTGCTCGGCTTCGGCGATGATCTGCTCTATCTCCGCCACAACCTCGTCTAACGTCACCGTCCCCTCGCGATCCGCCTCTTCCTCGACTCGCCGAAGCATCTCCGTAAAGGCGCGGCGGCGCTCCTCGGCCGATTTGCCGGCAAGGGGCTCAAGCTGCTGGGGCGGATCCGGATCGGTCATCGTGTCAGCCTATTCCAAATCCATCACAGGGTGAGGCCAAGCACGATCGGAGGCAATCCAACATTGCTTCTTCCGCTTGCGAGACCTTTTCACCATGTCCCCTTGGCGTCATTGCGAGGAGGCGAAACCGACGAAGCAATCCAGGGGCCGGTGCGCACCGGCCCCTGGATTGCTTCGCTGCGCTCGCAATGACGACATTGAGAATTCTGAAGGGTCTCACCTGCCGGAGACGCTACGCGAACACCTGGTGCCGGCCCTTCACCTCACGGCAGCTTGACGAAATCCGCGTCGATCGTGGTCTCGACCTTGCCGCCCACCGTCCGGGTGTAGCGCAGCGACAGCTTGCCCGGCGCGGTCAGGGTGCGGCGATAGCTCTGCACCTCGGTCTTGCCGCCGGTGCTCGCCGTCAGCTCGGTCGTGAGCACCGAACCCTCAAGCCGCGCCTTGGCGCGGGCGCCGCTGTCCAGCCGCGTCGACCACACGCCGGGGGTCTTGCCGGGCGGGAACAGCGCCGTGTTCTCGCGCATCGTCAGCGGGTCGGCGCCGGGCTTGCCGTCGCTCGGGCCTTCGGCGCTGCGCCAGCGCAGGAACAGCCCGCCATCGGCCGAGGCATCGATCACCAGCGCCGCCGCCCGGCGGGTGTCGCCCTCGCCCTGGCTGGCGCCGACCCAGGAGCCTCGGAACGCCTCGATGCCGGTCAGCTCGGCGACCTTCGCCGGTGTCGCCTGCGCCGCGGCAGCCGCAGGGGCCGGGGCAGCCGGAGCGGCGGCCGGCGTCTTGGTTGCGCCCGACGCCGAAACGCAGGCGCCCAGCAACAGGATCGCAACCGTCCCCAGGACGGTGTGCCGCAATGTCATCGTATCCCCCTTCTCGTCCCCACGAGATCGAATCGCCTGCCATCATCACCGATGCCGCGGGCCCGCAGCACGGGAAATCGGCCCGGTTCCAAGGTCAACCGCGCGCGGGGCCGCGGGTTCCGCCCGGTCCGGACATGGCAACGGCCGCCCCGACGGATCGGGGCGGCCGCTGATGTCCGGTCTGATCGCGGCGTCAGGCGCGGATCACGCCCGTAGCCGGCGCGTCGAGGCCCAGGGCCGCGGCGGCGGTGGCGACGATGTGCTGCGCCGACAGCGCCGCCTCGGCATATTGCAGCTCCGGCTTGTCGTGATCCTGGAACCGGTCCGGCAGCGTCATCGGCCGCATCTTCAGCCCGTGGTCCAGCAGGCCGGTGCGGGCCAGGTGATGCAGCACGATGCTGCCGAAGCCGCCCTCGGCCCCCTCCTCCACCGTGATCAGCACGGCGTGGTGGCGGGCCAGCTGGTTCACCAGCTCGGTGTCGAGCGGCTTGGCGAAGCGGGCATCGGCCACGGTGGTCGACAGGCCCATGACGCCGAGCGCGTCGGCCGCCGCCAGGCACTCCTGCAGCCGGGTGCCGTAGCTGAGCAGCGCGATCGACGTGCCCTCGCGCAGCACGCGGCCCTTGCCCAGGGCCAGCGGCTTGCCGCGGGCCGGCAGCTCGACGCCGACGCCGTCGCCGCGCGGATAACGGAAGGCCGAGGGCTGGTCGTCCAGCGCGGCGGCGGTCGCCACCATGTGCACCAGTTCGGCCTCGTCGGCCGCGGCCATCAGCACCATGCCCGGCAGGCAGGCGAGATAGGGGATGTCGAAGGCGCCGGCATGGGTGGCGCCGTCGGCGCCGACCAGCCCGGCGCGGTCGATGGCGAAGCGCACCGGCAGGTGCTGGATCGCCACGTCGTGCACCACCTGATCGTAGGCGCGCTGCAGGAAGGTCGAGTAGATCGCGCAGAACGGCCTGAAGCCTTCGGTCGCCATGCCGGCGGCGAAGGTCACCGCGTGCTGCTCGGCGATGCCGACGTCGAAGCTGCGCTTCGGGAAGCGCTGGGCGAACTTGTCCAGGCCGGTGCCCGAGGGCATGGCGGCGGTGACGGCGACGATGCGCTCATCCTCCTCCGCCTCCTGGATCAGGGCCTGGGCGAAGACGCCGGTGTAGCTGGGCGCGTTGCTCTTCGGCTTGGCCTGGGCGCCGGTGATGACGTCGAAGCGGCTGACGCCGTGGTACTTGTCCGGCGCCGCCTCGGCCGGGCCGTAGCCCTTGCCCTTCTGGGTGACGACATGGACCAGCACCGGGCCGTCATCAGCGTCGCGGACATTCTCGAGCACCGGCAACAGGTGGTCGAGATTGTGGCCGTCGATCGGGCCGACATAGTAGAAGCCCAGCTCCTCGAACATCGTGCCGCCGGTGACGAAGCCGCGGGCATATTCCTCGGCCCGCTTGGCGGCGCGCGCCACCGGCCGCGGGAACACCGCGGTGACGTCGCGCATCAGGTGGCGCAGCGAACGGTAGGAGCGCGAGGAGATCAGCCGCGACAGATAGGCGCTCATGGCGCCGACCGGCGGGGCGATCGACATGTCGTTGTCGTTGAGGATGACGACCAGGCGGCTCTTCAGCGCGCCGGCGTTGTTCATCGCCTCATAGGCCATGCCGGCGCTCATGGCACCGTCGCCGATCACAGCGACGACTCGGAAGTCCTCGCCCTTCAGGTCACGGGCCACGGCCATGCCGAGGCCGGCCGAGATCGAGGTCGAGCTGTGCGCCGCGCCGAACGGGTCGTACTCGCTTTCCGACCGCTTGGTGAAGCCGGACAGGCCGCCGCCCTGGCGCAGGGTGCGGATGCGGTCGCGCCGCCCGGTCAGGATCTTGTGCGGATAGGCCTGGTGGCCGACATCCCAGATCAGCTTGTCGCGCGGCGTGTCGAACACCCGGTGGATGGCGACGGTGAGCTCGACCACGCCGAGCCCGGCGCCGAGATGACCGCCGGTGGTCGAGACCGCGTCGATGGTCTCGGCCCTCAGCTCATCGGCGACCTGCTTCACGTCGGAAGCCGGCAGGAGTCGGAGGTCTTCTGGGGTGCGGATGGTGTCGAGCAGCGGCGTGACTGGCTTCATTCAGCTTCGCTTTCGGCAGGCTTGGTCCAGCGTTCGGGCGGCATCGGCATCGGTCTCTCTCGCACCGTGACGGCAGACATACGGCCGAAGCACCCAACAATTTTCCTGCCCGGTAGTCTTTCCAGCACTATAGGGGAGCGGTGGCGCTTTCAAGAAAATCCGGTGACAGAGGCGTCACCGGGTGCCGTTTTGCCACAGGTTGCGGCCGCCGCGCCACGGCCGGGCCGGCCCTGCGGCGCAGCGGGCCGGGCCATGCCGAGAGCCGTCATTGACAAGCCCTCGCCGCCCCCTTAAGAACGCCCACCGAGCGGCACCGCCGCTGGACGGAGGGGTGGCCGAGCGGCTGAAGGCAGCGGTTTGCTAAACCGTCCACGGGGGAAACCCCGTGCCCGGGTTCGAATCCCGGTCCCTCCGCCACCCTACGCCTGCGGCTTCGGGTGGCAGGCCTCAGCGGCCTCGCTTCAGCTTCCACGATCAGCAGATGCAGCAGTCTGGGGTCACCGGCTTACGCGCGGTGTCCATCCGGCGCCTGAACTGGGCCCGGCCGGGCCTTTGCCCCGGAGCCTCGACCCGACCTTCTAACCCCTCAGCCGGTTGAAAAGTGAAAGTTCCCCCTCCATTCGGAGGGTGACGCCCCCCGGCGCCGATGGTCGTATGGCTGGCCCACCGCGGTCCTGCCGCGGCCGGGGACGCGCCCACTCCCGGATGCGCGCGCATCGGTCCCGACACATCACGCCGATCCGGTTCGGCGGGACAGCCGGATCGCAGCGCGCGTCGTTTGCGGGTCGGGAGTGGGCGTCGCTCCACTCGCGATTTCAACGGAACGGATTTCACCCATGGCCACCTATACCGGCACCGAAGGCGCCGACACGCTGATCGGCGACGGCGACACCCTGTACGGATTCCGCGACAGCCTCTACGGCCTCGGCGGCAACGATAGCCTCTACGGCCGCCTGGCCTCGGACATCATCCTTGGCGGCGACGGCGCCGACCGGATCGACGGCGGCTTCCAGGGCGACGTGCTGATGGGGGATGACGGCAATGACACCATCCTCGGCGGCTCCGGCACCGACACCATCACCGGCGGCGCGGGCGCCGACTACATCCGCGCCGGCACCGGCAACGACATCATCATGATCGACGACCTGGCCGATGCCGTCGGCGACCAGATCGATGGCGGGGTCGGCTTCGACATGCTGATGCTCGACTACTCCGCCCAGGCGACGCGGGTGTCGTTCAGCGCGGTCGACCCGGCCGTCGGCCGCACCCTGCCGATCGGCGCCGTGGTCCTGGGCATCGAGCAGTTCTACGTCACGGGCACCGATTTCGCCGACGGCATGGCCGGCGGCCGCTGGACCGACGTCTTCCTCGGCGGCGCCGGCAATGACGTGCTGATGGGTGGCGGCGGCGCCGACCAGCTGGACGGCGAGGACGGCAACGACATCCTGGAGGGTGGCGACGGCTTCGATGTGCTGACCGGCGGCGCCGGCGCCGATTCCGCGCGCGGCGGCAATGGCTGGGATTTCATCTGGGGCGATGAAGGGGCCGATTCCCTGGCCGGCCAAGCCGGCAACGACACCATCAGCGGCGGCGACGATGCCGACGTGATCGACGGCGGCGAGCAGAACGACACCCTGTCCGGCGATGCCGGCGACGACAAGCTGATCGGCGGCAACGGCGACGACATCCTGGAGGGCGGCCTCGGCGCCGACCTGATCTATGCAGGGGCCGGCAACGACACCGCCATGGTGGAGATCGGCCAGGGCGCCGACCAGATCGACGGCGGCGCCGGTATCGACCGCCTGATGGTCACCGGCGTCACCGGCAACTTCATCGCCGAAGCCTCGACGGTGCTCGGCCGGTTGTCCGACGGCACGCGCTTCACCGGCTTCGAGGCTTATTCGATCACCGGCACCGGCGCCGCCAACGGCTTCCGCGGCCATGCCGGCGACGACGTGCTGGAGGGTGAAGGCGGCAACGACACGCTCGGCGGCATGGCCGGGAACGACGTGCTCGACGGCGGCACCGGCGTGGACCTGCTGGATGGCGGCGACGGCGACGACGTGCTGATCGTCGGCAACGGCGGCGCGGACACCCTTCGCGGCGGCGCGGGCATCGACATGGTCGAGATCGATCGCGGCGACGCCACCGCCGGGCTGACCTTCGCCTTCGCCGGCCGCACCGCCACCCTGTCCGACGGCACGGTGATCAGCGACGTCGAGATCTTCGACATCACCACCGGCTCAGGCAACGACACCCTCACCGCCGGGGCGGCGCTGCACGTCGACTTCGATGCCGGTGCGGGCAACGACATCCTTACCGGTGGCGTCGGTGCCGACGTCCTGGACGGCGGCGCCGGCAACGACACGGTCACGGGCGGCGACGGCGACGACATCATCCGCGATGCCGGCGGCCTCAACACCATCAATGCCGGCAATGGCGATGACGAGGTCCATGTCGACGTGGAGACGATCGGCAGCCACAACAATGCGATCAATGCGGGCGCCGGCAATGACGAGATGTATCTGGCCATCAACGGCGTCGGCGTCAGCGCCAACTTCAGGGCGGATGGCGGCTACGGCACCGACCTCGCCTGGATCGACCGCAACGACGGCACCGCGGACATGACCTTCACGCTGTCGGCCAATGCCCGGCTGGTGAACAGCGGCATCACCCTGCTGAATGTCGAGCGCGTCCATATCGAAACCGGGTCCGGCAACGACCAGCTCACCGGCGGCGCGCTGGACGACGAGTTCAAGGCCTTCGCCGGCAACGACGTGCTCAACGGCCTCGGCGGCAACGACACGCTTTTCGGCGGCGACGGTGCGGACACCCTGTCGGGCGGCGACGGCAACGACGTGCTGTGGGCCCGCGACGGCCTCAGCGACGCCTTCGCCGACACGCTGGACGGCGGCGCCGGCAACGACGACCTGCACATCAACAAGGGCGACACCGCCGCCGGCGGCGCCGGGAACGACCGGGTCTTCGTCGATTTCTGGGAGGAGAATGCCGGGGTGACCTTCACCTTCAGCACCGGCACGGTGAACGTCAACGCCACCACCCGCTTCAGCGGCATGGAATCGCTGGAATTCGAAGGCAGCCGCGGCAACGACACCGTCACCGGCAGCGCGCTGGCCGACCGGCTGGAGGGCAATGGCGGCAACGACATCCTCCGTGGCGGCGCCGGCGACGACGTGCTGTTCGACGGGGCGGGCGCCGACCAGCTGGATGGCGGCGCCGGCAATGACAGCTTCACCCGGGGTGACGGGGCGGGCCGGGCCGTCGACCGCTTCGTCGGCGGCGACGGCATCGACACCCTTTCTTTCCAGGGCGACATCAACCTGTCCGCCATCGTCGACCTGGCCGACAGCAGCCGCAACGACGGGCTGGCGAAGGGGCTGATCCTGTCGGGCTTCGAGATCGTCAACGGCACCGACAATGACGACGACCTGCGCGGCAGCGCGGCCGGCGAGCGGCTGTATGGCGGCGGGGCAGACGACACGCTGGACGGGCGCGGCGGCGACGATACGCTGGAAGGGGGCGCGGCCGGCGACCTGCTGACCGGCGGCGCCGGCCGCGACCGCTTCATCTTCGGGGCCGACGCCACCGCATCGGGCGACCAGATCACCGACTTCGTCCGTGGCACCGACTTGATCGTGATCGACCGGGCCGGCTTCGGGCTGGCGGCGGGATACCAGCTGTCGCTGGTGACCGGCGCCGACCCGCAAGCCACTGCGGCAGGCCCGCAATTCCTGTTCGAGACCGACACCGGCCGGCTGTGGTTCGACGCCGACGGCACGGGCACGGAGCAGGAGGCCGGGCTGGTCGTCACCCTGACCGGCGTGACGGCGCTGGCGCTGTCGGACCTGCTGCTGGTCTAGCCCGGCTCCGGGCGGCCCGGCCTGCCTGGCCGGGCCGCTAGCGCCAGAACGGCTTCGCCAGCTCCGCCGCTGCGTCGGACCGGGTCCAGCCCAGATCCTTCAGATCGAGCTCGGACAGGCCGGCCAGGTCGCGGCGCTGGCGAACGCGCTCCGACAGATCGGAACGACCGCCGACCACAGCAACCGGGACGGCCGTTCAATCGCTGGACAGCGGCGACGGGACCCGATAGGGAATGCTCTGGCGCCGGATTAGCTCAGTCGGTAGAGCAGCGGTTTTGTAAACCGAAGGTCGCGGGTTCGACCCCTGCATCCGGCACCATCTTCCCAACCTTCCTCGCCATCAGCGCCGCAGAATCTCTCGGATGGCGACGATGTCGTCCCTCCAGCGCTGCTGGCCTGCATCGGCCTTCTGCAGCATCGCGGGATCCACCTCGGGAGCAGCCTTCTTACCGACGCTGGCATTCATTTTGGCTAGAATCGCATTGCTCGCCTCGTAAAACTCACGCCGTGCGACCGCGATCTCCTCGACCAGCCGGTCGGCGTCGGGAAGCCGGTCGGCGGAGGAGAGAAGACGCCAGCGCTCGATCGCATCCTCGCATCCCCGCAAGTCGTCAGCCGGTCTCTCCTTCGAGCCCGGGAAACACTTGATCGCCAGATCCGTGAGCGTGTCGCGCGTGCGGTCCGAGATCGTCTGGGCCGCAGCCGCGGTTGAAATGGCGGCTCCCAGCAGCGCAACGGAGAAAGAATATCGAAGCAATCGGGCCTCCTGAATGCTCGTGGAGCCTGAGCACGGCCGGCCGGAGCGTCAAGACGGGGCAGCCATTCAGCTTCCGTCAGGACGGCGCGCCGGGCGTGACAGGCCGGCATGGGCCGCCTATCCTGCCTGCCTTGTTCATCGCGCCCGAGGGATGGGCGCTGGGGGTTTCCGGGGAGCTTTTTGATGCAGAATTCGACGATCCGCCGCGCCTGCTTTGTCTGCGGTTCGACTGAGGGCGAGACGGTGTTCGAGACGGCGATGGATGTCTGCGGCCTCGGCCACGTCACCTACGCCCTGCGCTGCTGCTCCCGTTGCGGCCTGACCCTGCAGGACCCGGCGGTCTCGCCCGAGACCATGCTGCGTCAGTACACTACCTTCTCCAACTACACCGCCTTCGGCAGCGGCGAGCCGCCGCTGATCGACACCGCCCGGCGGATGCTGGCCATGGTCCAGGCCGAGGGCGTGACGCCCGGCCGGATGTACGATGTCGGCGCCTCCAGCGGCTCCATGCTCTGGCACTTCCGCAAGCTTGGCTGGGCCGTGGCCGGCTGCGACCTGTCGCCCAGGGCCTGCGAGCAGGCGCGCGAGCGCAACGGCATCGAGGTCGACCTGGGCGGCGACGAGGAGACGTTGCCGCATCGCGGCGGCCAGAACCTGATCACCTTCTCGCATGTGCTGGAGCACATCTACGACCCGGCGGCGACGCTGCGCCGCGTGCACGCCGCCCTGGCCGAGGGCGGGCTGCTGCTGCTCGAGGTGCCGTGCCTGGCCGCGCCGGAGGTCAACCCGCCCGGCCTATTCATGATGGAGCACGTCAACTACTTCGACGAGACCTCGCTGGACAACCTGCTGGCCCGCACCGGCTTCGGCATCCTGCAGGCGCCGGTCACGGTCGACCACTACCCCTACCCCGTCATCACCGTCCTGGCCCGCAAGCAGGCGCCGCAGCCCAATCGGGAACTGGTCGACGGCTTCGACAAGAACCGCGCCTTCTGCCGGGCCTATGGCGATGTCGAGAGGCGGCGCTGGGGCGCGGTGGAGGAGCGGCTGAAGGCCGGCATCCGGCCGGGCGAGGAGGTCTATGTCTGGGGCGCCGGGCTGCACACCTCGACCATGCTGGAGCGGACCTCGCTGGAGAGCCATGCGCGGATCCTGGGGATCACCGACCGCGACACGCAGAAGCACGGCCACACCGTCGGCCGCCACGCCGTGATCGCGCCCGAGGCGGTGCTGCGCAGCGGCCGCAAGGTGGTGATCTCCAGCTTCCCGTCCGAGCGGCAGATCGGCGAAGGGCTGGTCCAGGCCGGTGTGCCGCGGGACCTGATCGTGTCACCGCACGGCCAGTTCGCCTGACTGCCACTTCCGTCATGACGAGACGTGGCGCGCCGTGGCCATCCAGAGATCGAGCCACTGGATGGCCGCACCCCTCGGGCTCATGATGACGGGCAAATATGACTGGAGGCCCGCATCGCGACGGCAGATCAGGTAACCGCCACCCGACCCTCAAAGTTATCCTAAGTTAATTTTCGAGGCTCTGCTTCTGGAAACCACTACTGTCCCGTTATAGGTGTCGCGAATAGCGGCTACAACAGCATATCTGCCCATCGCTTCCGGAGAATCCGAAACAATGCGGTGCCGGAGACGATGACGGTATTGTGACGCATTCGAATCGGGAATTCGCGGCGGAGGCTCTGCGCCGGCTGGCGATATCCGGGACCGCAGCCGCAACGGGGCATTCGTGGAGCAGTATCTGGGGTCGCAGGATCCGGGTTCGTCTGGGCCGCCATCGAATCTGATCTCGCTGCTGCAGCTCTCCGCTGTCGATCTCCAGCAAACCATCGTTAAGGCAGGGGCCGAGATCTGGCCGCAGGACCGGCCGGACCCGCCGGTGATCCAGGTCACGGCCGGCTGGGCCGCCCGCCACCGGGTGCTGCCGGGCGGGGCGCGGCAGATCGTGCGGTTCCTGCTGCCGGGCGACGTCGCCGGCCTGCACTCCCAGTTCCTCGGCGCCTCGATCAGCGCCCTGCAGGCGGTGACCGACGTGTCGCTGATCGAGATCCGCCCCGGCCCGCTGCGCGAAGCGATCCGGCAGACGCCGGAGCTGGGCTACGCCATCGGCCTGCTGGCAGCGCGCGAGAAGCGGGACCTGGAGGACCATCTGCTGGCGATCGGCCAGGACAGCGGCCTGGGCAAGGTGGCGTTCCTGCTGGCCACGCTGTTCGGGCGGGGCGTGCGGGCCGGGTTGGTCTCGCGGTCGGTCCTGCCCTTTCCGTTGACGCAGCGCCATGTCGGCGACGCGCTGGGCCTGTCCATCGTCCATGTCAACCGGATGCTGCAGCAGCTGCAGCGCGAGGGGCTGATCCGGCTGAAGCACGGCCGGCTGGAGATGCTGGACGAGACGCGGCTGGCGACGATCGGCCACCTCGCCGACCGCCGGAACGATCTGGACGCCTAGACTGCCGGCCTCGGCGGCGGCGCCCGCCGCAGCCGCACCACCGCGGCGTCGAGCGCCGACAGGAAGGCGGATTTGTCCTTCCCCGACATCGGCTTGTTGCCGCCGCTGACCGTGCCCATGGCGCGGAGGTCGGCCATCAGCGCCCGGCTGGCCAGGGCCATGCCGATCGAATCCTTGGTGAAGGGCCGGCCGGTCGGGCCGATCACTGTGGCGCCGGCCTTCAGGCAGCGGTCGGCCAGCGGGATGTCGGCAGTGACGACGATGTCGGCCGGGCCGGCGCGCTCGGCGATCCAGTCATCGGCCGCGTCGAAGCCGTCGCTCACGATCACCAGCTGGATGCGCGGGTCGCGCGGCACCAGCACCCCGCCATTGGTGACCACGAAGACGGACACGCCGTAGCGCTCGGCCACGCGATAGATCTCGGCCTTCACCGGGCAGGCATCGGCGTCGACGAGGATGCGGATCGGGTCGGTCACGGTTGGCGGCACGGTTGCGGTAGGGACCGGAACCATAGCGACGGCGAAGCCATTGGTCCAATCGCCCTTCCCGCCCAGGAGCCGCCTTCCTCGAATGGCCGACATCGCCGCATCGTTGGACGCGTTGCCCGACCCGTCCCCGCCCGTCCAGGCAAAGGCCCATGGGCTTCATTACGTCTCCGACGCCGAGCCGGGGATCCGGCGGCGACGGTCCGGCAAGGGCTTCGCTTACCGGATGCCGGACGGACAGCCGGTGCGCGACCGCGAGACGCTGGCCCGGATCCACAAGCTGGCCATCCCGCCTGCCTATACCGATGTCTGGATCTGTCTCGACCCGCTGGGCCATCTGCAGGCCACCGGGCGCGACGAGCGTGGCCGCAAGCAATATCGCTACCACCCGCGATGGAAGGAGGTCCGGGACGAGACAAAATACGGCCGCATGGTCGCCTTCGGCCGCGCGCTGCCGCGCATCCGCAAACGGGTCGAGGCCGATCTGGCGCAGCGCGGCCTGACCCGGACCAAGGTGCTGGCCGCGATCGTGCGCCTGCTGGAGGCGACGCTGATCCGCGTCGGCAATGACGAATACGCCAAGGCGAACAAAAGCTTCGGTCTGACCACGCTGCGCAAGCGCCATGCCGATGTCGAGGGCGGCGCGGTGTATTTCGAGTTCCGCGGCAAGAGCGGCAAGCAGTACCGCACCGGCTTCCGCGACCGCCGCATCGCCCGCATCATCCGCTCCTGCCAGGACCTGCCGGGGCATAGGCTGTTCCAGTATGTCGGCGACGACGGCGAGCGGCATGCGGTCGGATCGGACGACGTGAACCAGTATCTGCGCGAAATCTCGGGCCAGGATTTCACCGCCAAGGATTTCCGCACCTGGGCCGGCACGTTGTTCGCCGCCCGGCTGCTCTCGACCGCGGACCCCGATGCGCCGCCGAGCAAGGCCGCGGTGGCGCGCTGCATCAAGGAGGTGTCGTCGCAGCTCGGCAATACGCCGGCCGTGTGCCGCGCCTGCTATGTCCATCCGGAGGTGGTCGAGGCCTTCCTCGACGGCCGCCTTGCGACCACCCTGCGCTGGCCCCCTGGCGACGATGCGGAGGGCCGCCGCGGCGAGGCCGCGCTGCTGCGCTTCCTGAAGAAGCTGGAGACCGCGCCGGCCGCCCGAGAATGACCTGTTCCTTACAAATCGTTCAATCTGGGAATACGGCTTGACCGCTTCGCCTCGCGGCGCGATATCGGCCCTGTCGGGACACGCTCCCGGCGCAATCAAGGACCCACCGCTCCGATGAGCACGCCCAGTCGACCTAGCGCGACCTTGCCGGCGCCGACGCTGCGAGCCTGACCTTCGGGGTCCGGTTCCCCTCGTCGCGCGGCCAGGCCGCGCCGGTGCGAGGTGAACCATGAAGCACCTGACCTTTAATCATCGTCCGTCCTATCGGCGCGCCACCCTGGAAGGCGACGACCGAAGGCTCGGCTGACGCCGGCGCCTCGCCGGCCGTTCCGCACCGCGCGTCCCTGACGACGTGCGGCGATCGCGACTGCCTGCCTTCCGGACGGACATCATGGCTTTCCACACTCCCGCCCTCACGGCGGAGCGTCCGCGCAGCCTGCCCAATCTCTGGGACCTGGTGGCGTTTTCCCTCGTCTTCGGCGCCATCGTGCTGGTCGCCCATGGCGGCCGCGCCACCCTGGCGCCGCTGGCCGGCCTCGAGCAGACGCCGGTTTCGCTCGACCCGCTGGCCCTGCCCGACTACGCGCTGCGCACCACGCTGCGCATGCTGGCGGCGATCGTCGCCTCGCTGGTCTTCACCTTCGTCTATGCGACCGCCGCGGCGAAGAGCCGGCGGGCGGAGATGGTGCTGATCCCGCTGCTCGACATCCTGCAGTCGGTGCCGGTGCTGGGCTTCCTGTCCTTCACCGTGGTCGGCTTCATGGCCCTGTTCCCGGGCCAGGTGCTGGGCGTCGAATGCGCCGCGGTGTTCGCCATCTTCACCTCCCAGGCCTGGAACATGACCTTCAGCTTCTACCAGTCGCTGAAGACCGTGCCGCGCGACCTGGACGAGGCCAGCCGCAGCTTCCGCCTGACGCCCTGGCAGCGCTTCTGGCGGCTGGAGGTGCCCTTCGCCATGCCCGGCCTGGTGTGGAACACCATGATGTCGATGTCGGGCGGCTGGTTCTTCGTGGTGGCGTCGGAGGCGATCTCGGTCGGCGACACCACCATCACCCTGCCGGGCGTCGGCTCCTATGTCGCCCGGGCGATCGACCAGCGCGACCTGGCCGCGGTCGGCTGGGCCGTGCTGGTGATGGGCGCGGTGATCCTGGCCTATGATCAGCTGCTGTTCCGGCCGCTGGTGGCCTGGGCCGAGAAGTTCCGGTTCGAGCAGTCGGCCGGCACCACCGCCCCGCGTTCCTGGCTGCTGACCCTGGTGCAGCGCACCCGGCTGTTCCAGCTGGCGCTGTCGCCGATCGGCCTCTTGACCCGCACCGTGTCGCGCCGGCGCTTCGCCTTCATCCCGGCCGGCGCCGCGCGCGGCAGCGTGGTCGCTCGCCTCTGGTCCAGCCGTGCGGCCGACTGGGCCTTCGCCGCCCTGTTGCTGGCCGCCATCGCCTATGCGCTGTGGCAGATCATCGGCTTCGTGGCGACGGAGCTGAGCTGGGGCGATGCCGGCGAGGTGCTGCTGCTGGGCAGCTTCACCCTGATCCGCGTCGTGGTGCTGATCGCGCTGGCGACGCTGGTGTGGGTGCCGATCGGCGTCTGGGTCGGCCTGCGCCCCCGCGTCGCCGAGCGGGTGCAGCCGCTGGCCCAGTTCCTGGCCGCCTTCCCGGCCAACATCGCCTTCCCCTTCGCGGTGGTGGCGATCGTCCGGCTGGGCCTCGACCCCGACATCTGGCTGGCGCCGCTGATGGTGCTGGGCACCCAGTGGTACATCCTGTTCAACGTCATCGCCGGCGCCAGCGCCTTTCCGACCGACCTGAAGGAGGCGGCGGCCAGCTTCCGCATCGGCGGCTGGAACTGGTGGCGCAAGGTGATCCTGCCCGGGATCTTCCCCTACTACGTCACCGGGGCGATCACCGCCTCGGGCGGGTCGTGGAACGCCAGCATCGTCGCCGAGGTGGCGAGCTGGGGCGACACCACCCTGACCGCCCACGGCCTCGGCGCCTACATCGCCCAGGCCACCACGGCCGGAGACTATCCGCGCATCGTGCTCGGCATCGCCGTGATGTCGGTCTTCGTCACGCTGTTCAACCGGCTGCTGTGGCGGCCGCTCTTCACCTACGCCGCCCGCCGGCTGCGCCTCGACTGAGGGCCACGACCATGTACCAGACCATTGCCCACGCCCCGGTCACTCAGGTGGCCAACGACAACCCCGTGCTGATCGACATCGCCGGCGTCCGCCAGGCCTATCACAAGGGCGAGAACGACCTGCTGGTGCTCGACGACGTCTCGCTGAGCATCCGCGAGGGCGAGATCGTCGGGCTGCTCGGCCGTTCCGGCTCCGGCAAGTCCTCGCTGCTGCGGATCATCGCCGGCCTCGTGCCACCCAGCGCCGGCAAGGTCAGCTGGTGCGGCCGGCCGATCGAGGGCCCGTCCGAGGGTCTGTCGATGGTGTTCCAGAGCTTCGCCCTGTTTCCCTGGCTGACCGTGCTGCAGAACGTCGAGATCGGGCTGGAGGCCCAGGGCATCCCGGCCACCGAGCGGCGGCGGCGGGCGCTGGAGGCGATCGACCTGATCGGCCTGGACGGGTTCGAGAGCGCCTATCCGAAGGAGCTGTCGGGCGGCATGCGCCAGCGCGTCGGCTTCGCCCGCGCCCTGGTCGTGCATCCGCGGCTGATGCTGATGGACGAGCCGTTCTCGGCGCTGGACGTGCTGACGGCGGAGACGCTGCGCACCGACCTGATCGACCTGTGGATGGAAGGCAGGCTGCCGATCAAGTCGATCCTGATGGTGACGCACAACATCGAGGAGGCGATCCTGATGTGCGACCGCGTCCTGATCTTCTCCTCCAACCCCGGCCGGGTGGCGGCGGAGATCCGGATCGACCTGCCGCATCCGCGCAACCGCCTGGACCCGGAGTTCCGGCGGATGGTCGACGACATCTATGCCCGCATGACCAATCGCGGGCCGGCGGAGAAGGCCGGGCCGAAGGTGGTGGGCGGGTTCCCGGGCACGGGGATCGGCATGGAGCTGCCGCATGTCTCGACCAACCTGATGTCGGGCCTGATGGAGGCGCTGGCCGCGCCGCCCTATAACGGCCGGGCCGACCTGCCGGACCTCGCGGCGACGCTGCAGATGGAGGCGGACGAGCTGTTCCCGATCGCCGAGACGCTGCAGCTGCTGCGTTTCGCCGACATGGCCGATGGCGACATCCACCTGACCGAGCATGGCAGGCTGTTCGCCGAGTCCGACGTCGACCACCGCAAGCGGCTGTTCGCGGCGCATCTGCTGGCGCATGTGCCGATCGCAGCCCTGATCCGGCGGGTGCTGGACGAGCGGCCGAGCCACCGCGCGCCGCGGCTGCGCTTCAGCGAGGAGCTGGAGGATTTCATGTCCGAGGACCGGGCGGAGGAGACGCTGCGCGCCGCCATCTCCTGGGGCCGCTACGCCGAGCTCTTCGCCTATGACGGCGAAAGCGGCCAGTTCAGCCTGGAGGATCCTGTGTAAGAAGGAGAGCCGACGGCTCTTTTGGCGTTGCCTCTCCCGCCGGACGCGGGAGAGGTCGGGCTCGCATCAGCGAGACCGGGTGAGGGCTGGCCCAGGCCTCGACGAAATCCCCTCACCCGGAGCCGCTTCGCGTCTCCGACCTCTCCCGCAAGCGGGAGAGGCAACCTGTCTGCCCTACCGCGGAAACCGCAGCAGCGACTCCAGTCCCTTCCGTCCCCGGGCCAGCAGGCGCTCGCGGGCGTCGCCCTGGGGCGGGTCGCCGGCGGCGCCGCGCAGCACCGCCAGCAGCCGCTCCAGCACCACCTGCGCCTCGCCGTCATGCTGGTTGCAGGGGTCGAGGTAGAAGTAGTTGTGCTCGACCTCGTGGTCGCGGACGATCACCGGCGGGTCGCCGGCAGCCAGCCGGTCGGCGACGTCCCAGGCGGCGAGGCCGGCCTTGGCCGGGTCGATCGTCACCTTGAGGCGGTCGAGCGGGTTGTCGGTCGGGTCCGGCTCGATCACTGCGGTCACGCCGGGCAGGCCGGCCAGGCCCTCGTGCCACAGCTTCAGATGGCCGTCCTCGCGCGCCCGCGCCGCGGCGTGGTCGCGCTTTTCCCAGGCGTCGAGCGCGGCGATGGTGCCGACCACGCCCTCCTTGCCGACCTTCATGCCGCGGCCGATGCCCCGGTTCTGGAGGAAGGCGGCGCGCACCAAATCCTCGCGCCCGGCGACGATGCCGGCGGTCGGCCCGCCCAGGAACTTGTGGGCGCTGTAGATCGCCAGGTCGGCGCCCTTGGCCAGGAAGCCGGCCAGGTCGTATTCCGAGGCGGCGTCGACGATCACCGGCACGCCCTTGGCCCGGCAGATCGCGGCGAACTCCTCGAGCGGGATCTGGCCGTACTGCACGACATGGTGCGAGACCACGTAGAGCGCCGCGGCCGTGCGCTCGGTGATCGCTCCGTCGAGCTGGTAGCCTGCGGCCGAGGTGGCGGTGCCGACCGGCACGACCTTGGCGCCGGCCAGCCGCACCGCCTGGTCGACCGGGGCGCCGTAGCTGACCATGTGCCCGACCTGTAGCAGCACCTCGGTCTTCGGCAGGCCGGCCGTGTCCGGCAGCCGCTCGATCGCCAGCAGGTCGTCGCCGGTCATGGCGCCGGCCACGGCCAGGCTGATCCCGGCGGAGGCCGAGGCGGTGACGAAGCCGGCCTCGGCGGCGCAGGATTTGGCGATCCGGGCGCTGGCCTTGCGCTGCAGGTCGGTGATCTCGACGAATTGCGGCAGCACCTCGGCGACGGCCTGCACCGCCTCCGGCACCACGATCGAGGCGCCCAGCGAGGTCATGGTGCCGGAGACGTTGATCACCGGGCGCAGGCCCAGGCGGCGGCGGATATCCTCGTTCGACTTCATGGCTGCACTTCCTCGGACGGGCTGGCGAAGCTTGTGACGCGCCACCCCTTCCTGTCATGCCCGGGCTTGACCCGGGCATCCAGGGCGGCAAGAGCGGCTCTCGATGGC
>NZ_JBCNNF010000082.1:0-20397 GCF_039594555.1 Inquilinus sp.
GCCGCCGCCACGCGGCCCGCCAGATCCTCCTCCTGGAAGTCGTTCAGCAGGAAGCCGACCGAGCCGCAATTCATGCCGTAGATCGGCCGTTTCCGCTCGACGCAGCGATGCAGCGTCTCCAGCAGGAAGCCGTCGCCGCCCAGGGCCACGATCACATCGGCCGATTCCGGAGTGTACTGGCCCCAGCGGGCGACGAGCCGGGCCTGGGCCGCCAGGGCCTCGGCGGTGTCGGCGGCGAGAATCGCCATGCGGGGCGAGGCCGGGGCGGAAGAGGCGGAGGTCATGGCCGGCGACTGTAGCCGAAGGGGAACCCTGGTCTACCCCGAGCGTGAGCGACTGTGAAAGGGCCGTTCACGCTCGTTTCACGGAAGAAGGGAGAGAGTGTCCCTGTCATCGACGAAAGAAAGCCGAGAGGAGGTAGGGGATGATGATCCCGGCTTTGATGGGGACGTTCGTGACGATCGCCGTGCTGCTGTCCCGGTGCGGCCTGCGCTTCGCGGTGGTGACCGCCGGCACGGCAGTGTCGGGCACCCTGCTGATGCTGACGCTGGCGTGACTCAGCCGCCGGTCACGCTCATGTGCCGCGCCACGGCGGGCTGCATGTGGCGCCGGTCGATGAAGAAGTCGTGCCCCTTGGGCTTGCGCAGGATGGCCTCGCGAATCGCGGCTTCCAGCGCGGCGTCGGACCGGTCGCCGCGCAGCGGCGTCCGCAGGTCGGCGGCATCGTCCTGGCCCAGGCACATGTAGAGGGTGCCGGTGCAGGTCAGCCGCACCCGATTGCAGCTTTCGCAGAAATTATGGGTGAGCGGGGTGATGAAGCCGAGCCTTCCGCCCGTCTCCTCCACCCGGACATAGCGCGCCGGCCCGCCGGTGGCGTAGTCGGTCTCGGTCAGCGTCCAGCGCCGGGCGAGGTCGGCCCGCACCTGCGACAGCGGCAGGTACTGGTCCAGCCGGTCCTCGCCGCCGATGTCGCCCATCGGCATGACCTCGATCAGCGTCAGGTCGTGGCCGTTCTCGCCGCACCAGCGGATCAGCGAATCGAACTCGTCGTCATTGACGCCCTTCAGCGCCACGGCGTTGATCTTGATCCGGATGCCGGCGGCCTTGGCCGCGGCGATGCCGTCCATCACCTTGTCGAACTTGCCCCAGCGGGTGATGGCCAGGAACTTGGCCGGGTCCAGCGTGTCGAGGCTGACATTGATCCGGCGGATTCCGCAGGCGGCCAGGTCCTCGGCATAACGGGCCAGCTGGCTGCCATTGGTGGTCAGCGTCAGCTCCTCCAGCGCGCCGGTGCCGAGATGCCGCGACAGGTTGCGGATCAGGGTCATCACGTCGCGCCGCACCAGCGGCTCGCCGCCGGTCAGCCGCAGCTTGCCGACGCCGAAGCGGATGAAGGCGCTGCACAGCCGATCCAGCTCCTCCAGCGTCAGCAGCTCCGCCTTCGGCAGGAAGGTCATCTCCTCCGCCATGCAGTAGACGCAGCGGAAGTCGCAGCGATCGGTCACCGAGACGCGCAGATACTTGATGGCGCGGCCGAACGGATCCACCAACGGGGCGCTGGAGGACGGGGAGGGATCGATCTTGGGCGTCGGCGACTGGAGCGTCATATACGGCAATATAGTGCGCCCCCTCGCCGAACGCGATAGGCCGCCCATGGCAGAGCGCGTATGCTTTTCCGCGATGTGGAAAGACAGCGGGGACCGATGATCCACAGACTGATCGGCGTGCTGCTGCTGGTGGTCGGCGCCTTCACCGTGTTCGGCGCAGTCACAGGTGCGTGGGATCGCGAACAGTGGCGCCGGGACGCGGTCTGGGTCCAGGGCGTGGTGCTGCCGCCCGGGGCCGGAGAGCGATCGACGCCGGCGCTGGCCGCGGCGAAGACCGTGGTGCGCCTGGGCACGCTGCGCGCCATCTACGCCGCCGTCGACACCGGCCTCGCGACGGCCCCACAGCCGGGCGAGCGCGTGGCCGTCCTGATCGATCCCGACCGGCAGGATCAGGCCGTGCTCAACGATCCCCTGGCGATCTGGGGCGACCAGCTGATCGCCGGCGGCATCGGGGCGGTCATGGCGCTCGTCGGGCTGGGAATGATGCGCCGCCGGTCGCGCCGTCCGGCGAAGACGGGCGACGCCGCGGCGGCGCTCGCGTCGGTGATGCGGCAGGTTGCCGAGCGGCGGGCGCAGGCTAGGTCGGCCCCGGCGCAAGCGGCGACGCGGCAGACGGCAGCGCAGCCCTCGGTGCGACCGGTCGCCTCGGGCAACGTGGTCCAGCGCATGCGCGACGCCCCGGTCACCGTGCAGCGGGCGGGCGGCCCCGCCGTGACCCGCGTGATCGAGCGGCCGAGCGGCGTTCTGCCGATCCTGATCTTCGTCATCGTGGTGCTGGCCTTGGCCGCCTATCTGGTCATGGGGGCGTAGCGGCGGAGTCGCCCTATCGCTGCGGGAAGGCCCGGCCCTGCAGCTGGAGATTCTCAAGGCGGATCGGCGGCGGCGGCAGGGGCGACAGGGCCAGGACCCGCTGCAGCGCCTGCCGGTCGACATCCTTCACCCCGGTCGATTGCGTCACCGCGGCCGAGCTGATGGTGCCGTCGACCTCGATCGTGACGACGATGGTGAAGGGGGTGACCCCCGGAAGCTTCCCGGTCAGCTGCCAACGCATGCGGCCGTTCAGCATCTCGCCATAGTCGTTCAGGCGCTGCGTGAAGACCTCCTCGGAGACCGGCTGGGCCTCCGCCTGCTGGCCGGCGTCCGGCGCCGGCAAAGGCTCGATCGGCGCGGGAATCGTCGCTGCGTCATCGCTCTCGGAGGTCAGGACCTGGAACGGCAGGCCGGGCTGCGCCGGCCTCTCGCCGCCGGCCGCCACGGCCTCTCCGCCGGGCGGCGGTGGAGGCTTGTCGACCTCGGACGGCTCGGCCGCGTCGGACAGGGGGCTTTGGCCGACGCTGAAGGGCGGGACCCAGCCGGCCACGGCCGGTTTCGACGCCGGGGCCTGGCCGGTGCTGTCCGGCGGCGGTTCGGTCGTCCCGGCCGCCGGGGCGGTGGATGCCGTCGCGAGGCCCTCATCCGCTGGGTCTGAAGCTGCGGGCGGGAGCGGATCGGCTTCAGCCGTCGCCGCCGCGTTATCCGTCGGGGGCAAGTCGTCCAGGCGGACGAGATCGACGGAAATCGGCGGGGTCGCGGCGGGGAGGCTGCAGCGCTGCGGCAGCAGCGCGAGAATGACGGCGAGATGGAGCAGCGCGGAAGCGGCGAAGGACAGGCCGCTCATCCGAGGACGCGACACACCCGACCGACCCTGCCGTTTCACCGATTGCCCCACCCCCGAGATGCATCACTATGGCGCATCCATCAGGGGTGAGGCAGGTGTCTTGGTGAGAGGGCTCGATCGGTGACGGTATCGGACATGATGGCCGGCGTGATCCTGGCCGGCGGCCTGGCCCGGCGCATGGGCGGCGGCGACAAGGCGCTGCGGCCGCTCGGCGGCGTCACTCTGCTCGATCGGGTGATCGCCCGGGCCGCGCCGCAGGTCTCAGCGCTCTGGCTCAACGCCAATGGCGACCCGGCCCGCTTCGCCCGCTGGGGCCTGCCGGTGGTGCCCGACGACGTGCCGGGCGCGCCCGGGCCGCTGGCCGGTATCCTGGCGGCGCTGGACCGGGCGGCGGCGGCCCGGCCGGAGATCGAGCTGGTGGCCAGCTTTCCCTGCGACGCGCCCTTCATCCCGCGCGACCTGGTGGCGCGGCTGGCCTCGGCGCGGCGCGATGATGGGGCAGCGATCGCCATCGCCGCCTCCGGCGGCCGGATCCATCCGGTGGTGGCGCTGTGGCCGGTGGCGCTGCGCCACGACCTGCGGCAGGCGCTGGTCGGGGAGGGCCTCCGCAAGGTCGAGCGCTGGGCCGGCCGTCACGGTTTCGCCGTGGCCGAGTTCGGCTGCGACCCGGTCGACCCCTTCCTCAACGGCAACACCCCGGAGGATCTGGCGGAAGCGGAACGGCTGCTGGCGCGGCATCCGGAGCTGGCCTGACGGCAGCTTTGCGCCGCAGGGTCAGCGCCCGGGATCGATCCGGAACGGGATGTACAGGTTGGCCAGCCGCGCCGGCGGCGCCGGAACCGGCGAGGCGCTGCGCAGCTTCCGCAGGATCTCCGCATCGACTGTCGCCGAGCCGGAGGACCGGGTCACCTCGATCGCGCTCAGGGACCCGTCGGCCTCGATCGTCACCGTCGCGCCAACAGTCATCTGGTCGCGCACCATCGAGCTGACGCTGCGCACGCGACGGCCGAGATAGCCCTGCAGCTGGGCCGCATAGTCGGCCTTGACCTGCGCGCTGGCGGCCGGGGCGGCAGCGGGCGGGGGTGCCGTCTGCCGTGGCAGCGCGGCGGTCTGGGACGGAGCCTCGGCCGGCTGCTCGACGGACCGGCGCTGCTGCTGCCGTTGCGGCCGCCGCTCGGCCGGCGGCTTCGGCCGGGCCGCGGGTGGCGGCACGATCTCCGGTTCCTCGGCCTGCACGGTCTCCGGAACGGCGGCAACCACGGACTCGCTCTCGCCGGTCGTGGTCACCACCTCCGGCGGCGGCTCATCGGGCGCCTGCTCCGGCGGCTGGATCTCGGCGGTCTCGGTCACCGGCGTCTCGGCCGGCGGGGGCGGTTCCTCGGTCACGGCCTCGACCGGCTGGTCCGGCACCGTGTCGGGCGGCACCGTCTGCATCGGCTGCACTGGTTCGGAGGGCACCGTCTCAACCGGCTCCGCCTGCGCGGTCTCGACCGGGTCCGCCGTGTCGACCGCCTCCGAGGTCCCGGCGAAGCTGGGCATCTCGATCGCCATCGGCGTCTCGGCCGGCGTCGGCGCGGCCGACCCGGTCAGGCTGGGCAGCAGCGCCCAGACCACGCCGCCATGGATCAGCGCGGACGCGGCATAGGCGATGCCGCGTCCCGACAGGCGCAGGCGGATCATGGCGCGGTCGGCGCGGCGCCGGCCCCGGGTGTCCCGGCCGTGGTGGCCGGCTGCGGCGCCATCCCCTGGGCGATCAGCGACACCTTGGCGAAGCCGGCCTGGCCGACCACGCCCATCGCCTCCATCACCTTGCCATAGGGCACGTCGCGGTCGCCGCGGACATAGACGATGGCGTCCGGATTGGCCTGGTGCGCCGCAGCCAGCGCCGCCGGCGCCGTCTCCGGCGTCAGCACCTGGCCGTTGTCGATCGACCAGGTGCCGGCCTTGTCGACAGTCAGGATCACCGGCTTCTGCGGCTGGCCGATCTTGGCGGCGCTGGTCTTCGGCAGGTCGACCGGCACGCCGACCATCATCAGCGGTGCGGCGACCATGAAGATGATCAGCAGCACCAGCATGACGTCGACCAGCGGCGTGACGTTGATCTCGGCCAGCGGCGCGTAGTCGTCGCCGTCGCCGCCGGAATCGAGCAGGACGCCGGCCATTACTCGGCGGCCTCGCGCCGGGCGGCAGCGGCGCCGCGGCGCGTGCCGGACAGGTGCTCGGCCATCTGGCCGATCGCGGTGATGAAGGTCTGGTTGATCCGGCGCAGATCGGTCGAGAACTTGTTGTAGGCCATCACCGCCGGGATCGCCGCGACCAGGCCGACCGCGGTGGCGAACAGCGCCTCGGCGATGCCGGGGGCCACCACCGCCAGGCTGGTGTCCTGCGAGCTGGCGATCGAGGTGAAGCTGTTCATGATGCCCCAGACGGTGCCGAACAGCCCGACGAAGGGCGCGGCGGAGCCGATCGTGGCCAGGAAGGGCAGGCCCAGCTCGCGCCGGCGCACCACCTCGCCGGCGGCGCGGCGCATGGCGCGCTCGATCCGGTCGCGGCACTCGGCCCGGCTCTCCTCATGGTCGACCGCCCGCCACTGGGCCAGCCCGGCCTCGACGATCGGCCGGGCCGGGTCGGCCGGGATCACGTCGATCTCGTGCTCGGTGTCGACGCGCCGGCGCAGCGCGGCGGCGGCGCGGCGCAGCCGGCCGATGGTGAACAGCTTGTCGATGACGATGCCCCAGCAGCCGATGGAGGCCAGGACCAGCAGCGCCAGCACGCTCTGGACGATGACGTCCGCCTGCTGCACCAGGGCGATGATCGAGAGATCGTGCGTCATGCGTGGCCTCCTCAGCGCATCAGGGCGACGGGCAGGCGGGATTTGGTCTCGACCCGGTCGATGCAGTCGGCCACCGCGCCGGCTTCGGTGCGGCAGTCGAGCACGTCATTGACCAGCACCGAGCCGATGGCGTCGCAGGCCAGGCCGGAGATCTCGAAGGCCTTGACGCTGGTCTTGCGGGCGCGCAGCGGCGCCGCGTCCACCGCCAGGCGCTTGCGGATGGCCCCGTCGGTGCCGAAGAAGACGAGGTCCAGCTTGAACGACTGGTAGGCGTCGTCGCCGGTGCCGAACACCATGTTCACGGCGCAGTTCTGGCCGCGCGGCTCGAGCGTGTTGAGCTCCAGGCTGACATCGTTGGGGGACGCCTCGGCGGCGAGAGCCGGCGCCGCGGAAAAGGCCAGGAGCAGGGCGGAGAGCGCGGACACTGATTGGCGTCGGCTGGTCATGATGTCCTCAAAGCGGAACAAGGAAGGGCCTGTCGGAATGCGGGTTGGCAACGATCTCGACCGGGCAGCCGAACACGGCCTCCACGGTCGCAGCGGTCAGCACACCGGCCGGCGGCCCGGCGGCGAAGACGCGGCCGCGGCGCAGCAGCACCACCTCGTCGGCGAAGCGGGCGGCCTGGTTCAAATCGTGCAGGATCGCCAGCACGCCGGTGCCGGCATCGGCCAGGCCGCGGGCGACGCGCAGCACCGTGGATTGGTGGGCCAGGTCGAGGCTGGCGGTCGGTTCGTCCAGCAGCAGATAGGCCGGGGCGCCCGCGGTGCCGTGGATCTGGGCCAGCGCCCGGGCGAATTGCACGCGCTGCTGCTCGCCACCGGACAGGGTGGGATAGGAGCGGTCGGCGAGGGCCGTTACGTCGGCGGCAGCCATGGCCGCGTCGACGGCCCGGCGGTCGGCGGCGGCATCGGCGACGCCGCGATGCGGGCCGCGGCCCAGCGCCACCACCTCGCGGGCGGTCAGCGGGAAATCCAGCGTCACCTGCTGCGGCAGCACCGCCCGGCGCCGGGCCATGGCCACCAGGTCCCAGCCGGAGATCGGCGTGCCGTCGAGCGTGATCCGGCCGGCCGCCGGCGCGATCTCGCCGCAGAGGCAGCGCAGCAGCGTCGACTTGCCGGCGCCGTTCGGGCCAATCACGGCTGTGAGTCGGCCAGGAGCGATTGTGAGGTCGACGCCGTCGAGCAATGGCGTCCGGCCGATGCGGTAGGCGAGGGCTTCGGCACGGATCACGGCTCGACCCTCCGCCGGCGCAGCAGCAGCGCCAGGAAGACGGGGGCGCCGAGGCCGGTGGTGACGATGCCGATCGGCAGCTCGGCCGGCGCCACGGCGATGCGAGCGATCAGGTCGGCGCCGAGCATCAGCGCGGCGCCCAGCAGGGCCGAGGCCGGGAGGAGGCCGCGATGGTCGGCGCCGATCACCAGCCGCAGCATGTGCGGCACCAGCAGCCCGACGAAGCCGATCATGCCGCTGACCGCGACCGCGGCGCCCACCGCCAGCGCCACCGTGCCGACCAGCAGGCGCGTCACCTTTTCGACCGGGAAGCCCAGATGCAGGGCCACGGCCTCGCCCAGCAGCATGCCGTTCAGGGCGCGGGCGGCCAGGGCGACGGCGGCCAGCAGCACCAGGGCGAAGGGGACGACCGACAGCACCGAGGTCCAGGTCGCGCCGCTCAGGCTGCCCATCGTCCAGAAGGTGATGGTCCGCATCGCGTTCTCATCGGCCTTGAACACGATGTAGCCGGTGCCGGTGGCCACCAGCGCGTTCACCGCGATGCCGGACAGCAGCATCATGGTCACCGACACCCGGCCCTCGCGCTTCGATAGGCGGTAGACGGCGATGGTGGTGGCGAGGCCGCCGAGGAAGGCGGCTAGCGGCAGGGCGTAGAGGTTCAGCAGCGGGATGCCGGCCAGCGCGGCAGGCAGGCCCAGCGAGATCACCGCCACGCCGGCGAAGGCGGCGCCGCCGCTGACGCCGATCAGTCCGGGATCGGCCAGCGGGTTGCGGAACAGCCCCTGCATCATCGCGCCGGAGACGGCGAGCACGGTACCGACCATGGCGCCCAGCAGCGTCCGCGGCAGCCGGATGGCGTCGATGATGGCGGCGTCGCGCGCAGCCACGGCGTCGATGCCGCCGAGCCCGAGATGGTGGCCCAGGACGACCAGCACATCGCCGACCGGGATGTCCGCCGGCCCGATGCTGATGCTGGCCAGCACCGCCGCGGCCAGCAGCAGCACCAGCCCGGCCAGGGTCAGCGACAGGCGCCGGGCCCGCCGCTGCTCCGCCGGGGCCGGGACTGCGCCGCTGGCGGCGAGCACCGTCACGAGCCTGCGCTCCAGGCCCGGTCGGGCAGGGCGGGCGGGGTCCGGTCGGGGTGCAGCACGGCCGCCAGGTCGCGCGCCGCCTGCGGCGTCCGCGGCCCGAAGCCGAGGATGTAAAGCGAATCCATCGCGATGATCCGGCCCGCCTTGGCGGCCGGGGTCTGGGCGAAGACCGGCAGCGCGGCGATCGCCGCCATCCCGCCATTCGGCTCGACCGCGTGGCTGGCGATCACCACCACCTCCGGCGCCGCGGCGGCCACCGCCTCGGGCGACAGCGGCTTGTAGCGCTCGACCTCGCCGACCGCGTTGGTGCCGCCGGCCAGGCGGATGATGCCGTCCGCCGCCGTGCCGTTGCCGCCGCCCAGCGGCGTGCCCTGGGTGATCGACAGCACGAACAGCACGCGCGGCTTCGATGGCACCTGGGCGACGGCGGCCGCCACCGTGGCGAAATCGGCGCGGACCGCCTGGCTGAGCCCCGGATCGGGCACGCCGAGCGCCTTCTCCACGCCCACGATCTTCGCCACCACGCCCTCGGCGGTGAAGGCCTCGGGCAGCGCCTCGACCGGCGTGCCGGCGGAGCGGATCTGCTCGAGCACCGCCGGCGGGCCGGCCGACACCGTGGTCAGCAGCAGGTCGGGGCTCAGCGCCAGGATGCCCTCGGCCGCAAGCTGGCGCAGATAGCCGACGCTCGGCCGCTCCCGGGCTGCGGGCGGGTACAGGCTGGTTGTGTCGACCCCGACGATGCGGTCCTCGGCATGCAGGGCGTAGACGATCTCGGTCAGGTCGCCGCCGGCGACGACGACGCGCTTCGGCTCCGCCCGGGCGGGCAAGGCCATGGCGACCAACGCCGCGATGGCGAGAGGGAGCAGGGCGCGCATCAGACGGCCCCCAGGGCGCTGACCTTGGCCACCAGCGCGCGCCAGTCGGCCCGCTCCGGCTGGCCCGGCTTGCGGGCGCCGAACAGCATCGCCATCAGCGTGCCGTCGACATCGAACAGCTCCAGCGAGGTGACGACGCCGTCCTTGGTCGGCTTCCGCACCACCCAGGCGCTGTCGATCCGGTCCTCGCGCAGATGCAGGTTGAAGCCGGGGTCCAGCACGTTCAGCCAGGGGCCCATGTCGTGCAGCCGGTGCACCGGGCCGGTGTGGATCTGGATGCAGCCGGGGTTGCCGACGAAGACCATGATCGCGGCGCCGCTCGCGGCCGCATCGGTCAGCACCCGGCGCAGCGCGTCGCGGCCGACCGGCTCGGCCCGCTGCGGCCCGGCCAGGCGCATCGCCTGCAGCCGGTCGAGGCGGTGCGACTTCAGCAGGCCGAAGAACTGATGCGTGTCCTCCATCGCGTCCCAGCCGGCGCGGAAGCCGCCGACATCGATCTCGGCATCGTCCAGCACAGCCGGGCGGGCGATCTCCTGCGGCGCCAGCGCCGGGGCCTGTTCGGCATGCCGGAAGCGCTCGACCAGGGCGGCGAAGGCGGCGCGGTCGCTGCCCTCGGTCAGGAAGATCTTGTGCACCGCGGTGCCGGCGGCGTCGAAGAACTGCAGGCTGGGCTTGGGGTGATCGGCGCCGCCGACCGCGAAGCCATGCGCCCAGCGGGTGTAGAACAGGCGCAGGTCGATCTCGGCGCCCAGCGCCAGCCCGACATGGCTGCCGGCCGAGACGTTCCGGTACACGCCGGTCTTCTCATGCACCACGCTCTCGTTGCGGGTCAGCGCCATGACCGGGCCCAGCGCCTCGACCGCCTGCAGGATCGTGCTCCAGTCCCCGCCGATCCGGCCCCCGTCAATCCTGACTGTGCCGGCGCCGATCTGGGAGGCGACCAGCTCGCCCTCGCTGACGCCCAGCTCCGCCGCGGCGTCGCGGGCGCGCAGCTGCGGCTTCCCGGCCCGCAGCGCCGCCCAGCGCGCGGCGAGGGCGGTCGGCGGGGCGGGGAGGTCGGATTCGAGGCTCTGCATCATGCTCTCCGATCACCGGGGGCGAAGGGCGCCGGCGGCCGGCGGGGTGCGACAGGACATGCGAAAACGCGGCCGAAACAGGGGCCGCCGGGACTGCGAAGCATGACGAGAACCTGTTCGGGCGACGGGTTCTCGCGCAGACCTGGCGGTGGGCAGTGCCCGGCTTGCTGGGGGCGCGAGCGAGAGAGGGCTACTTGGTCAGGATCAGCTTGCTGTTGCGGGTGATCCGCAGGCGGTAGACATCCTCGCCGTGCTGGATGGTCAGCTCGCGGCGGGCGCCGAACAGGTCGCGGGTGTCGAGGCTGGCAGGGGCGGGCCGCTGCGGCTCGACGGCATGCGCTATGGGTTGATCCAGCATGGTCCCCATCCACGGTGAGATTGATCGGACAAGACGATGTTGAGAGTCATTCTCATATCCATCGGTGCTGGTCAAGCAAATGCGTGTCATTCCTAATTGCATTTGTCGGAAATGGTTTGCAATGAGGCGAGACCGGGCCGGAAACCTCCGGAAACGCGATGCTTGGTGCGGACCGCCCCGGCGCGCATATAATGCGGGCATCGATGAACGCCGCGGAGATGAGTGCGGATGAAGCCAGAGGCCAGGCGATGACCGAGGTTCAGGAGATCGAGCGCAGGCCGGCGGACCGGCCGGTCCAGCCTTCAACCGGCCTTTCCGTCTGCGAGGACCGCGTGGTCGAGCGCTTCCTCGACCGTCCCGCCGCTCCGCGCAGCGATACCGACCTCCTGCACCGGCTCAATCACAGCCTGTTCGACGAGCCGGAGTACCGGTCATCCGTGCCCAGCCTGCGCAGCCTGATGATGCTGGCGGCGGTGGCGCTGCTGGCGGTGGGGACGGCGGCGCTGGTCGGCACCGCCTGGCACGACCTGAGCGGCGGCGGGACCCCGCAGCAGGAGGTCCGCTGAGCCGCCCGCCCGGTCCGATGGCCTCAGCTGTCGTATTGCAGCAGCGAGACCAGCGGCGCGTCGATCCTCTCGCGGCCGCCGAGGAAGGACAGCTCGATCA
The DNA here is from genome assembly GCF_039594555.1 of Inquilinus sp. GTDB lineage: Bacteria > Pseudomonadota > Alphaproteobacteria > DSM-16000 > Inquilinaceae > Inquilinus. Next base: position 11,394 of record NZ_JBCNNF010000082.1, read on the forward strand.
GGCAAGCCGCGCCGCGGACATCGGCGCCGACACGGCGCAGCAGCTGGATCGCCGCCGTCATGGTGCCGCCGGTGGCCAGCAGGTCGTCCAGCACCACCACCTTCATTCCCGGCTTGATCGCGTCGGCCTGGATCTCGATCGCATCCGACCCGTATTCGAGATCGTAGAGATGGCCGATCGTCTCGCCCGGCAGCTTGCCGCGCTTGCGGCACATCACGAAGCCGCAGCCTAGTACATAGGATAGTGGTGCCGCCGCCAGGAACCCACGAGATTCGATCCCGACCAGGAGGTCCGGCTGCCACTCCCGGACCTTGTCCGCAAGGCTGTCCACGGCATGCCGCCATGCTTGCGGGTGGGCCAGCAGCGGCGAGATGTCGTAGAACAGGATGCCTGGCTTGGGAAAATCCGGAATGCCGCGTATGTGCGACTTGAGATCCATGAGACGTCCTTGGTTGCGGGCCGGAGCGACCCTGCATCGTAGTGCCTGCGGCCCGAAAGGCAATTCGCAGGTGCGGGAACCAGCTGCCGGGGAGACCGCGCGGTGACGGCAGCAGCGGCGACCGCCGATGCCGAGGCCCGCATCGACAGCCGCGTCGAGAGCGGCGTCACCCGGCTGCATCTCGAGGGGCCATGGGTGACGCGGGCTGCGGCACCGCTGGACCGCGAGCTGTCGGAGCTGGTGCAGAAGTCGGTGAAGGGCCAGGTGGTGCTGGACCTGTCCGGCGTCACCCGGCTGGACACGGTCGGCGCCTGGCTGGTGCATCGCACCCAGGAGGATCTCGCGGCGGCCGGCGCCACCGTCCGGGTCGAGGGCGTCTCCGACGATCAGAAGGGCCTGCTGGAAGCGGTGTCGCGGGTCGAGCGCGACGAGCCGATCAAGCAACCCCAGCGCAACATCCTGTACGAGCTGGCGTACCGCACCGGCAAATCGACCTACCATTTCCGTGACGAGGCGCTGGCGCTGCTGAGCTTCCTCGGCATGCTGGTGGTCAAGAGCATCGCCACGCTGCTGCGGCCGAGCCGGATCCGCTTCACGGCGCTGGCCCACAACATCGAGGCCACCGGCCTCAACGCCATGCCGATCGTCGGCCTGCTGTCCTTCCTGATCGGCGTGGTGCTGGCCTATCAGGGGGCGGACCAGCTCAGCCGGTTCGGTGCCCAGATCTTCGTGGTCAACCTGCTCGGCGTCTCGGTGCTGCGCGAGCTGGGCGGCCTGATCACCGCGATCATCGTCGCCGGCCGTTCCGGCTCGGCCTTCACCGCGCAGATCGGCACCATGCAGGTGAACCAGGAGGTCGATGCGATGGAGACGCTGGGCCTCGACCCGATCGAGGTGCTGGTGATCCCGCGGGTCTTTGCCCTGGCCATCACCCTGCCGCTGCTGACCTTCTACGCCAACATCATGGCGATCTTCGGCGGCGGGCTGATGTCGTATTTCGTGCTCGACATCAGCGCGCCGCAGTTCCTGCAGCAGTTCAAGGCGGCGATCAGCGTCGGCACCTTATGGGTCGGCATGATCAAGGCCCCGGTCTTCGCCTTCGCCATCGCCATGGTCGGCTGCTATGAAGGGCTGAAGGTGTCGGGCAGCGCCGAGAGCGTCGGCCGCCTGACCACCCAGTCCGTCGTCGTCTCGATCTTCCTGGTGATCGTGCTCGACGCGCTGTTCTCCATCCTGTTCGCCACCCTGGGGGTCTGATCATGAGCGAGGATCCCGGCAGGCCGGGCCAGGCGCAGGACGAGGACGTCGCGATCCGCGTGCGCGGCCTCAAGACCCAGTTCGGCGCCCAAGTCATCCATGAGGGGCTGGACCTCGACGTCCGGCGCGGCGAGGTGCTGGGCGTGGTCGGCGGCTCCGGCACCGGCAAGTCGGTGCTGCTGAAGGAGATCATCGGCCTGATCCGCCCCGCCGCCGGCAACATCGAGGTGCTGGGCGTCGACATGGACGCGGCCGGCGAAGCGGAACGCAGGGCGGTGCAGCGGCGTTGGGGGGTCATGTTCCAGGATGGCGCCCTGTTCAGCTCGATGACCGTCGCCGAGAACATCCAGGTGCCGATGAAGGAGTACACCCGGCTGTCGCACCACATGATGGACGAACTGGCGCGGGTGAAGATCGCGATGGCGGGGCTGGCCTGCAGCGCCGGGCTGAAGCACCCGTCAGAGCTGTCCGGCGGCATGCGCAAGCGAGCGGCCCTGGCCCGGGCGCTGGCTTTGGATCCTGAGATCATCTTCCTGGACGAGCCGACCGCCGGCCTCGACCCGATCGGCGCCGCCGCCTTCGACCAGCTGATCTCCGAGCTGCAGCGCAGCCTCAAGCTGACGGTGTTCATGGTCACCCACGATCTCGACAGCCTGGTCACGATCTGCGACCGCATCGCCGTGCTGATCGACAAGAAGATCCTGGTCGACACCTACGAGAACCTGCTCAAGGTCGACCATCCCTGGATCCAGGAATATTTCCACGGGCCGCGCGGTCGCGCGGCGGCGGCCGAGCATGCCGCCCTGGAACATGAACGCCAGGACCACGAACGGACGGGAGCAGAGGGCTGAGATGGAGACGCGTGCGAGCTATGTCGCCGTCGGCAGCTTCGTCCTGATTCTGATGGTCGGGCTGGTGGTCTTCGCCGTCTGGCTCGGCGGGTCCGGGCTGCGCGAGAATGCCGAGCGGTACCTGATCTACTTCTCCGGCAACGTCACCGGGCTGCAGGAAGGCAGCCAGGTGCGCTACCGCGGCATCCCGGTCGGCTCGGTCGAGGATGTCCGCATCGATCCATCGAATGTCGAGCGGGTGGAGGTCCGGATCGCGGTCCGGCCGAACACCCCGATCGTCAAGGGCACGGTGGCGTCGCTGGAGATCCAGGGCCTGACCGGCGGCGCCTTCATCCTGCTCAGCGGCGGCGCCCAGGGCGCAGCGAGGCTGGAGAAGGAGGAGGGCAAGGAATACGCGGTGATCCCATCGCGCCAGTCCGGGCTGCAGGCGATCGTCGATACCGTGCCGCAGCTGCTCGACCGGCTGTCGGAGATCTCGCGCGAGGTCCAGAAGATCTTCTCCGAGGACAACGTCCGGAACATCTCCGAAGTCCTGGCCAATGTGAACACCCTGACCGCGACGCTGGCGCAGCGCTCGGCCCAGCTCGCGAGCACGATCGAGCGGATCGACACGCTGACCCAGAATGTCGACGGGTTGGTCACGGAAGCGCGAACCGACCTGGACCGCATCACCACCGGCGCCAACGGCTTCCTGTCGACCACCAACACCCAGGTCAACGCCGCCGTGGCCGATGCCCGCGAGATGATCGCCTCGCTGCGACAGAGCGCCGACGGCGTGGCCCGCCTGCTGAAGCAGTCCGGCCCGGGGGTGGAGAGCTTCTCCACCGACGGGCTCTACGAGATCACCCAGCTGATCACCCAGCTCCGCCAGCTGACCGACAACCTGAACCGGACGCTGTCGCGGCTCGACCGCAGCCCGGCGCAGTTCCTGTTCGGCGGCTCGTCCGGCGGCGTTCCGCCGAAGGGTTCCTCGAGGTGAAGATGAGCTTTTCCCCCCTGTCCCGGCGCCTTTTCCTGCGGCACGCCGCACTCTCCTCGGCCGCGGCCGGCCTCGCCGGCTGCGGCGGGATCAGCGCGCTGGCCCCGCCGGCGCCGCAGGTCTACGAGCTGACGCCGAAGAACACCTTCGATGCCAATCTGCCGAAGGCGACCTGGCAGCTCCTGGTCGACATGCCGACGGCCAATGCCGGCATCGACACCGACCGGATCGCGATCAGCGAGAGCCAGACCTCGCTCGACTATTTCGCCAAGGTGGCCTGGGTCGACCGCGCCCCGGCGATGGTGGTGGGCCTGCTGGTCGAGAGCTTCGAGAACACCGGCAAGATCGTCTCGGTCGGCCGGCAGATCTCCGGCCTGCGCGCCAACTACGTGCTGCAGCCCGAGATCCGCGAGTTCCGGGCGGAGCGCTGGCAGGGCCAGCCCTACCGGGTGCGGGTGCGGATCGGTGCCAAGCTGGTGCGCTTCCCGCAGCGGACCATCATCGGCGGCGAGAGCTTCGAGCGGGTGGTCGAGGTGAAGGGGCCGGATTTCACCGATGTGATCCGGGCCTGGGACGAAGCCCTGGGCGGCGTGCTGAAGCAGGTCGTGGAGTGGACGCTGCGCACCGGCGAGCGCGACGACCGCGCCGCGGGCCGGCCGCGGCGACAGGCCTAGAGGCGAAGGCCGGATCGGAGTAGGAGCACGCCGGTCCCGGAGGCCGGCGCGGCGCGTCAGCGGAGCGGCGGCGCCGTCAGCGGGTGACCGTCTGCCAGAAGAAGAAGGCGATGACGCCGACGATGATGACCCACTCTGCACCCATGATCCGGTCCATCCCCATAGTCGTTGCCGCCCTTCATAGCACGACGCGGCCCGATCGCAAGGCGCTCGCCGTGGCGTGATTCCGGCCCGATGTTCGCAAGTGAAAATATTGGCATCGTTTTCGCTTCCCGATTAGCATTCTTTTTCGTCCAGTCACGGGAAGACAAGCGGCCATGAACGCCACGGCGCGGCAGACCCAGATCGTCGAGCTGGTCCGCCAGGAAGGCTATGTCACGGTCGAGACCCTGGCCGAGCGGTTCCAGGTGACGCCCCAGACGATCCGCCGCGATATCTCGCTGCTGCAGGACCGTGCCTTGCTGCGCCGTTTCCACGGCGGCGTTACTGCGCCCGGCAGCGTCGAGAATTTCGCCTATTCCACCCGCCAGGTGCTGTGCCTGGAGGAGAAGCGCCGGATCGCTCAGCTGGTGGCGCGGCAGGTGCCGGACAACGCCTCGCTGTTCCTCAACATCGGCACGACGACGGAGGAGGTGGCACGGGCGCTGCTGGGCCATCGCGGCCTGCGGGTGATCACCAACAACATCAATGTCGCGAACATCCTGTATTCGAATGCGAGCTGCGAGGTGATCGTCGCCGGCGGCGTGGTCCGGGCTCGCGACGGCGGCATCGTCGGCGAGGCGACGCTCGATTTCGTCCGCCAGTTCAAGGTCGATGTCGGGATCATCGGCATCAGCGGCATCGATCAGGACGGCACGCTGCTCGACTACGACTACCGCGAGGTGCGGGTGGCGCGGGCGATCATCGACAATTCGCGCCAGGTGTTCCTGGTGGCCGACCACACCAAGTTCGGCCGCAACGCCATGGTCAGGCTGGCCTCGATCGGCGAGGTCCACGCCCTGTTCACCGACCGCGACCCACCGGCGCCCTTCGGCGACGCGATCGCCGCCACCAGCTGCCACGTCCACGTCGCCGATTGAGGCCGAGTCGGGCTCAGACCAGCCCGTCCTGCTTCAGCCGTGCCACCAGGTCCTTGGCCGCCCGGCTGGCGAGATCGGCGAAGTCGGAGCTGGAATTGCCGCGGGCGGTGGCTTCTCCGGTCCAGATCACGGCGTCGCTGCCGGCCTCCTGCAGCCTGGCCTCGTAGCGGGCCGCCGGCTCGTCGACCCAGCCACCGCCGGCCACGGGGCCGGCGAAGGCGGGGCGGCCGTACCAATACCCGCCGTAGGGCCCAAAGCCGCCATAGGGCCAGAACGGGTCGCCGACATAGGTCGGCGGGATGTAGCGGGTGACGGTGGCGCGCTGGTCGACGGCGATGCGCAGCACGGCGCGGACACCGGCCGTGCGGATCGCCGCAGCCTCCGCCGCCGGCCCGCCGGGTCGCGTCGGCGGCACTAGGTCGATCATCCGCACGGCATGGACCCCGTTCGCACTGAGCTCGGCCACCGCGGCGCTCTCCAGCGCTTCACGCTCCGCCAGCCGCGACGTCTGCGCCGCCACCGCGATCGAGCGGAGGACGGGGCCGCCGCGATAGGCGGGATCGACATAGCCCGCCACGCGGGTCTGCACGCAGGCGCCGAGCAGCAGGGCGGTCAGGGCAAGGACGAGGGCGCGCATCACGCCTCCTGAGAATCGATCTCAGAGAGATGGCGCGGCGGATCGCGGCCGCCAAGGATTGTCATCGCCATTGTGACAAATTTGTCTCTCCCTCGCGAGGACCGGAGCGGAGAAGCGCATATCGCCGCATGCTGCGGCTGGGCTTCCTCGGGCGTCTTGTGTATTCAGGGCGGGTATTCGGAGGCCGTCCGGGGGGAATAATGGCCGTTGCGAGGAAGATTGCCTGTGTCGTTGCTGCGGCCGTCATTTCGGCCTGCGCCGTCGCGGCGACGACGGGAACGGCGGCAGCCAGCCCATGGGCGGAGCCAGGCGATTCGACCCTGCGCAACGATATCCACATCCTGGAGAACTTCCGGCTGATCGACGGCGTGCTGAACGCCTGGCCGCTGCCCTGGGCCCAGATCACCTATCGCCTGGCGAAGGCCGACCGGGATTCGCTGCCGCCCTACGCCCAGGCGGCGCTGGACCGTGTCCGTGCCCGGGCCGCGTCCGAGACCCGGCAGGGCCAATTGCATGCCGAGCTGCGGGCCGACCTGACCAACCAGCCCGCCCTGGTGCGCGGCTTCGACTATACGGCGCGGCAGCGCGGCGAGATCACGGCGTCCTTCGAATACATGGGCGACTCGACCGCGCTGCGGCTGTCGGTCGGCGCTTATTCCCGCTTCGTCAAGGGCGACAGCCCCTGGTACTACGCCGGCGAGGATTCGTTCCAGCCGTCGCTGGACGGCACCTATCTCGCCCAGCGGGTCGACAACTGGATGCTCTACGCCGGGTGGCTCGATCAGTGGTGGGGGCCGGGCGAGACCACCAGCCTGATCCTGTCGACCAACGCCCGGCCGTTCCCCAAGGTCGGGTTCATGCGGTCCAACCCGCACGCCTTCGAGACGCCGTGGCTGAGCTGGATCGGCCCGTGGCAGCTCACCGGTTTTCTCGGCGTCCTGCCGGACGACCGGGTCAACAGCAATACCCTGATGTTCGGGCTGCGGGCCTCGGTCAACCCGATCCCGGGGCTTGAGCTCGGCGCGTCGCGCATCATGATGTTCTGCGGCAGCGGCCGGCCTTGCGGCTTCAGCACCTTCTTCAAGGGCTTCTTCGGCAACACCAACGTCAGCGCCGCGGAGCAGGCCCAGGATCCGGCCAACCAGATTGCCGGCTTCGACGCCCGCTACAGTGCGCAGCTCTTCGGCCAGCCCTTCGAGGTCTATGGCGAACTGACCGGTGAAGACGCAGCCTATTCCTCCATCGGCATCCCGCTGCCGTCGCGCAACGCCGCCGTGCTCGGTGCATCGGTGTGGAACGGGTGGGGCGACGACGGGGCCGTGTGGAAGGTCAATGTCGAATATTCGAATTCGACCGCCAACTTCCTGAACGACAAGATCTTCAGCTATTTCTACGAGAGCGGCGCCTATCCGGACGGCTACCGCTTCTACAAACGGGCGATGGGCGACAGCCTCGACGGCGATGCGGAGCTGTTCGGGGTCACCGGCACCTTCGTCGACAGCGACAACTGGACCTACAAGGCGTCCTACTACCACGCCTACCTGAACCCGACGAACAACCCGCGCAACACGGTCACCCAGAGCAAAGAGAACATCAACATCGTCGATCTCGGCGTCTCGATCCCAATGCGGCGCAACACGGTCGGCATCAACCTTCGGCTGCAGGATGATTCGCCGAACAGCCCGGGCGAGCAGAAGCCGATGGCCGCGTTGGGCGTGTCGACGACGATCCGGTTCTGAGATCTGCCGGTTAGGTTGGGGTCGCGGCGCGCGAACCCAACAAGCCGTGGGACGGCAAGATGTTGGGTTCGCCCGGGCGAACCCAGCCTACGATCTCTACCTCACGGCTCTTCCAGCCGGACGACATCGTCCTCGCCGAGATAGGGTCCGGTGCGGACCTCGATCAGCTCGAGGTCGATCTTGCCGGGGTTCTCGAGCTTGTGGTCGGTGCCGATGGGCAGGTAGACGGCCTCGTTCTCGCGCAGGATGCGGGACTGGCCCTCCATGGTGACGCGGGCGGTGCCGGACAGCACGACCCAGTGCTCGGAGCGGTGGTAGTGGCGCTGCAGGGCGATGGCCTGGCCGGGATGGATCAGCACGCGCTTGACCTGGAAGCGGTCGCCGGCATGGAGCGACTTGACGGTGCCCCAGGGGCGGTAGATCTCGCGGTGGATCACGGCCTCGGGGCGCTTGGCCTTCTTCAGCGCGTCGGTGACGGCCTTGACGTCCTGGACCTGGTCCTTGGCGGCGACCAGCACGGCGTCGTCGGTGGCGATGACGATGGCGTCGTCGAGGCCGATCACGGCGGTGAGGATGCCGTCGGAGCGGACCAGACAGTTCTGCGAGGCGAAGGCCAGGGCGTCGCCCTGGGTGATGTTGCCGTCGGCATCGCGGTCGCCGATCTCCCACAGCGACGACCAGGAGCCGACATCGGTCCAGCCGATCGAGGCGGGGACGACGCCGGCGCGATCGGTCTTCTCCATCACGGCATGGTCGATCGAGATTGAGGGGGCCTGGACGAAGGCGGCGGGGTCGAGGCGCAGGAAGGTCAGGTCGCGCGAGGCGGCCTTCAGCGCGGCGTCGGCGGCGGCGAGGACCTGGGGCGCGTGGCGGGCGCATTCGGCCAGGTACCGGCCGGCGGTGAACAGGAAGATGCCGGCATTCCACAGGTGCCGGCCCTCGGCCAGGAAGCGCTCGGCGGTCTCGCGCGGCGGCTTCTCGACGAAGCGGGCGATGGCGCGGGCGCCGGGGGCTTCGGGGATGTCGTCGCCGGGCAGGATATAGCCGTAGCCGGTCTCGGGCGCGGTCGGCTGCATGCCGAAGGTCATCAGGTGGCCGGCGCGGGCGGCGGGGGATGCCGCGGCGATGGATGCCCGGAAGCCCTTGGGGTCGGCGATGTGGTGGTCGGCGGGCAGCACCAGCATCAGCGTGTCGGGGTCGCGGTCTGCCAGGAAGCGGGCGGCGACGGCGACGGCCGGGGCGGTGTTGCGGGCCGAGGGCTCGAGGATGATGGCGTCGGGGGCGACGCCGATCTGGCGCATCTGCTCGGCGACGATGAAGCGGTGGTCGTCGGCGCAGATGAAGATCGG
>NZ_JBCNNF010000083.1:0-20259 GCF_039594555.1 Inquilinus sp.
CGGGGTCGAGATCCTGTCGACCGGCGGCTCCTTCAAGGCCCTGGCCGATGCCGGCATCCCGGTGAAGGAGGTGTCGGCCCATACCGGCTTCCCCGAGATCATGGACGGCCGGGTCAAGACCCTGCACCCGAAGATCCATGGCGGCCTGCTGGCCCGGCGCGACAGCGACGAGCATGTCGAGGCGATGACCGATTACGGCATCGCACCGATCGACCTGCTGGTGTCGAACCTGTACCCGTTCGAGGCGACGATCGCGCGCGGCGCCAGCTTCGACGACGCCATCGAGAACATCGACATCGGCGGCCCGGCCATGACCCGCGCCGCGGCCAAGAACCACGCCTTCGTCGCCGTCGTCACCTCGCCGATCGACTATGAGCCGCTGCGGCTGGAGATCGCGGCCAATGGCGGCACGCTGGGCACCACCCGTCGCCGCCTGGCCGCCGCCGCCTTCGCCCGCACCGCCGCCTATGACGCCGCCATCGCCGGGTGGTTCGCCGAGGTCGAGGGCGAGACCTTCCCGCCGCGCCTGTCGCTGTCCGGCAAGCTGGCGGAGACGCTGCGCTACGGCGAGAACCCGCACCAGGCCGCCGCGCTGTATCTCAGCGGTCCCGCCGTCCCCGGCCCGGCCACCGCCGAGCAGGTGCAGGGCAAGGAGCTGAGCTACAACAACATCCTCGACGCCGACGCGGCGTTCGAGGCGGTGTCGGAGTTCACCGAGCCCGCGGTGGTCATCGTCAAGCACGCCAACCCCTGCGGCGTCGCCGTCGCCGGCACGCTGGGGGAGGCCTATGCCAGGGCGCTGGCCTGCGACCCGATCAGCGCCTTCGGCGGCATCATCGCCGCCAACCGGCCGATCGACGCCGCCACGGCCCAGGCCATCACCGCGCTGTTCGCCGAGGTGGTGATCGCGCCGGATGTCGAGCCGGAGGCTGCGGCGGTGTTCGCCGCCAAGGCCAATCTGCGCGTGCTGAAGACCGGCGGGGTGCAGGACCCGACGCAGCGCCGCCGCGTGCTGCGCAGCGTCGCCGGCGGCTTCCTGACCCAGACCCGAGACGACGCGGCGCCGGAGGCGTCGGAGCTGAAGCTGGTCACCCGCAAGGCGCCGACCCCGGCGCAGATCGAGGACCTGCTGTTCGCCACCCAGGTGGCCAAGCATGTCCGGTCCAACGCCATCGTCTTCGCCAAGGGCCGGGCGACGGTCGGCATCGGCGCCGGGCAGATGAGCCGGGTGGACAGCGCCAAGATCGCCGTGGCGAAGGCGGCGGAGGCGGCCCAGGCCGCGGGCGAGACCGGGTCGCGCATCGCCGGGTCGGTGGCGGCGTCGGAGGCGTTCTTCCCCTTCGCCGACGGCCTGCTGGCCCTGGTCGAGGCCGGCGCCACCGCCGTGATCCAGCCCGGCGGCTCGATGCGCGACGGCGAGGTGATCGAGGCCGCCGACCAGGCCGGCATCGCCATGGTCTTCACCGGCCGCCGGCATTTCCGGCACTGAGCCTGTCCGACAATGCTACTGGGGCGGCCGTCTGATGGCGGTTTCTGCGCTTCCGGTGCTCACGGACTTGAACGTCCGCTGCGCGCCGGTTCTCGAAACCACCACCAGCCGACTCACCCCAGCGCATTCTCGAACAGGCTCCGATAGGCAATCTCAGCCCTTCGCCGGTTCCCGCACTGTCGCCACGATCAGCCCGCCGAGGGCGAAGAGCGCGATCACCGTCGCCATGCCGGCGCGCTGGCTGGCGAAGGCGGCGGTGACGGCGGCGAACAGCCAGGGGCCGACGAAGCCGGTGGCGCGGCCGGTCAGGCCGTAGAGGCCGTAGGCCTCGCCCTCCCCGCCCGTCGGTGCCAGCCGGCCCATCAGGGTGCGGCTGGCCGCCTGGGCCGGCCCCAGGAACAGGCCCAGCAGCAGGGCCAGGCCGATGAACCAGACCGGGTCGGTGACCAGGATGATCGGGATGCCGATGACCACGAGGGCAGCGATCGAGACCAGGATCGTCGGCTTCGACCCCAGCGCGTCGTCGGCCCAGGCGGCCAGGATGGCGCCGATGCCGGAGGTGACGTTGAGGCCGATCGCGAACAGCACCAGCTGGCCGAAATCGAGCCCCAGCGTCCCGGCTGCGTAGATGCCGCCAAAGGCGAACAGCAGGTTGAAGCCTTCGCGATAGACCGCGCTGCCGACCAGGAACCGCACCAGGTTGCCCTGGCCCGGCAGTGATTTGAGCGTGCGCCCGAGATCGGTCAGGCCGCGGCGGATCGCGGCCCCGATCGGCGCGCCGCCCGGCGCCTCGCGGACGAACAGGAGCAGCGGCAGCGCGAACACCGCCCACCACAGCGCCACCAGCGGCCCGGTGGCGCGCGGCCCGGCCGACTCCACCCCCGGCAGCGCCAGCAGCGGCGCGGCGCCGCCGAAGCCGATCAGCCCGAACAGGGCGATGACCAGGCACACCAGCCCGCCGAAATAGCCGAGGCCCCAGCCCCAGCCGGAGACGCGGCCCAGCATGCCGGGCGGCGCCACGTCGATCAGCAGCGCGTTGTAGAAGACGTAGGACAGCTCGAAGGCGACGGTGGCGAGGCCGACCAGCAGCAGCGTCGGCAGGATCCAGGACGGGTCGGGCGCCATGAACCAGAGCAGCGCGGTCGGCACCACGGCCGCGGCGACGCAGGCGGCCAGCCAGGCCCTGCGCCGGCCGCCACGGTCGGCGACCGCACCCAGCACCGGGCTGAGCAGGGCGATGGCGATGCCGGCCACGCCGATCGAGACGCCCCACAGCGCCGCGCCCCGGTCAGGGTCGCCGACGATGCCCTTGGTGAAATAGACCGAGAAGACGAAGGTGCCGATGACCGTGTTGAAGGCGCTCATCGCCCAGTCGTAGAGGCACCAGCCGAAGATCGCGGCCCGCCCGTTGGCGCGCGGGGCGGGGACGGCCTCGGCGGTCACGGGCAACCCCCGGACACCGCTGGAATCCAACAGGAAAGGCTAGTCCCCCCTCCCCTCGCGGGAGGGGGGCAGGGGGAGGGGGTTCGCGCCACGAGATCAGGCCCCGGCTCCGCAACCCGACAGCCGGACTCTCTCAATCCGGTGTGGTCAGCTCTCTTCGATCGACAGCCCCCTCCCCCTACCCCCCTCCCGCGAGGGGAGGGGGGACTCGGTGGAGTCCGCGCAAAAGTCGGAGGCGCGGCGAGGAGAGCTAAATCCTCACCCCCATGGCCCGCGAGCCTGGGCCGGGGCCATGCCGGCCATGCGCTGCAGCGCGGCGACGCGGTTCGCGGTCTTGGGGTGAGTCGAGAACAGGCTGTCGACCGCATGGGCGTGCAGGGGATTGATGATGAACATGTGGGCGGTGGCGGGGTTCCGCTCCGCCGCACCGTAGTCGATCCGCTGCGAGAACGCCTCGATCTTTTCCAGGGCCGAGGCCAGCCACAGCGGGCGGCCGCAGATCTCGGCGCCGACCCGGTCGGCCTCGTATTCCCGGCTCCGGCTGATCGCCATCTGCACCAGCATCGCGGCCAGCGGCGCCAGGATCACGGTCAGGATCACGCCGATGAAGCCGAGCGGGTTGTTGCGGTTGTCGCCGCCGCCGAAGAACAGGCCGAAATTGGCCAGCATCGACAGCGCGCCGGCGATGGTCGCCGTGATCGTCATGATCAGCGTGTCGCGGTTGCGGACATGCGCCAGCTCATGCGCCATCACGCCCGCCACCTCCTCCGCCGACAGCCGGCGCAGCAGGCCGGTGGTGGCGGCGACCGCGGCGTTCTGCGGGTTGCGGCCGGTGGCGAAGGCGTTCGGCTGGTCGGTGTCGATGATGTAGACCTTCGGCATCGGCAGCTGCGCCTGCTCGGCCAGCCGGGCCACGAGGTTGTAGAAGTCGGGCGCGGTGCGGGCATCGACCTCGCGCGCATCGTGCATGCGCAGCACCATCTTGTCCGCGTTCCAGTAGGCGAACAGGTTCATGCCCACCGCGACCAAGAGCGCGATCATCATTCCGCCCTGCCCGCCCAGCAGCCAGCCCGCCGCCATGAACAGCGCGGTGAGGGCCGCCAGCAGCATCGCCGTGCGGATATAGCCCGACATCAAATCCTCCGTCCGTCTCGTCCCGGATGAAATGGCCCCGGCCCGCCGGTGATCAAGCCTGGACACGGTGGCGAGGCAGGGCCATATCCAGGGAATGAGCAGGACCGAGACCCCCAAGCCGCTGTCGCCCGAGGAGCTGGCCGCCAAGGCGCTGGCAGAGCGCGTCGACCCGCGCACCGGCGCCCCGGTCGAGATCGTGCCCCAGCCGCCCGGCGAGATCGGCGGCCCCAAGGGCCCCGAGCCGACCCGCTACGGCGATTGGGACGTCAACGGACGCTGCTCGGATTTCTGACACCGGCTTTCTGATACCGGCCGCGCCAACCCCGGACCGTCATGGCGAGCCCCAAAGGGGCGTGGCCATCCAGGCAGCGGTGCCGCTGGATCGCCACGTCGCTTCGCTCCTCGCGATGACGAAGAAGGGGTTGATCCACGAAGTCGACAGTGAGAGCTAAGCCGCCGGCAGCGTCACCGTCGACCGGAACTTCGATGCCAGATGCGGGCCGGAGAAGACCTGTTCGTATTTCGGGACCTCACCGGGCCTGAGGCAGGTCGGCAGGCAGGAAATCTCCGCATCCCAGTTCGGCTGGTGGAAGAAGGCGATCGACTGGCGCCGGGTCGACCCGGCCGCGTCCGGCGGCGGGTTGACGACGCGGTGCAGCGTCGACCGCCAGCGGTCGTTGGTCCAGCGCGCCATCAGGTCGCCGAGATTGATCACGAAGCCGCCGGGCACGGCCGGGACGGCATGCCACGACCCGTCCGGTCCCTGCACCTCCAGCCCGCCCGGCGCGTCCTGCGGCAGCAGGATGGTCAGCGAGCCGTAGTCGGTGTGGGCGCCGGCGCGCAGCTGCCCCGGCTCCGGCGGCACCGCCTGGTCCGGATAGTTCAGCAGGCGCAGGGCGCTGATCGCCCGGTCGATCCGGCTGTCGAAGAAGGCCTCGGGCAGGCCCAGGCCGAGCGCGAACAGGCGCATCAGCCGGCCGGCCAGGGCGGACAGCTCCCGGTAGTAGTCCAGCATGGCGTCGCGGAAGCCGGGCGGCTCGGCCGGCCACAGATTGGCCGCCCAGGCGAAGGCGGCCGCCTCCGCCGAATCGGGCGGCGGCGTCAGGTCGGCCGGGCCGATCGAGAAGCTCTCCTTCAGGTCGGGCGGCCGGCGGTCGCCGAGCGACCGGGCCAGGCTCTCCCCCGCCACCGGCGACCAGCCGTAGGGGTAGCCGGGCCGGGGCATCACCACGCGGCGCTTGGCCGCCTCCGGCAGGTCGAAGAAGGCCCGCGCCGCGGCCCAGCCGCGGCCGACCACCCCGGCCGGCACGCCGTGGCCGGTCACCACCAGGAAGCCGACTCGTTCGCAGGCATCGGCCACCGCGGCGGCCACCGACGCTTTCTCCCCTGCCGCCGCAGGCGCCAGGTCGATCACCGGCACCAGGCTCATCCGACCACCCTCCCCGTCCCTGATCTGCGCCATCTCACGACGCCGCGCGGCGGCGGTCAAAGCCTGTCCGCTCAGGGAGGATCGGAAACCGCCGACCGGATGGGCGGCGGCCCGCCGGTCACTTGAGCTTCGCCAGGTCGACGGCTTCGGCATATTTCTGCTTCGCCTCCGCCGGCGCGTCGCCGGTGACGGTGACCAGCACGCGGCTGTCGACCAGCATCTGGATCTCGCCCTGCTCGTTCAGCACCGCCTGCTGGCCGCCGACCTTGACCAGCTTGCCCATCATTGCCGCCATCGCCGGATTGGCGTACAGCCCGGCCATCTGCGCCACCAGCGGCGAATCCACCATCACCTGGATGCGCACCTGCTGGCCGTCGGCATTGGCGTAGCCGCGCTCGGCCTGGACGCCGCCGCCGAACATCGCCGCGGCGGACGAATCGCCCGACGCCTCCTCCGCCGTCCAGCCGTCGAGCGGCGCCGGCAGGGCCTTGGCCAGTTGCTCCGCCGCCAGCTGGCCCAGCAGCGTCGCCGCCAGGTCGGCCGCCTTCTTGGCCCGGCCGTAGTCGCCGCTGCTATAGGCCGATTCGGCCTGGCCGAGCGCATCGTGGATGTCGTCGGCCAGGGCCGGCCGGACGGCCCAGCCGGCCAGCGCCACCAGAATCGGCACAATGATGTACTTCATGTCTTGCCCCTCGGATGCCGCGACCGGACGATCCGGCCACGCCCCTGCATCCAGGCCGTGATCCTAGCGATCCGCGCGGGCCCGCCAGTGACCGGGCGCACAGACGAAAATATCGCAAGCCCTGCACCGGACGAATTCCTGTGTCCAATTGTCCGGTCTTTTCGTCGCGACGGTGTCGGCGCAGGCTGTAATCCTGCCGCCCAAAGAAGAACGCCCGCCGGAAGACTCGACCCATGTTCCGCTTTTTCGAAGCCCGCGTGCTGCCGACCGCCACGGGCATGCCTGGCCAGCCGCCGGGCAATCTGCTGCGGTTCTACTGGTTCTTCCTGAGGCAGGTGCGCGGCTACTACATCGCCCTGCTGGGCGCCGGGCTGACCGTGGCGCTGCTCGACGCGCTGATCCCGGTCTTCATCGGCCGGGTGGTCACGCTGCTGAGCACCGTCACACCCGAGGCCCTGTTCGCCGATCACTGGCACCTGCTGGCCGGCATGGCGGCGGTGCTGCTGCTGTGCCGCCCCGCCGCGCTGTTCCTGCAGGCGCTGATCACCAACCAGATCATCGCCTCGGGCTTCACCAACCTGATCCGGTGGCAGAGCCACTGGCATGTGGTGCGGCAGAGCTGGACCTTCTTCCAGAACGACTTCGCCGGCCGCATCGCCAACCGGGTGATGCAGACCGGCGTGGCCCTGCGCGACAGCACGGTGATGTCGATCCAGGCGGTCTGGTACCTGACCGTCTACGGCACCAGCGCCCTGGTGCTGCTGGCCAGCGCCGACCTGTGGCTGGCGCTGCCGACCATCGGCTGGTTCGCCGTCTACATCGCCCTCCTCACCTATTTCGTGCCGCGGCTGAAGCAGCGCTCGGTCGAGATGTCGGAGGCGCGGTCGCTGCTGACCGGCCGGATCGTCGACAGCTACACCAACATCCTGACCGTGAAGCTGTTCGCCCGGGCGAAGGAGGAGGACGACTACGTCCGCGAGGCGGTGGACGGCCACACCGTCATCTTCCGCAGCCAGCTGCGGCTGATCACCCTGTTCAACCTGTGCCTGTCGACCACCAACGCCCTGCTGGTGGTGTCGACCGCCACCATCGCCATCCTGCTGTGGCGCCAGGGGCTGGTGGCGCTGGGCGCCGTCGCCATGGTGCTGCCGCTGACCTGGCAGATCGTCAACATGGCCGGCTGGGTGGCGCAGCAGGTGACCACGATCTTCGAGAATATCGGCGTGGTGCAGGAGGGCATGATCTCGATCGCCAACCCGCTGCGGCTGGTCGACAAGCCGGACGCCAAGCGGCTGGTGGTGACGAAGGGTGCCATCCGCTTCGACCATGTCAGCTTCAACTACGGCCGGCCGGGCGGGGTGATCGAGAACCTGAACCTGGACATCCGGCCCGGCGAGAAGATCGGGCTGGTCGGCCGCTCCGGCGCTGGCAAGTCGACCCTGGTCAACCTGCTGCTGCGCTTCTTCGACCTGGAGCGCGGCCGCATCCTGATCGACGGCCAGGACATCGCCGGGGTGACGCAGGAGAGCCTGCGCGAGCAGATCTCGGTGGTCACCCAGGACACGTCGCTGCTGCACCGGTCGATCTTCGAGAACCTGAATTACGGCCGGCCGAGCGCAACCAAGGCCGAGGTGGTGGCCGCCGCCAAGCAGGCGCATGCCCACGACTTCATCCTGGACGTCGAGGACTGGCGCGGCCGCCGCGGCTACGACGCCCATGTCGGCGAGCGCGGGGTCAAGCTGTCCGGCGGCCAGCGCCAGCGCGTGGCGATCGCCCGGGTGGTGCTGAAGAACGCGCCGATCCTGATCCTAGACGAGGCGACCTCAGCCCTCGATTCCGAGGTCGAGTCGGCGATCCAGGAGCAGCTCGAGGATCTGATGGAGGGCAAGACGGTGATCGCCATCGCCCACCGCCTGTCGACCATCGCCCGGATGGACCGGCTGGTGATCCTGGAGCGCGGCCGCATCGTCGAGATCGGCAGCCATGACGAGCTGCTGCAGGCCAACGGCCACTACGCCTCGCTCTGGCGCCGCCAGTCCGGCGGCTTCCTCGGCGAGGAGGAGCAGGCGGCGGAGTAGGCGTCTCTCCGCCCTTCCCCTCTGATTGTCATTGCCGGGCTTGACCCGGCAATCCAGGGGCCACCAAGAGCCGCTTTGAAAGCCCCTGGATCCTCGGGTCAAGCCCGAGGATGACAACAATGGGACGGCAAGGGAATGACGGCCCGCCCCCTACTTCGCCGTCTCCGCCTTCGGCAGCACCTCGACCGTGGCGGTCATGCCGGAGGCCAGCAGCACGCCGTCCGGCACCGTGTCGAGCGCGATCCGCACCGGGATGCGCTGGGCCAGCCGGACCCAGCTGAAGGTCGGGTTCACGTCGACGATCTGGTAGAACGAGTTCAGCGACACCTCGCGGTCCGAGATCGCCCGGTCGATGCTTTCGACGTGGCCCTGCAGCGGCGCCGACACGCCCATCAGCCGGATCTCGACCTTGTCGTCCGGCCGGATGCGGGGGATCTTCGTCTCCTCGAAATAGCCCCGGACGTGGAAGCTGTCGGCGTCGACGATCGCCATCACCTGCTTGCCCGCCGTGGCATAGGCGCCCTGCCGCACGATCAGGGTGGAGATGTAGCCGTTGACCGGCGACCGGATCGTCGTCCGCTCCAGGTCCAGCTTCGCCGTGTCCAGCGCCGCCTGGTCCTGCTCCAGAGCCGCCCGGGCCGCCTTGGCCTGCGATTCCGCCTGCTGCTGGGCCTCGACCGAGATGGCATTCAGGCCAAGCTTGGCCCGGCGGGCGGCATCCGCCTCCAGCTGCTCGGTCTGCGCCGCCTGGCTGTCCAGCGCCGCCTGCGCCCGCTGCACCGCCAGGGTGTAGCGGTCGGGGTCGATCACCAGCAGCACGTCGCCCTTCTTCACCGCTTGGTTGTTGGCCACGCGCAGGTCGACGATGATCCCCGAGACGTCGGGCGCCACCTGCACGATCTCCGCCGCCACCCGGGCGTCCCGGGTCCAGGGACTGTCGATGTAGTACTGCCACAGCAGGATGCCGGCGACGATGGCGCCGGCCGCCACGACCAGGGTGATGAGGACGCGGAGGGTGAGGGCTGCGTATTTCATTGGCGGTCTTCTTCCCCTCACATCGTCAGCGCGACGAGGGTGGTCAGGATGATCAGGAGCAGGGAGAGGTCGAACAGCGCCGGATGCCAGATCCAGCGATAGGCCCCGACGCGGCCGAGCACGAAGCGCAGCACGCCGGTGAGGAGCAGCGCCACCACCAGATAGCCGAGCATCGGCGACAGGTAGACGCCGGCGAGGTCGATTTCCTTGATCAACGGGTTCATGGCGTCGGCACGATCAGGTCGCGGATGAGGGCCGGGCCGTCGGTCTGCGGCATGGCGAAGAATTCGGATTGGTAGGAGAGGGTCACCCAGATCGCGGTGACCGAGACCAGGGCGGCGACGGTGTTGCGGTCGGTGTCGAGGCCCTGCAGCACCTCGCCGGCGCGGGCCAGGGCGGCCATCGCGTCGGGCCCGCTGCGGGCGCGGTGGCGCCAAGCCAGGCCGAAATGGCGCTCCAGCGCCGCCAGCGCCGTCTCCACCGCCCGGATCCCTGGCGGCGGCAGCCGGCCGGACAGGCGGCGCAGGATCATGATGTTGTGGCCGACGCGCAGGCTGGCCAGGGCGCCGTGCAGGATCGGCCGGTCGCCGGGCGAGGCGTGGTCGAGCCGCGAGAACAGGCCGTTGATGCGGTCGAACATCCGGCTTTCGAACTCGGCCTGCGACAGGCCGTCCCCCGACGCCATGCGCGCCAGGTCGGTCATGATGCCGGTGACGAAGCGCTGCGCCATCCAGCGCACGCCGAGCGGCCGGATCAGCCGGAACAGCAGCACGGCCAGCGCGATGCCGGCCAGGGTGGCGAGGGCGTTGTTGACCGCCCCGGCGAAGTCGAGCGAGGCGCGGTCCGACAGCCCGAGCAGGGTCAGGAAGTTGATGCAGAGCAGCAGCCCCGACGGCCCGATCCGCGGCGCCGGCATCAACAGGCCGGCCGGCACCAGCACCGTGCCCAGCACCAAGGCCAGCATCGGGAAGCCGTCGACCCGGGGCAGCACCAGCGCGAAATAGATCAGGTAGATGACGCTGGCGACCGCCGCCATGCGCAGGAATTCCTTGGCCGGCATCGCCGGCTCGTCCGCGCCGGAGAAGAAGCCGAAGACCACCACCAGGATGGTGGCGGCCGCGGCGCCGTTGGGCCAGGCGGTGAGGATCCAGAAGCTGCAGGCAACCACCAGCGCGGTGAAGGCGGTGATGCCGGCCATGATCGCGGCGGCCTGATCGCGATGCCGGCTGATCGACGGCGCCGACCGCATGGTGCGCGGCCGGGTGCCGGCGGCGACATGATCGCGCAGCCGCCGGCAGTCGTCGCGCAGGGTCAGCACGTCTTGCAGCCGGTCCAGCAGGATCCGCACGATCATCGCCGTCTGGCTCTGCCGCAGCTCCTCCAGCGACGGCTGCATGGTGTCGATCAGCCGCCGGGCGGCGCCGACGCTCTCGTCGTCGTCCGGCTGGTCCGGGCCCAGCGAACGATCCGTGATCCGCGCCACCGCCTCGAAGGCCGGGCGGATCGCCTGCCAGCGCGCCGGGTCGCGGACGCGCAGCAGCCGCCCCCGCTCCTGGATCGAGACCAGCACGGCAATGAAGGTGAACAGCCGCCCCTGCAGTTGGCGGATGACGTCGTTGGCCAGGCGGATGGCCCGCGTGTCGAACACGGCATGGGCGCGCAGCGTCTCCAGCGCCACCGCGTCGGCGATCAGTCGGGCGCGGTCGGTCTGCGGCGCCTCCTCCGTGCCCTCGGTGCGCAGGATGCCGACCGCCCATGTCGCGGTGGCCGCCAGCAGCGCCTCGATCCGGCCCAGCAGCACCGGCCCGACCGGGCGCGGCAGGATGATGGCGCTGAGCACCCCGGCGCAGGAGATCGCCAGCAGGATCTCGACGCAGCGGTTGGTGGCGATGTCGAACACCGTGTCCGGCGCGGTGATCGCCGGGAAGCCGATGATCGCGGCGGTGTAGCCCGCCAGCAGCGGCGCATAGGCGCCGGGCGCGTCGCGCAGCATGACCGAGACATAGATGCAGGCGCCGAACCACAGCGCGCTGGCCAGCACGAACAGCTCGCGCTCCTGCGCGAACAGGGCGATGAAGGTGACGCTGGCCAGAACGCCGACCGACGTGCCGAGCACGCGGTAGACGCTCTTCGACAGCATCATCCCGGTCAGCGGCTGCGACACGATGTAGACGGTCAGCATCGCCGTGCCGGGCGAGGACAGGTTGATGCGCAGGGAGATCCAGGCGGCCAGGATCGCGGCGCAGAAGGTGCGCAGCGAGAACACGCCGTCACGCCAGGTCGGCCAGTCCATATGTTCCCCCGACGAGCCTAGCGGCCACCCTCTGACGCCGGCCGGCCGGCGGCGATGTTGCGCTCGATCCGGCCCAGCAGGCCGAGACAGAGCATCACATCCTCGTCGGAGACGCCAGCGAGCAGGCGTTCGCGCACCTCGGCTGCGACACCGCGGATGCCCTCGACCAGGGTGCGGCCATCCGCGGTCAGATGCACCGTCTTGGCGCGGCGGTCGCCCTCATCCTCCCGCCGCTCGATCAGCCCCTGGGTCTCGAGGGCATCGAGCAGGCGCACCAGAGATGGCCCCTCGATGCCGAGCAAATCGGCCAGGTCGCGCTGGCGCACCCCTTCGCCGATCCGGGACAGGTGGAGCAGCGGCTGCCAGGTCGCGTCGCTGAGCCCGTAGCGGGCCAGCGTCTCGTCGATCTCGCGCCGCCACAGCCGGGCGACGAGGTACAGGCGGAACCCGATATTGTCCCGCGCGGTAGAGAGGGCATCTGACATGGCGAATTAATTAGGATGCTCATTATTAGCCATGTAACGCGATTGCCGCATGCCAGCCTTCGCCGAAAATCGCGGGTCCGCCCGGGATCAGTGGCTGCGGCCGTCGATCGGGATCGCGGTCACTGTGGTCAGTCGAGGCCACAGAGCGCCATCGATAGAGGCCACGCGTGAGGCCTGCCGGGTTTTGTGCTTAGGGCCTCAGCCCTCGCCCACGCCGTACTCCATCGAACCGTCGGCCAGCCAGTCCCAGAGATACTGGGCGAAGGAGCGGCGGACATAGATCCGCAGCCGCGGCGCGCCGTCGACATCGTCGGTGCGGTGCAGGACGATATCGGCCTGGCCGACCATGCTCTGCGCCACCGAGCCCACGGGGAAGAAACGCGGATGCAGATCCAGCGGGCAGCCCTTGGCCAGCACGTCCAGCGCCTTCGGCCCGGCCAGCGCGATCACGGTCCAGTTGTCGGTGACGTTGGTGACCGCGAAGTGCCGCCCGGCCAGGGCACCCTGCAGCCGGGACGCCAGGTCGGCCTCGCGGTCGACGCCGCCGACCACCAGCCATTCGGTGGGCCCGAGCCACAGCGCCGCGACGCCGTCGCCCGCAGCGATGCCGGGCCGCGCCGGCAGGTCTATGCCGAGAGCTCCGGAGACGGCCGCGCCGAAGCCTGGATCGGCCAGGTCGCCGCGCAGGTTCAGCTTGGCCTCATGCGCGATCTCGGACAGGCGGACGCCCGGATTGGCCGGCGTCCCCAGCGGCCGGACCAGGCCGGCGGTGGCCGAGCGACGGGCCATGTTCGGGGTGGAGGGGGCCTCGCCCGGGGCGGAGATGGTGTCAGGCATGCAGGCGCCCTCCCTCGGGGTCGACGAAGACCGGCTTCACCACGCGGGCCGGGATGGTGCGGTCGGGCATAGCGATGTGGACCGTGCCGTCGAGCCGGCCCGCCCCGCCCTTGACCAGGGCCAGCGCGATCGACCGGTCCAGGTTCGGGCTCCAGTAGCTGGAGGTGACATGGCCCAGCATCGGCACCGGCGGGGCGCCCGGCGTGGCGGTGTCGATGATGTGCGCCCCCTCCTCCAGCACCAGCTTGGGGTCGTCGGTCAGGAGGCCGACCAGCTGTTTGCGGTCGGGCCGCGCCGTGTCGGCCCGGTCGAGCGAGCGCTTGCCGATGAAGTCCGGCTTCTTCTTGCCGACGATCCACTCCATGCCCAGGTCGCCCGGGGTGATGGTGCCGTCCGTCTCCTGGCCGACGATGATGAAGCCCTTCTCGGCGCGCAGCACATGCATCGCCTCGGTGCCGTAGGGCACGAGGTCCAGCCCCTGCCCGGCCGTCTCGATCGCCTCCATCAGCGCCAGGCCGTATGCGGCCGGGACGTTGATCTCGTAGGACAGCTCGCCGGTGAAGGAGATGCGGAACACCCGCGCCGGCAGCCCCGCCACCGCGCCCTCACGCATGGTCAGATGCGGGAAGGCCTCGTTCGACAGGTCGAGATCGGTCAGGCGCGACAGCAGCTCGCGGCTCTTCGGGCCGGAGATGGTGGCGACCGCCCATTGCTCGGTGACCGAGGTCAGGAACACCTTCAGGTCCGGCCATTCGGTCTGCAGCCATTCCTCGAGCCAGGCGAGGATGGTGGCGGCGCCGCCGGTGGTGGTGGTCATGTGGAAATGGTCGTCGGCGAGGCGCGTGGTGACGCCGTCGTCCTTGACCATGCCGTCCTCGCCCAGCATCAGCCCGTAGCGGCAGCCGCCGATGGCCAGCTTGGACCAGGCGTTGGTGTAGACGCGGTTCAGGAACTCCGCCGCGTCCGGCCCCTTGACGTCGATCTTGCCGAGCGTCGTGGCATCCATCACGCCGACCGAGGTCCGGGCGGCCTTGACCTCGCGGTTCACTGCCGCATGCATGTCCTCGCCCGGCTTCGGGAAGTACCAGGCGCGCTTCCAGCCCCCGCCGACATTCTCGAACACCGCACCGTGCCGCTCGGCCCAGCTGTGCATCGGGGTGCGGCGGATCGGGGCGTACAGCGCCTTCACCCCGCGCCCGGCAATGGCGCCGAAGGTCACTGGCGTATAGGGCGGGCGGAAGGTGGTGACGCCGATCTCCGGGATCGTCTTGCCCATGGTCTGGGCGACGATGCCCAGGGCGTTGACGTTGCCGGTCTTGCCCTGGTCGGTGGCCATGCCTGTGGTGGTGTAGCGCTTGACATGCTCGACCGAGACCATGCCCTCGCGCAGCGCCAGCCGGATGTCCTTGGCGGTGACGTCGTTCTGGAAGTCGACGAAGGCGCGCACGGCATTGGCCGGCCGGTCCGACGGCACATACCACAGCGGCCGGTCGTCGCCCGCGCTTGGCTCCTCCTGCGCGGTCTCGACCGGCGGCACCGGCACCGCCACCGGGGAGAGGCCTGCGGCCGAGGCCGCGGCGGCGCCGGCGACCAGGCCCTCCTGCAGCGCGTCGGCGAAGCGCAGCGTGCCGGCGCAGCCGCCGGCCGAACGCTCGGCCTGGAAGGACTGGCCGGGCATGAAGGTGGCCCGCGCCTCGTCCCAGCGCAGCCGGCCGCGCGACTGCGACTGCAGGTTCAGGACCGGGTTCCAGCCGCCGGACATGGCGATGGCGTCGCAGGCGATGGTGGTCTCGGCGCCGCGCCGCACCGACTGGCCGTCGGCGGCCAGCGGCATCAGCCGCACCTCGTTCACCCGCAGCCGGCCGGAGGTGCCGACCACGGCATGACCGGCATAGACCGGCAACCCTGCGGCCCGCGCCGCCCGCACCAGCGGCCCGTCCGGGTCTGGCCTGGTGTCGACGATCGCCGGCACGGCGACGCCGGCGGCGGCGAGGTCGAGGGCGGTGGCATAGGCGCCGTCGTCGCTGGTGGCGACCACCACGCGCTCGCCGACCTTGACACCCCAGCGGTTCAGATAGGCCCGGGCGGCGCCGGCCAGGAGGATGCCGGGCCGGTCGTTCTCGGCGAAGACCAGGCTGCGCTCGATCGACCCGGTGGCCAGCACCACCTGCTTCGCCCGCACCTTCCACAGCCGCTGCCGCGGCGTGCCGGCGGGCACGGCATGCGGCGGGATGTGGTCGGTCGCGCGCTCCAGCAGGCCCAGCCAGTTGTGGCCGTAATAGCCGAAGGCGGTGGTGCGCGGCAGCACCCGGACATCGGGCATCGATTGCAGCTCGGCCACCGTCGCCGCGACCCAGTCGAGCGCGGCGGTGTCGCCGACCGACGCCGTCGGCTCCGACCGCAGCCAGCCGCCGAAACGGGGCTGGTCCTCGGCCAGGATCACCCGGGCGCCGGCGCGGGCGGCGGCCAGGGCGGCGCCGAGCCCGGCGATGCCGCCGCCGACCACCAGCACGTCGCAATGCGCGTTGACATGGTCGTAGCGGTCGGGGTCGGGCTGGCGCGGCGAGACGCCGAGGCCGGCCGCCTTGCGGATGAAGCGCTCATAGACCATCCAGGCCTTGGGCGAGCGCGGCCACATGAAGGTCTTGTAGTAGAAGCCGGCCGGGATCAGCGGCGCGAACAGGTCGTTGACCGCGTTGAAGTCGAAGCGCAGCGACGGCCAGCGGTTCTGGCTGCGCGCCACGAGGCCGTCGAACAGCTCGACCTGGGTGGCGCGGCTGTTCGGGTCGGTCCGCGCCGCGTCCGGGCCCAGCTGGACCAGGGCGTTCGGCTCCTCCGGCCCGGCCGAGATCACGCCGCGCGGCCGGTGGTACTTGAAGCTGCGGCCCATCAGGTGGACGCCGTTGGCCAGCAGGGCCGAGGCCAGCGTGTCGCCCTCATAGCCGCGATAGGAGGTGCCATCGAAGGCGAAGGCGACGCTCTGGCTGCGGTCGATATCGGCGCCGCGGCCGACCAGGCGGTAGCGTTGGGTCATGGAGTCTTACGAGCCGGAAGCGCTGGCGGGGTCCACCAGCGGCGCGTTGGCGGTGCCCCGCGCCGGCTCGCCGGACGGGGTCGGGATGGACTGGCCGTCGATGGCCGGCGGCGGGTCGCCCGGGCCGTAGACCGCCAGGATCTCGTCGGTCGCCGTGTTGCGGGCGATGTTGAACCAGCGCCGGCAGCCGTGGATGTGGACCCAGCGCTCATAGTGCAGCCCCTTGGGGCTGGAACGCATGAAGACGTAGTCCGCCCACTCCGCGTCGCTCAGCTCGGCCGGGTTGGCCGGGCGGCGGATATGAGCCTCGCCGCCGCAGCGGAACTCGCGCTGGTCCCGCGGGCCGCACCAAGGGCAGTCGATCAGGAACATGGTCTTCTCCCCTCAGGCGGCCGTGGCGTAAGGCGGCTTTGCCAGCCCGCGCGGCGACAGGGTGAAGATCTCGACCCCGTCCTCGGTGACGCCGACGCTGTGCTCGAACTGCGCCGACAGCGATCGGTCGCGGGTCACCGCGGTCCAGCCATCGGCCAGCACCTTCACCTCGGGCCGGCCGGCGTTCAGCATCGGCTCGACCGTGAAGATCATGCCCGGCCGCAGGATCAGGCCGCGCCCCGGCCGGCCGACATGGTGCACGTCCGGCGCGTCGTGGAAGACCCGGCCGACGCCGTGGCCGACGAAGTCGCGCACCACGCTGAACCGCGCCGCCTCGGCCACGGTCTGGACGGCGTGGCCGACATCGCCGAGATGGGCGCCCGGCCGGATCGCACCGATCCCGGCCATCATCGCCTCCCAGGTCACGTCGACCAGCCGCCGCGCCTTCACCCCGGCCTCGCCGGCCACATACATCCGGCTGGAATCGCCGTGCCAGCCATCGACGATCACGGTCACGTCGATGTTCAGGATGTCGCCGTCCTGCAGCCGCTTGGCCGCATCCGGGATGCCGTGGGTGACGACGTGGTTGACCGAGATGCAGCTGGCGTGGCGGTAGCCCTTGTAGCCGATCGTCGCCGACCGGGCGCCGAGATCGGCGATGTGCCCGGCGATCAGGGTGTCGAGCTCCAGCGTCGTGACGCCGGGCTGCACCGCCGGGGTGATCCGGTCCAGCACCTCGGCCACTACCCGGCCGGCCCGGCGCATGCCGGCGAAGGCCTCCGCCCCGTGCAGCGGCACCCGCCGGCCGTCGGTGTCGATCTCGAACGCGCCCGAATGGATCTTCATGCCCGCGCCCTCAATGCGCCACGGCGGCGGCGCCGTGCTCGGCCACCAGCGCGCCGGAGGCGAAGCGGTCCAGCGCGAAGGGCGCGGCGATCTCGTTCGGCTCGCCGCGGGCGATGGTGTGGGCGAAGACATGGCCCGAGCCGGGCGTCGCCTTGAAGCCGCCGGTGCCCCAGCCGCAATTGATGAACAGGTTCTCGACCGGGGTCTTGCCGATGATCGGGCTGGCGTCCGGCGCCACGTCGACGATGCCGCCCCACTGCCGCAGCATCCGCATGCGGCTGAAGATCGGGAACATCTCGACGATCGCCGCCAGCGTCTCCTCGATGATGGCGAAACCGCCGCGCTGGGAATAGGAGACGTAGCCGTCGATGCCGGCGCCGATCACCAGCTCGCCCTTGTCGGACTGGCTGACATAGGCGTGCACGGCGTTCGACATGACGACGCAGTCGATCACCGGCTTGATCGGCTCCGACACCAGCGCCTGCAGCGGGTGGCTCTCCAGCGGCAGGCGGAAGCCGGCCAGGTTGGCCAGGACCGAGCTGTGGCCGGCCGCGACCACGCCGACCTTGCCGGCGCCGATATACCCCCGCGTGGTCTCGACCCCGACGACGCGCCCCTGCTCGGTGCGGAAGCCGGTGACCTCGCAGTTCTGGATGATGTCGACGCCGCGGCTGTCGGCGCCGCGGGCATAGCCCCAGGCGACCGCGTCGTGCCGCGCCGTACCGGCCCGGCGCTGCACCGTGCCGCCATAGACCGGGAAGCGGATGGTCGGGTCCGGGTTCAGCACCGGGCAGAACTCCAGCACCTGGTCGCGGTCCAGCCAGTCGCTGTCGATGCCGTTCAGCCGGTTGGCGTGCAGCCGGCGCTTCAGCTCGCGCGCCTCATGCGGGTCGTGGCAGATGTTCATCACGCCGCGCTGGCTGAACATGACGTTGTAGTTGAGGTCGGCCGACAGGCCCTCCCACAGCTTCAGCGCGTGCTCGTAGATGAAGGCCGAGGCGTCGAACAGGTAGTTGGAGCGGACGATGGTGGTGTTGCGGCCGGTGTTGCCGCCGCCGATCCAGCCCTTCTCCAGCACCGCGACATTGGTGATGCCGTGCTCCTTCGCCAGGTAGTAGGCGGTGGCCAGGCCGTGGCCGCCGCCGCCGACGATGACCACGTCGTAGGCCGGCTTGGGGTCGGGCGAGCGCCAGGCCTTCTGCCAGCCTTCATGGTGCGACAGCGCGTTGCGCGCGAGGGTGAAGATGGAATAGCGCGACATCGATCCGATGGCCGGGTCCGAGATGAGCGTGGCATGGTGCAGAGCCGGCCGGCCCGCCGCGCGCCCAGGCGCGACATGCGGCATGCCGGCAGCGACGCCTTCCTTTACCTGAAGCGGCTTGCAACTGTCAGGGAGTTATGGCCACGTTGGATGCCTCGACTGGGTTGATCCATCGCTCTCATTGAATCGGCAATTATGGAAGAACTCGAATTCGGAGAAGTCATCATAACAACAGGTCGGCACAAAGGCCGAATAGGATGTTATGATGACGACGACACAGAGAAAACTGCTATAGTATATTTTGGCAACATCACTTCTGTTTCTGGATATTTTCTAATACGAAAATCGTACTTGCGTTACCCAACAATTGACGATATTGCCACTCGAATACGTGATCTTGAGCAGATCACATCTGAACTATCTTTTCAAGCAACGGGATCTCGCCCAACTACCGAGAAGCTAATTCGACTTCTGCGTGAGCTAGACTACGCGAAGGAAGCTCTTTGGGACCGCTATAATACCGGAATCACATCTGTGAGCCCAAACAAGCCGCACATCTTCTCTTCTCACTCAAGCAAAGACAAACCGATTGTTCGGAAAATCGTTCATGACCTTAAGAATCTTGGATTCAATTGTTGGTTAGACGAAATAGACATCGCCCCCGGTGATTCTATCGTTGAGAAAATACAAGAAGGGATCGAAAAATCTTCCTATCTTGTACTTTTTCTATCTAAAAACTCCGTTGAATCAGAATGGGTAAAAAGAGAGTGGAATTCCAGACTCTCTGAGCAAATCGAACAAAAGAAAGTCAAAATAATTCCCGCATTACTGGAAGATTGTAAAATCCCCTATCTCCTCAGAGATATAAAATATTGCGACTTCCGCGAAGACTACAACACAGGATTCTATTCTCTGAAACTCGCAATCGAGACAAGAGAAAAAGCATTGGAAGAACCAGAAGAATAGAGATCTAATCCGCGGTCAGACTGACCGCGTAGGTTGGCTTCACTTGCCGCGAATCCAAGCTACGGCAGGGCGGAGGCCTCAGTCCGCCGGAATCTCCCGCCCGCGGCCGACCCGGCGCAGCATGGCGATCAGCTCCGGCTGCTCGTCCCGCACCCGGCGGTACTGCGGCTTCAGCGCGTCGCGCAGCCGGCCCCCGGTGCCCAGCGCCGCCTCGGCATAGTCGATCATCACCGTGTTCGGCCAGGCCTGCGGCCGGATCGCCGCCAGCTTCGCCACCGACGCCTCCTCCTCGCCCGGATGGCGCTGGGCGATCAGCATCAGCATCGAGGCGGAGGAGCGCGAGATGCCCATGTGGCAATGCACCAGCAGGTGGCGCAGGCTCTCGCCCTCCAGCGCCATCGCCTCGCCGAATTCGAGGATCGAGGCGACATGGTCCGGGGTCGGGAAGACGTGGCCCGGCATCTCGTCGATGATGTCGTGGAAGCGCAGATCGAGGCGGCGATGCGGCGCGAAGCCTTCGAAATAGGTCTCGGCCGGGGTCCCGGGATCGGCGATCGACAGCACATGGGTGACGCCGGCGGCACGGAAGGCGGCGATCTCCTCCAGGCCGCAGACGGTGAGATGGCGGTCGGGGTGCAGCAGCATCGGATCGTCCTCGGAAGCGGGGCTGCACTGTCCCGTCCGGCCGCCGCCGGGTCAAACGCCGATGCGGGGCGTCAGCCATGAGTGCACCGTCTGGGCCGGAGCTACCCCCTCACCCGAAATCGCCAACGCGATTTCGACCTCTCCCTAAGGAGAGGTGAAACGAGCCGGCCCATTTCCCTCTCCTCGGGGAGAGGGAGGGGCCCGCGCGCGAAGCGCGTGGGAGGGTGAGG
>NZ_JBCNNF010000084.1:0-20097 GCF_039594555.1 Inquilinus sp.
GGCGGCGGCGGCGGCGCTCAGCACGAAGGCGGCGGCCAGCCGGCGGACGGAGAGGGGCATCGCGGTCATGTCTCTAGGTACCGGAAGCGCCGCCGCCGCGGCAAGCGATGCCGCGACGGTGCGACACTGTCCCGGGCGGCTTGACACGGGCCGCGGCGGGCGCGTATACGCTCGGCCCCGATGGCTGGGTAGCTCAGTGGTAGAGCAGGGGAATCATAATCCCTTGGTCGGGGGTTCAAATCCCTCCCCAGCTACCATCGAATTTCCTGAATGTTCCCGCGGATTTCCGCGCCGGGACAAGGGCTTGGAAGGCGGAGAGA
The DNA here is from genome assembly GCF_039594555.1 of Inquilinus sp. Lineage (GTDB taxonomy): Bacteria > Pseudomonadota > Alphaproteobacteria > DSM-16000 > Inquilinaceae > Inquilinus. The sequence continues at coordinate 321 of NZ_JBCNNF010000084.1, forward strand.
CCGGTCGCGGCTCTCCGCCTTTTTCGTTCGCATCAGTTCTTTTTCTGCCGTTTCCGGCAATTCCACGCCAGACGATACGCCAGACGGGTTGGCTGAATGTTCCAAATCGTCGACTCGATTCCAGAGCGTTGGGCAGAGCTGTCATAGGCCTCACTCCCAGGCATGTCTGGTCATCATCTTCCTTGCCTGGCTCGCCTCGTCGCTGCTGACGCCGCAACAGACTGATGCGCTGCCCCTTCGGAAGCGTCCTTTCCGCCCTTCGTGGGTAACAGCATCTCCCTCTGGCGGGAATCTGGGATTTTGCGGCGCTTGACGGCTTTCTTTTCGCGTGCAGCGACCGCGGCCGGCTGCACCGGCTCAGCCCAGGTAACAGGAAGGTCGAAGCCGTTTCGATCGAGAAGCTGAGCAACTGTCCGGATCTGAACTCTCGGGACCGGCCGGCCGGGCAGGTCCGTCATTCCAGCGGCAGCCGCCTCTCGCTCCATCTCTCGTGTTGGTGGTCGGAGAAGTATCAATAAGCCGCAAGCCGCTCCCTCTCGTTCAATCGTGCCACGCAGGTCGCGCACCATGGCAGGACTGAGATGGTCGCCGCCCTTCACGGAGATGATGGCGCGCTCTGCCTCCCCATCCTCCGCCGGGAAGAATCGCTGTCCATCGATGCCGCGATCTCGTCCTTTCTTTCCGTCCTGATAGGGAGTGCCTTGGGCGAGCCAGACAGCCCAGAGCTGAAACTGATGTTTGTCGCGCCGAGCCAATTCGGCGGCGCCTTCCAGATCGAGTGGCCTGCCGATTACCGTGTATTGCGTCGATGGCAAAAACTTCGCGATTCGGCTCTCGATAACCTCTATCGCAAGGTGGGTCACATCAATCCCAATCCAAGCGCGCCCAAGCCTCTCTGCCGCGTGAATTGCTGTGCCGCAGCCGCAAAATGGATCCAACACAACGGCGCCCGGATTGGTTGATGCCTCAATTATCCTTCCGAGAAGCGCTAAAGGCTTCTGTGTGGGATAGCCGATCCTCTCATCAGCCTGAGAATTCACAGGAGGAATATCTGTCCAGACAGACGTAATTGGCGTTCCCCTTTGCTCATCTAGAAAACGTTTTTCTCTGGGAACCCCACCACCTGGAGGAAAATATATTTTTCCCTCTTCTGCTGCCTTTTGCATCCTTTCCTTTGTCCATCGCCAAACTTTTCTATGTCCCGCGAACTCGTAAGTCAGATTCGGCCGATTGGGATTCGGATTGAGGAGCGAGGTTGCTTGAAAGTGCCGACCGGTATCCTTGTCGACAAGATTGTAATGGGATTTAATATATGAAGCGTCGTGGCTAGAGAACGGCATGCTCCAAACGTATTTCTCAGATCTTCTATAAAATAATATGAGATCATGATTTGATGGAAAGCGCGTGAAGGCCAGACCTTTTGGCGTTGTTCTTTTCCACACTATTTCATTGGTGAAAAATTCTGTCCCAAATATTCCGTCCAGCATGATTTTGAGATAATGGCTGGCTGTGGGGTCACAGTGGAGAAATAGACTTGCCGTCGGCTTCATCACCCGCCTCATTTCTGTGAGACGAGCGGCCATCATCGCGAGATAGGCCATCATGTCATTTTCACCGAGAAAGCCGCGGAACGCTCTAAGCATCCCGGCGATCTCGTCTCCCCGGCGAACTACATCATGGAACGCACCTGCGGCGGCTTCGCCCCAGTGCCAAGTGTCATCGAACGCCTCGATTTGGGCATCCGCCCTTCTACCTGACGCGGACTTAAACAACAGGTTGTATGTGGCATTGCTGTTAAACGGCGGATCTAGATAAACGAGATCTACTGTCTCGTCCTTGATGTGCTCGCGCAGCACCTCAAGATTGTCGCCGAAATAGAGGCGATTCATCTGAATATCTCCCAAATATACTGGGAGTTTGCTCACTTCTCGCAGTGAGACGCAAGAGGGTTGACGAGACTAGGATTGAACCAATGACCCCTCCCGTGTGAAGGGAGTGCTCTACCAGCACGCCAGCAGGGTTCGAATCCCGAGAAGGGAGCCACGTGTTTTCAGCGACTTAGTCGCCTCGCCCCGCCACGTCTTGCCGCCGAAAGCCACACCGCCTACGCTGACCGCCTGGGGATCGTCACCACAGCCAGGCTGGGCACCATGGCGACCCCCAAGCGCAGATTCACAATCCGTCACTACTTCATCGAGCCGGGCGGCGACCGGGTGCTGAAGGCGAGCTCCAAGCTGCTCGACGGCATCATGGCCCGACGCAGGCACATACCCGATTGGGCCGGCATGAAAGTCCGGATGATCGAGGTCATCGTCAGGATTGCCGGCGATCGGCTGCACGTGGCCTCGGTCAAGGGCACCTACATGCACTTCGACGCCACTGGTCATTGGGACCAGCCCAGGGAGGCGCAGGTGGCGATAGCTCACCTGGAGCTTGCGTATCCTGGCGACCTCCCAGACGATCACCACCGCCGTCGCTTCATCCAGAGACGGGTGGCCGCGAGCAGGTGGCACGTGGGCACCAAGATCCTCTCCGAGATCCAGGACGACATCGAGAGCAGCGACCGGGCTCGGCGGGTCAAGGCCGTACCGCCTTGGCGATGGGTGGCGCCCGAAGACGTCACGGACCCTTGGTGAGCGCAATGCCCCTTCCCTCCGACATCGATCTTTGGCGCTCAGCCAACCTCATGGTCCGCCAGCATGGATCGTGCCGCAGCTTGGCGGCTCATTATCAAGCGATGCGAAGCGCTGGACCGGTGCAGGACCGGATCCGACCCTTTGCGGTCAGCCGACGATCTGTCACGCTTAAGGGATGTTTCCGTCCTCGAGGCTGAGCTGCAGTTGGTCGGTCATCTCAGTCGCCCTGACCACATTTGTGCTGGCTGCTTGTGCAACCACACAAGACTCATCGACCCATTCGTCGGATTCTGGTGTCGAACAAATCTCATTCGAAGCTGAGCCGGGGTTCGGCTGCGGCCGATGTGACAGCTTCAAAATCATCGCATATTCAGACGGCCGGGTCTGGATCGAGCATGGATACTGGGCTGTAGAAAAAGACGGTGAATACAGCGACTGGCAGATTGTACACCGCCGGGATCGCGTGGCACCCGAGCGGTTCCGGCGCCTTCGTGACGATTTGCTACCTTATCGCCCGGATGGGACGGTTTTGCTGGGGGATGAAGCTTCTTGCAGGATCTACGCGACAGACAGCGGCGGCTTACATGTGAAATGGCACGGCCCCAGCTCCGATGCGCATTTGAGGATTGATTTGGGCTGCGTGTCAGAAACGCTGCAACCGACGATGAACGCGGTGAAGGTCGCTCCGAGCAAACTGGGCATCCCCGACCTGCCAGAGCCGTGGAGCCAATGGGCAGTCGCCTCGACTGAATGAGCCCCCTTCTCAGGGATATCGATCAAGCTGGAACGACCGCTAACCGCCCGATCCGGTCGGCCACGCCGACGGCGGGCTGCCCAAGAGCTGCCGCGGCCATCGGCTTCGGAAAGCGGACAAGGCGCGATGCGACCCGGAGCAGCCATTGGCATGGGCTCTATCGTCGATCATAGTTGGCCAATGGTGACCAAAGACCTTCATCCGTCTGGACTGGATCCTAGAAGCCCGGCAGCACACGCTTTGGACGTGATGATGAAAGGAGGCCTGGGCCTGCCGGCTCTAGCGGCCTGTGCTGACCTCGTGTCCGCGGACTGTCGGTGTAGCGCGTGGTATGCCGTTAACGTGAAGGCGTCTGGTCTTGATGAGGACGGGTGGCTCGCGTTGCTCGATGAATACGAGCGGACCTGGGAGATGGCAAAGTCCGCGTTCGTTGCCTTTCGCTTAGGCGGGTCGCAAGAGCGCCTCTGCTCGGATCTCACCAAAATTGTCGAGCGCCTCAATCGCCGCCCCGATCTTCCCAAGCATAGCTGACCTCAAGGCGTCCGCTGTCCGCCCAAAGGCGACGGTTGGACGTGCGGAATTCGCGGTCGCTCCCGGACACTTACCTTGAACCAGGAAGGGACGAGGCAGTAGACAGCGGCGCATGTGCCTCCTTATCGTCCTCCTTCTTGCCCTCTCATCCCCTGCCCTCGCCGCAGTCGAAGTTGTCGACGGCGACACCATCCGCGTCGACGGCCAGCGCGTGCGCCTATGGGGCTACGACGCTCCTGAGCGCCTGCAGTCCTGCCGGATCAACGGCGTGGAGCGCGCCATTGGTGAGGAAGCCACCGAAGGGCTGAAGGCGATCCTGGCCGGCGGCGAGTTGCGTTGCACGACGAAGGACCACGACCGCTACGGCCGGACGGTCGCGGAATGCTGGGCCGGGCAGCAGAGCATCGGCGACGCGATGGTGCGCTCGGGCTGGGCTTGGGCATTGCCCCGGTACAGCAAGGAGCTATTCCTGCCCGCACAGGAAGAGGCCGAGCGTGCCGGCCGTGGCATCTGGGCTGGGCATGCCAACTGCGAGGCGCCCGCACGATTCCGGCAAGATCATAGGCGCTAAGCTGCATTTAGGGGCACGTCGCCCCTGGAGCTACAATCCATAGACTTTTATGAATCGACTCGACTCTGGCCGCCTCGGGATTTAGAACATTTAGAGAACACGAACCGATCGAGGTGCGAGATATGGACTTGCTCCCGCCGGTGGTCGCCAATGCGCTGAGAGGCCGCGCGCTCGACGCAGCGAGCCGAAATCTCGGGCTCCAGTGCCTGAAGCTCATGGGCGACCGCATGCTTCTGGCCAAGGGCCAGGACCCGGAAGGCGATGTCGACCCGAGCTACGCTATGCCGCTCGGTGCCAACGAGCGAGCGACGATGTGGCAGGCCGCCCGTTGGATCAACGAGGGGGTCGACAGCCGGCAGCCGGCCAGGCTGCAGGACGCCCTGACGGCGCTCCATGGAATGGCCCGGGCTGGCAGCCAACCAATCGACGTGGCCGCGGTCCCAGCGGAGGCGCTGATCTGCACGGACGAGGACCTGTGGGAAGAGGTGCAGGCGTTCTGCATGGTCTTCGGCGCGCGCCTGGCCGCGGGAGCCTGAGACATGCCCTATCAGGATCTCCTGAGTGGCCTGAAGTGGTCCATATCGCTGGCCTTCCGAGGCCATGGGGTCGGGCATCCGAGCCGGCGCACAAGAGGGCTGGACGAAGCCAAGGCGTCGCTTCTCGCCTCTGCCGCCATCGAACAGCTTCGGGTGAGCGGCTACGTGATCGGCCATCGTGAGCACCCGGTCGCGACATGGGTGAACGGTGGCCCCGACATCGCGGTCACCCCTCGCGAGAAGACGCCGCCTCAGTCGACCGACTGGATGCTGCCCAGCAGCGCGAAGAAGGAATGAGCCATGCCGCGCGACCTTGAGACCAAGATCATCGATGTCGAGATCGAGGACGCGATCCGAAGGAACGAGCTGCGCTGGATCGGGCTCGAACTCGGGATGCGTGAGGATGAGATCCGCGCGCTCCTGGCTATGGGGCTCTCGGTCGCGGAACGGCACCTGAAGGCGCTGAGCATTCATCCGAGATAGGAGACTGCCATGTGCGGCGAGAACACCGGACGCGGTCAGCCGAGTTGCCCCGGAGGCGATCGACGCGGCCAGCATATCTCGATAGTGTTTCAGATGGAGATGCGCATCACGGCGGATTGTAGGGGCGCCCGAACGCTTTCCAAAAGCGGCCTCGATCACGCACACGTGTGCGTGAGGCGCTAACGGAGAAATTTGTCCGCAATTTGGTTTCCGCGAATCCGATATGCGCGCGTGTCAGCATGGCGCACCTTCCAATTTCGCTATTTACGCCCATTTCGTTTAATGCGTTTAATGCGTCTAATGCGTTGAGCGCGATGAGTTGAATGCAGACCTTCGGCAGTGTGCCGGAGGAACCAAACAGACAGGGGTACGACGATGTTAGCACTCATGGACCAAACCGAGGGTCCGTTCGTCGCTGACGACGCCGAAGCCGTTATCGCGAAGGAAGCCGCGCGTAAGCTCGGGCCGATTGCAAAGGAAAATCAGAACATAAAAATCGCAATCACCGGGGTTGAAGGAGGAAATGTCATTGTTCCCCTTCCTGCGCGTGCAGTGGTTCTCATTTCCGAATTGCTTTCGGCGATGGCCAAGCGTGTGCCCTTCTCGGTGATCCCTCACGACGCAGAGTTCACCACCCAGGAGACTGCCGATTTTCTCAACGTCTCTCGGCCCTATGTGGTGGGTCTGATCGACAAAGGGACATTGCCAGCTCGCCTGGTTGGGCGGCACAGAAGGGTTAAATTCAGCGACATCCTCACCTACGAAGAGGGCTCAAAGAAGCGCAGAGAAGCTGCACTGAAGGCCCTCGCCGAGGAAGAGGAGGAATTGGGCTTGGATTAAATGATCTCAACCTTCACTGCTTTTTTTGATGCAAATGTCTTTTATGGCGCCCGTCTGCGCAGCCTTACGCTTTGGTTGGCGCAGACGGGAGTTTTCCGAGCTCGCTGGAGCGAAGAAGTCCACGACGAATGGACTGCTGCGGTTTCGCGGCGGCTGGGGATCCCTCTTGAGCGTCTGCAACGCACACGTTCATTCATGAACGACGCCGTTGAAGACAGTGTGGTGCAGGGATATCAGCAGCTCATACCTGTAATTAACCTTCCCGACCCTAAGGATCGGCACGTGGTCGCAGCAGCAATAATCGCTCGCGCCAGCGTTATAGTCACTTCGAACCTGAGGGATTTTCCCGAAGAGACACTATCACAATATGGGATTCACACCCGAACTCCAGATGACTTTATCATGGATGTCGCCAGCATCCATAAAAGTGCGTTTGCGTGGGCGGTGAGAAAGGATTTTATCAACTGCAAGAAGCCCAAGCTCACGCCCGATGGATACGCTAACGAACTCGCCGCGGGAGGTGTGACAGGCGTTGCCGAAATGGTGAGAAAAATCGGCATTTTGTTGGAGATCGAGGAAGAGGAATCTGCAGAAGCTGTGCCCGCGAGCCGAGCTACCGAGGGATCCAACGAAGGGGCCTGACCCAGGCCCGCGACGGCGCCGCCGTCCTCTCGCATGACTTTATGGGCAGAAACCCCGCTTCGGCGGGGCTCTTCGTTTCAGGGCGGATATCTGCCGATTGCGCTTCCCTGAAGCTCATGGCACCATATCTTGCGTGTAGAACGCCGTGAGGCGTCCCAGCTCAAGGAGAGATAGATATCCAATTTCCAGACCGACGATCACGTGAGGAAGGTGCCGGGCATTGACCGGAATCCTCGCCATCTTCGAGGAGCGATCGGGATCGTCCGCCGAGCATGGCGCGATGACCAGGGCCTGCGGCGAATCGACATCGACTTTCCCGATGCGCCGGAGCTTTCGGTCATTGGCGACGAAGCCGGCCGATATGAACGGGTCGACGCGGCTTAAGAAGCCCCTCAACGCGCCCCTTCTGCCTGTTCCGATCGACGTCGCGCCGAACGTGAAGCGTCCTCCAAATGGGGGATGACGGTTTCGCGAAACACCTTCTGAATGTCGTTGGATGCGAAGGCGTCCCCCGAGCATCCAGCCCGACCCGGCGGTGTCCCCCACCATGCTCCGGGTCGGGCTTTCCAATTCCGGGGGACCGGTGATCAGCGAACGAGGTTCCAGAAACGCTCCTCGGCGCTATTCTCGTGGCGATGACGGCCGTGGTGGCGCCGGTCGTCGTCGCGATGTCGACGATAGCTATACCGGTCGCGGTAGCGTTCATGATCCCGTCGCCAGTCCCGGTCGTGGTCGCCACGATGACGGGAATAGCGCCACACGTGCGGTTGGTTGTGTTCCGAGGCACCTTCGGCGTGAGCGGCGGGCGCAACCACCGGGGCCACCGATACCAAGGCGGCGGCTACCAGAGCGGCGTTGAGCAACGATTTCATGAGCGGCATCATTTTGCCTCCACGGTTCCATATGTAGACCCGCGGAACAGGGTCGGAGTTCCGTCGAGACTCCCGACCGCTACCTCACCGACTTTCCTTCCACCCGCAGCGCTCGTCGCCCGTCTGGTTGTGGGCGAGGATCTGGCGGGCGGTCGGATCGGTCAGGATGTCGGCGGGGCTGATGTAGATCGGCTTGGCCCAGACGCAGTCAATCGTCGCGGGACCAGTGCCGGCGCAGCTCGTCAGCAGCGGTGCCGTCAGCAGCGCGGCGAAGGCGATCCTCCACCCGGTCGCGGGTCTGCACCGCATCGCGATAGGCTTCATGCTCCTGGGCCTCCTGCTCCTGCCCTGCGGCCTGCCGCCCCTGCCGCCGGCCCAGCAGCAGCGCGCCGCCGATCGCCAGCAGCACGGCGCCGGCAGCGACGATCCAGCGTCCTACCTTCGATCCGACGAACCATGCCCACGCCGCGGCGATCATTTCCGCCTCAGCACCAGCCAGACGATGACCGCGACCACCGCGGCCACGCCGCCGGCGGCCAGCAGCCACCACGGCAGACTGGCGATGTCGCGCAGGATCGGCACCGCCGGCGCCACGGTCTGCAGGTTGTCGACCGCCGCGCCGATCAGCGCCACGCCGCCGCCGCCGGCCACGGCCGCGGTCTTGGCGACGCTGGCGGCCTTGCTGACCACCGCCCGGCTCCGCGCCGCGATGCCGGCGCCTGCCGCATCGGCCGCTGGTGTTGGTCGACTGCAACCGGACGATCGCGGAGAGCTGGAAGCGGAAGGCGTTCAGGGAGACGGGAAGGTAGGGAGACGGCTCAGTTGTTGGGAATTTCCCAATAACTGGCCGATTTCCTCTCGAGGAAATTCGGGTGGATTTATAGGGTAAAACCTAGCGTTTCCGCGGCTTTCGTGGCCGATTCGCTATCGAGAGAAATAGGGGATTCGTTCCGGCGCCGGAATGCGGTATGGTGGGGCGCGAGAACGATGAAGTGCCTCGGGGTGCGAGAGGGGCCGGCTTGACGGAGCCGGCCCCTCTCATTTCAGGCTGTAGAACAGCAAGACGGCGTTCATGGCCACGCGGAGCGCCGCATTGATTTTGTCCTGCGTCGTGCCGTTGATGGGATAGCTCTTCGCCTCCGCAATGGCCTCGTCAGCGACGGCGGTCGCCCTGGCGACGCCATCGGCAAAGGCCGGGCTCGAGCAGACCGGCAGCTTCAGGGCGATGCAGGTGGCTGCTGCGGCCTTTCCGACCGCGACGTAGCCTTCGGCATAGGCGATGTTCTTCTGGACGCCGCTCGTATCTGCAGGTTGAGCAGCGCCACCAGAAGGAGCGCAGCCAGACAGAAAGGAGCCGAGCAGCACGAGCGTGATGCCGATGGCGGCGCAGGTGACAAGCGGATGCGTCCGCATCGGATTGCCGGCGCTGTCCACCGGCTTGTTCGACGGCAGATAGATCGCGAGCCACGACACCGCCCAGGTGACGCCGAAGGTCACGAGGCCGATCACCGCCTCCTGTACCACGCCGCTGTCCGGGATTTCTACGATGCCGGTCAGGCGGCCTATGGCATACAGAACCAGCGTCACGGCGGCGGAGACGAGGCTGCCGACATTGGCCTTGGTAGCCGTCTGCGGCATGCCGGGATACGGGGAGTTCGGCATCTCACTTCCTCTCTTCCACGCCGGCCAGGGCCAATCCCCGCCGGACCACTTCGGACGGGTAGCGATACCCGGCGTTCTCATGAGCGATGATCGCGTCCACCAGGCGCGCGGCCGTGTCGTAGTCGGTGACGTCGACCGGCTCGTCTGGCCCCACGCCAACGGCCTTGGCGACCGCAGCGACATAGGCGCTCGTGTTGTTCTCGACCGGGGGCGCCCACCGGTTCACGATCCCGCGGACGGTGCGCAGCTTGTGCTTGGTCTGATAGGACTGGAGCAGCTTGGCGATGGCCCGGATGCCCCATTCCGGCGCCTTGAAGATGGCGAACCGCTTCTCGGCCTTCTGCTCCTGCGTCATCTCCGCCCGCTCGGCACGACCTATCCAGGCTTGGCCGGCGTCGATGTTCCCAGGATTGTTGTTGCGGATCCCGCGGGGAACGGTCGGCATGGTCTCTCCTATCGTCTGCGAAGCGCCCTCACGCCGCTGGCGCGGCGCCCGTCGCACTCGGCGAGCGCGGCATCGGCCATGGCCCGGTCAGCGTGGCGGCCGGCTACCTGCTCGGCCGCGGTGGTGGGAAGCGTGATGGGCGGCCAGTCGACGCCGCCGCAGGGCGTCGCTGCTTCCTTCGGCACGCGCGGCGTCTCGACCGGCGCCATGACCGGCTTTTCGATCACCCGGGGCGCGCAGGCCGCCAGAAGCAGCCCCACGAAGGCTCCGCGGATCATCGTGGCTTGGGCGCCGGCCGGACGAGGCTGTTGACGGTCGTCTCCATGGTGTCGACGCGGCCGGTGAGATTGTCGACGCGGCTCGTCAGGTTCTGCACATCGGCACCCGTCGCGAAGCCGGATTGCGTGCGCTTCATCTCGTCCTGCGCGGCCTTCATGTCGGCCTGCGCCTTCTTGACCGTGTCGACGTCGGTGACGAGCTGCTTCACCTGGCCAGGCAGCCCGCTCAGCGTGTCGATCTTGCCGCCGAGCCAATTCACGCCCCACACCACGACGGCGCCCAGGGCCGTGCGGTAGGCCCAATCCTTCCAATCGGCCTTCTTCGCGCTCTCAGGCATGCCGGCCTCCCCGGGTCACGAGACAATCGCCCCATCCGGCCAGCGCCAATTGGTGCCGTCAGAGACCGCCAGGCGCTTGTTGGAGGTGCCGTCCGACACGTAGATCAGCTGAGCCGCAGTGGCCGCGCTCGGGAGCGTCGCGACGGTGTAGCTGCGGAGCTGGATGTGCCGCGCCTGCGTGACCACGGTCTGCTGGTTGACCTGCAGGTTGCCGTTCTGGTCCTGCCCAAGGCCGGTGAACGAACTCGTCCCGTCACCGGTCAGGATGTCCATCCGGGTCGGAACGTTGGTGGCCGTGGGCGCCCCGGTGACGGTCGCGATCATGCGGAAGCCGTCACGGTAGGCCGTCCCGTCCGAGCCGCCGCCGACGAAGGCGAAAAGCTGGTCACTGGTGTTGACCGCCGTATGGGCACCCGCTGAGGCGCCGCGGGTCTTGTAGGCGCCGAGAATTGGCGGGCTGGCCGACGCTCCGGCCCTGAAGGCCGCGAGGCCCACGGCGCCGGCCGCCTGGACCTGAACCTGCGGGGTGACCGCGCTTCCGGCGTAGACCCCAGCCACAAGCGCCGTGCCGCCGACGACGACACCGTTGCCGCCGCTCTGCGTCACCAGGCCGGTCAGATCGCCGCCGGCCTTCGGGAAGGCACCGAGCGTCGTCAGCATCGCCGCAGTGGTCGTGTCGTCGAGCACCGTCCGCGCCGCAGCCGTGACCGTCATCATTGCCCAAGTGCTGGTGCCGGTCGCGTATGGAGCCTGATCAGCGGCGCTCGTCAGCGCGGCAATAGCCTGCAGATCGGCGTCGAATGCCTGCACATCCGTGCCGATGGCGAGGCCGAGATTGGTCCTCGCCGCCGCCGCGGTGCTGGCTCCCGTGCCTCCATCTGCGATGGCGAGGTCGGTGATGCCGGTGATAGTACCGCCAGTGATGTTGACGGCGTTGGCGTTCTGCGTGGCCATCGTGCCGAGCGAGCCGGCACCGGTCGCCACCTGGATCCAGCCCGACGTCGATGCCGGGTTGTTGCCGTGGTAGATGGCGTTGGCGGCGGTGTCGACCCAAAGCTGGCCAATGAACTCCGGCGCCGTGACGCCGACCGGCGAGGCTGTGCCGGTCTTCACCGGCTGGTAGATCTGCCAGTAAACCGGCAGCCAGTCGGTAAGGTTCGTGTTTCCGCTACCCGTCGTGCGCCGCCACCAGCCGGCGTTAAACACCGCGCCGGATAGGAGCGCCGCACCGGGCGAGGCGTTGGCGACCCAGGTGGACGCGAGCCATGTCCCCGAGGCCGGCTGCGCCGTGTAGGTGCCGGTGGAGAACTTCGGGCCGGTGTAGGCCATATAGCCGGCATCCGGATCCGTCGAGGCGTCCTGCGGGTTCTCGTTGGTCGCGATCAGGTGGTTGTGCTGCGGGTTGGGATAGGCGCCCATGCCGCGCAGGTTCACCGGATCGCCGTAATAGAAGTTCCCGACGAGCTTGATGCCGCTGTTGGCCGTGATGTGGGCCGGCTTCTTGGCGTTCTTGAAGTGGTTGCCCGACATGACGACGCCCGTGACGTCGGTCGCGTCGATGGCGCTGCCGCCGGCCGTGCTGGCGTTGATCCACGAGCCATCTGCCGCCCGATCGGCATGCTCCAGCTTCGGGTCGATGTCGAAGGTGTTGTTGGTGAACTCGACGTCGACACGCTGGCGGCTGGTGCTGCGCAGCTGCACGCCGAGGCCGCACCGCACGAAGGTGTTGTCGTCGAACTTGACGTTGTTCAGGTACTGCGTCGTGCCCGAGAAGTAGCAGCCGGTGGCGAAGCCATCGATCTGGTTGTTGCTGAACTGCACACTCTCCAGTGCGCCGGAGATGTAGATGCCGCGGCTGTTCGGGCTCAGGATTGATGTGGAGAACGCCGGGTTCTGGAAGCCGCCGGAGCCGTTGGTCCAGAACTGCCCGAAACCCAGGTCTGCCCAATTCGTGCCGGCGCCGGGCTGAGACACCTTCTGTGTGACAATGTTGTTCGCCAGGATGATCTTGGCGTTGGCCCCCTTCGGCATCGTCGTGCCGATCTTGTCCCAATAGGGGTTGGGCTTCACCCACGCCTTGCCAGTATAGTCGAACTGACCGGGAGCAACCGGCGGCGCGCCTGGCGCGGTGCCGACCGACAGCGTAGGCGGCGTGATGTAGATGCCCCAGCATACGTCCGCGCCGCCGAAGACGTTGGTGTTCACCACGTCGGTGACGGTGTTGTTGGCCATGATGATCGAGTGGACGTCGTTGTTCCCCTCGTCCCCGGCCCGGCCGAACACGAGCCCCTGGCCCGGCACGAAGCGGCCGTGGTTGCCCACGATCGCTGCGTTCTGGGCGCCAAGCACACGGATGCCGTAGCCGTACATCCAGCGGTTGCCCATGATGACGACGGAGCGCTGGTACTGCGCCGACGCCGTCGAGCTGGTGCCGATCGGCGGCAGAGAATGCGAGGCGATGAAGTCGTCGCCGCCGTAGAGGCCACGGTTGTTCGTCGCGATGAACGTGGTCGTCCGCGCGATGTTGATGTGGTCCTTGAAGTTGTGGTTGACGAAGCAGTCCTCAACCCAGGCCGTCTCAGCGGCGCCGCTGATCGCCATGTGGCGGGAGTACTTGGCCTCCACACGGCGGAACCACAGCTGCTCGAATGCCTGCACCTGGACCAGGCGCCCCGTGGGGTCGGCGCCCTGTGTCGTGTTCCGGTCGGCATAGCCCCAGAGCGTCAGATCCTCGAAGCCGACATAGCCCGGCGTCACTGCGGCGCTGCTGGGATCGGAATGCTGGCCGAACAGGATGACGTTGTCCTGCAGGGCGTAGAACGTCGAGCGCCCCATTCCGGCGCCCTTCACGATCACGTTCGGCCGCATCCGGCATGCGACGTTGGCCGACATGTAGGATCCCATGCCGTAGACCTTGTCGGCCTGGCCGTAGACGTAGCCCCCGCCCGGCACGAGCGTCATGAACTCGATGGCGTTCTGGATCGCCTGGGAGTTGTTGGTGCCGGTGCCGGCGACCGTGTCGCCATCGCCGACCGCGCCGAACAGCTCGACGTTGACACCGATGGTCGGCGGCTGCAGCTCCCACCAGCTCCCGGCGCTGTCCTGGAACTTACCGGCATGGGCTGGCTCCGACACGACCTTCTTCCACGCCGCCATGCTGTCGCCCGGCGCCTGCGCGCCTGTCGTCAGCAGGAAGTCCCGGACAGCCTGAGGGGCGCCCGCCACGGCCGCCGCGATCGTGCTGAAGGCAGGAGACGTCGTCTCCAGCTCGTCCTTCGCCGCCTGGAAATTCAGGCGCACAGAGGCGGTCGTCGCCAGGCCGGTTTCCGGCTTGGTCGGATCGATGTTCGAGGCCATGTTCAGGCAATCCGGGAGATGGTGACGGTGACGCGGTCGGGGTCGAAGGCACTCATCCCTGAGTTGCCCTGCATCGTCGCAATCTGGACGCTGGTCGCGGTGCGCGAGCCGCTGACGACGTTGGCGTTGTTGCCGGTGGCGGAGACCGGAACATCCGTGTCGATCGAGACACGATAGCTCCCAGACAGGCTTGGGAACGTGATGGTGTAGAGGCCGACACCGTTGCGGGTCACTCCAGCGCCGTTGAAGGCCGCAATCACGCTCCCGGCCCCGGTGAAGGCGATGGAAGCCCAGGTGGTTCGCTGGATGCCGGCGCCGGTCAGGTTGTCCAGGGCCTTGTGCGCGGCGTCGACGGCACCATCAAACTGCCCACTGCCGTTGGTGATCTCTGGCAGGTTCCCGGCTCCGGTGCCGACGTCCCGCGCCGCGGCGGTCCCGAGCGCCACGCTCGTGCGCGGGTTGAGCAGGATGAACAGCGCCGACGTGTTGTTGGTGAGCACCGCGACGATGCCCCCGGCGACGATGTCACCGGCCTGCAGCACCGTGCCGTCCTCCCGCCGGATCGTACGGCCACCGAGGCCATTGACGTCGAGCGTCGTCGCGCCCGTGTTGGTGAAGCCGGCGCGGAAGGTGATGATCAGGCCGTCCGGCAGGGTCGTGAGCGTCGGCGACAGCGTGATCGCATGGGCGTTGGCGGAGCCGGTGCTGACGCCGCCGTACTGCGCCTCGCGAGCGAACGCGATGGCCTGGTCACGGCGCACGGCGTCGCTGCTGGCGCTCGAATTGCCGACGTTCGTGACCTTCTTGCCGCCCATGTTCAGGTCGGCCTGCATGCCGCCCTTGCCGCTCCGGCTCAGGCTGTCCGTCAGGGCATCGGCTTCGTCATTGGCGAGGTTGTTGTAGGCGGACGAGCTGATGACCTGGCCGGTGACGGCCGTCGTGCCGGCCGGCTTGGTATAGGTGCCGTTGGCGTCTCTCGGCATGCGGGGCTCCAAAAGAAAAGGCCCCGCTGTGTGGCGAGGCCTGGATCTGCTATGCTGGCCGGATGGGCAAAGAACTCGATCAGCCCAGAACCTGGGCTGAGTACTGCGCGAAGTACGATGCGGAGACCGGCATCTATGAACCGGTCACCAGCCGAAGCTGGCGCGCCGCTCCCTTCAATTGGGCGACTTTGGCGCGAGTGACCCTGCTAGGAGGCTCGGCAATAGGAATCGCGCTCCTGTTAGGAGCGCCGCCGGGACTGGCCGGGGGGCTTGGCGCGATTGGGATGTGCGCAGCAGTTCAGCGATGACCTTGTTGCGCGCCTGAGGCGACGGGTTCATGAGCGCGGTTGCCAGCTCATTGGCCACCGGCTCGTTGATCCCCCTCGCCCGCCGAGCTGCCCAGCCCAGGCCGGCGCTGGCAATGCGTGTCGGGCTTCCGGAGACGATGGCGCCCCCAAGGTCGGCGATGTCGTTCAGCGCAGCCGCCTGGGTCGCATCCTCGGATAGCCGCTCCGCCGTGGAGCTGTTGCCTCGGATGACGTTGCTGGTCTGCTGCATGGTGTTCTCCATGCGCAGCGCGTCCATGAACGCCTGATAGCTCTTCTGGTCCGGGAAGATCTCCGCCAGCCGGCGACGCATGCCCGGCCCCATGATCGCAGCGGCCTGGTTGCGCGTCCCGGTCCCGCGCTCGATCATCTCGCGCAACTGGCGCACGACGCCGAGCCGGAACAGATCCTTATCGCCGGACGACATGGTGTTGAAGACCCGCGCCATATCCTCCACGTCGCCCTGCGCGAAGGCTCGGCCTGAGTTCAGGGCGTCAATGCTGGCGCTCGGCCCGGCAAAGGCCTTGCGCGCGCTCGCGTAGAGGCCATCGGGGCCGCCAGTGACATGGTCCATCTCGGCCACGAGGTCGCCGCGCACCCTGGCAATATCACGGACCTCAGACGGGATGCGTCGGCTGATCGGATCGCGGGCATCCTCGATGATGTCATCCAGGCTGCGCTTCACCTGATCGAGCGCCTCGAAATTCGGGATCTTGGTGACCTGCAGGCTCTGTTCGCCCGTCAGGGGATCCGTGACGGTTTCGACCAACCTTGGGAACGGCTCGCGCAGGTTCAGCGCCCGCTGCTCCGCCGCGGCGATCGCGCGCCGTCCGGCGGGGGTGTTCAGGATCTCGATCACCTCGGGCGTGTTGTACATCGCCGGGTCGCTCTGCCGGAGGGCGTCATACAGCGGCTTGGCGGCGGCGGCACGCTGAGCGCCGATCTGCTCCACCGTCTGCGTGAACGCCTCCGGGTTGCCCATGGCACCCCGCATCAGGTCGACGATGCGTTCCGGCCGCTCGAAATTCCGCTGTTCAAGCTGCTCCAGCATCTGTGCGCGGCCAGCGCTGGGCACGCGGAAGGCGGAGCCGGCGAGGCGCTGTGTGTTGGGGCCGGCGACATCGGCGAGTGTCACCGGCTGGTTCGGATACTGCGCGGCCCTTGCCGCCAGATCCTGCGGCGTAACCTGGTCGCGCTCCAGCGCATTGAGCATCAGGCGCCCGGCCTGCTTCTCGGCGTTGCGCAGCCCGAGCGCGTTGCCGACCAGCCCCACGCCCCGACCGATCATCGCTCCCGCCGCCGGGAGAGCGCCGCCAAGCGCACCACCGGTCGCGCCACCCGTCAGGGCTCCGACAAGGCGCTCGTATGGGCCGCCTTCGGCATTGCCGGCACCAGCGACAGCCCCCGTTCCAGCGCCGATTGCCGCGTTCTGTCCGATGTTCCCGAGGAGCGTCTTGGCCGGGGCAACGCCCTTGGTCATTCCGAGCCCGGTCCCCAGGCCGCCGATCACCTGCAGGGCAGTGTCGGCGATCGGATGCTCTTCGCCCCAGGCCTGCTGCTGGCCGCGGATCTGCTCCAGGTTGCGGCCGTAGTCGCTCTGCTGGCCGGTGACGAGGGACGACAGCCCGTTCGGGCTCTTGCCGGTGATCGCGCGGCCAGCGGCGTCGCCGAGCGCGCCGCCTGCCGCCCCAACCTCATCCGCCAACCCAAGCGTAGCGCCCTGCCGTAGCGCGTCCGTTGGACCACTGATGGCCGCATTGAGCGACGCCAGATTGCGCGTGAGCCAGCCGGGGTCCTCGCGCACCTTCCCCGTCATCGGGTCGCGCCACTGGCCCTCCGGCACTGCAGGAGGCTCCGCCGGCGCGAGCTGCTGCTGGGCATACTGCTTCATGACCCGATCGATGACGGATGGATCCGTTCCGTCCGGGAACTGGTGCATCACGCCATCGGCCGACTGCGCCTGGATCATTGAATGCGGTTCCCCTGCGCGTCATAGCGGATGACGGTGCTGGGCGGCGCAGCCGGGGTCGCGGCCGGCGATGCGCCCTGAGGCGACTGGCCCTGCGCCGGAGAGACGCCAGCAGGCGTCGGCGGCTGGTATCCCTGCTTGTAGTAGTCGCCTGTCCGGAGATCGCGGGATTGCGCCTGGGCAAGGGCAAGGCGGTTCTGCGCCGCGATCTTGGCGCGCTGCAGAACCGCGGCACGTTCGGCGCGGGTCATGTTGCCGGCGCCCTGCATCTCCAGCAGGATCTTGCGCTCGCCCTCAGTCGGGTTGCCGCCGAAGATCGCCCGCAGCTGATCCAGCGCGGTCTGCGTGATCAACGTGTTCATCTCCGTGGTCGCCGCCGCGGCCTGCTGATCGAACAGCCGATTGCCGAGCTGCTCGACGCCGGCCAGCGGCCCGCTGGCGGCGCTATTGTTCAGCTCCATGGCGCGGTCCAGCGCCTGCATGGCGGACTGGATGCCGACCACGCTCTGATCGGCGCCACGGATCGCTTCCTGGTTCGACGCCGTGTTGAGGTTGATCGTCGTGCCGCTGCCGCCGATCTGGGAGACCTTCCCGTCCGGGCCGATCTGAAAGGCTCCTTCCGCCGGCAGCCCGCGCGCGGCCTTCTCGTCGGCCGACAGGGTATGGAACTGCTGCTGCGAGAAGTCGGCCAGCACCTGGCCGGTCCGCGGGTTGACGAGCCGGTTGTTGACCTCGATGCCGTTGATCGGCTGATCCATTTTCAGAGCCTGGCCGATCACCAAGCCGGCAACCTGCCTCTGCCCCTCGTCCGCCCATGGGTCGGACAGGATGGCGAACGCGGCCTGCATCACTTCCGGGGAGAACTGCGGCCCCTGCTGCTGGGACTGCTGTAGCGCCTGTGGAGCGGCCATGGTGTCCGGCCCGGCACCGCCCCGCAGCGCGTCCTGACCCGAGCCTCCGCCAACGCGACCATCGCCGTTCATGTCGGCGTATTTGACCGTCTCTGCCGGCAGCGGACGACCGCCGTTGACGTACTGGTCGGTGCGCCCTGGCCCGGCATTGTAGGCGGCCCGCGCCAGCTCCGGGTCGCCACCGTAGCGGCCAAGCTGCGCCTGATAATAGGCGGCGCCTAGCGCCTCGTTGTACTGAGGGTCGTTCCGGAACCGCTGCTCGTCCCAGGGCAGACCAGCGAGAGCCGCGGCCTCGGGGCCGGTCGCCGGCATCACCTGAGCGATGCCGATCGCGCCTGCCGGGCTGGTCAGAGGCTGGCCGTTCCGATCGAACTGCCGGCCGCCGCTTTCCATCCTGACCATGTCAGGCGGCAGCTTGCCATAGACCATGTCGGTGCCGGCTCCGCCGCTCAGCTGATCCTGTCCGGCCCCAGCAGCGAGAGGCGCGCCAAGCTGCGGCAGGTTGTTCATGATGCCTGTCGCGGCACCCCCGAAGAACTGATTGGCCAGATCCGGCGACGCCATCGGCGATGCCGGCTGGTTCATGGCGCCCGGCAGTACAGGCGGCATGCCGTTTCCGCCCAATGCCGCGGTCTGCAGGGCGCTGGTGGGAACTGTCGGCGCGACGCCGGCCACCGGAGCAGGCGGCATCGCAGAGGAGCCGGGGCCGTAGTTCATCGGCTGGCCGCCTTCCATCGGCGGCTGCATGCCGCCACCCACCGGCGGCGCGGCGCCGATCGGCGGAAGCGGCTTCGTGTCGACGGCGCCGAGCGGCGGAGCGCCGCGAGCGGTGGCGATGGCGTCCTGCAGCGACGGCGCCGACGTGGCAGCGGTCTTCCCGCGGCCCGACAAGGCGTCAACCAGCTTCGCGAAGTCGGACTGCGACTTCGCCCGGGCCGTATCCGCCTTGCCTTGGTTCTGGTTCTTCTGCCAACCCAGAAAGCCGGCGGTCGCCACCTTGGCGAGACCGTCCAACCAGCCAGTGGTCGGCGTGCGAAGGGCTTCCGCCAGATAATCCCCATAGGCTTTGTCCCGGTCGCGAAAAGTCTGGGGCGAGAACCCCGAGCCCGGCGCGACAGGGAGGTTGGGCGGCGCGGCCTGCTGCGGCGCCGGCTCATAGACGATGCCTGCCATGTGCCCCCCTGATCAGGCGACCATGAGATAGTCGACGTGCTTCAGGCCGCCGATTTCGACCACGGCGGCCGGCATGAGGCGCTCAACGTCCTGCGCCATGACGCCGATCTGCGGCGGGCCGCCGGCCCGGTAGCGGAATTCGTAGAGCGGGATGCCGCCTTCCGTCTCCCCTACCTGCCGAATGTTGGTCTTCAACCTGATGTCGGAGAGAGAGAAGCCACCCGTCGCCCAGCCTCCAAGAGCTGCGGCACCGAGGTTGAACAGGCCGCCCAGCCCCGCCTGCGCGTTCTGCTGTTGCTGCTGCCACTGCCCCAGCTGCGCCTTGTACTGATCTTGCATGGCGCCCTGGATGTCCGGCGCCTGGATGCTTGGCGAGGACGATTGCGGCGCCGATGCCGTCTGCGGGGCACCGCGGCCAGACAGCGCCAGCGCCTCGTTCACGAGCTGGTTGCGCGCCTGCAGTCCCGTCA
>NZ_JBCNNF010000085.1:0-20025 GCF_039594555.1 Inquilinus sp.
TTCTTCACGCTGTCCGCCGTCGCCGCCACCCGGCGCTCGCCATCCCGCCGCTCTCGCAACACCGCTATCCGCATGGATCGTTCTCCCTTCGCGTTCCCGGCGATGGATCCGCAAGTTTTTCCCTGCGGCGACGCAACGACCGACCATGCCTCACGCCGCCGCCCGCTGTCCACGATCCTTCCACCTGAAACAACGGAACCCGGACGGGGGCTCGCGCCTTGATTCTGCACCGCCGCCCCGCAGAGGATCGCGGCCGGCCAGAAACGCCTTCGAGGAACCACCCCTTGTCCACTTTCCTGCGCACCCTCGTCCTGACCGCGGCCGCCGTCGGCGCCATCGCCTGCGTGCCGCAGGACGGGTATTACGGCAACAGCGGCGGCTATGCCGACAGCGGCTACTATGACGGCGACTACCGCGACGGCGGCTACACCCGGATCGACAATCGCTATCGCGGCGACCGGAACGACCGCTCGAACAGCTGCCGCCGCGCCTATAACGGCGTCTGCGACGAGGGCCGCTACGGCGGCACTAACAAATGCGACGACGGCACCGACACCGCCGATTGCCGCGGCTATGCCAGCCGCGACCGCGACCACGGCCCGAACAGCTGCCGCCGCGCCTATAACGGCGTCTGCGACGAAGGCCGCTACGGCGGCACCAATCGCTGCACCGACGGCACCGACACCGCCGACTGCACCGGCGGCGGCTGGCGCCGCAACCGTCGCGGCAACGACAACGACGGCTGGCCCTTCGACTGACATCCCGCCCGCGGGCACCTTTCCGCCATTCTCGGCCCCACATGGCCGCGGCATCGCCATGATCGGCTTTCATGGTCGGTGCCGCGACCGATCCTGAAGGGGGCCCCGCATGACACCGATCCGCCTTGCCCTACCGGCCGTCATGGCCACGGCGTTCCTGGCCATGCCGGCCTTCGCCGCCGAGCCGCTGGCGCTGAAGCGCGTGCTGCTGTCGACCGGCGGCGTCGGCTATTTCGAGTACGAGGCCAAGGTCACCGGCAACGAGACCCTGGACCTGGCAGTGCCGCTGGACCAGGTCGACGACGTGATGAAGAGCATCGTCGTCTATGACGACAAGGGCGGCATCGGCGAGATCAGCCTGCCCGGGCGCGAGCCGCTGGCCGCCGCCTTCCGCGAGATGCCGTTCGGGCCGGAGGCGCTGTCCTCCCCCGCCGACCTGCTGAACGCGCTGCGCGGCGCCGAGGTCCGGGTCGACGGCGCCCGCGCCGTCTCCGGCCGCATCCTGTCGGTGGTGGCGGAGACGTCGAAGGACAAGGATGGCTTGGGGATCACCCGCCACCGCGTCAGCCTGATGACCACGGGCGGGGTGCGCCAGTTCCTGCTGGAGGAGGCGGACGGGTTGCAATTCGCCGACCCGGCGCTGCAGGCCAAGCTGGATGCGGCGCTGGCCGCCCTGGCCCGCGATTCGGCCAAGGACCGCCGCACGCTCGCGATCCGCACCACCGGCGACGGCGAGCGCACGCTGCGCGTCGGCTACGTCGTCGAGGCGCCGCTGTGGAAGACCAGCTACCGCCTGACCCTGGCCGCCGACCCGAAGGCGGAGAAGGCCGGGCTGCAGGGCTGGGCGGTGCTGGAGAATATGAGCGGCACCGACTGGGACGCGGTCGACCTGACCGTCGTCTCCGGCAACCCCGTCACCTTCCGCCAGGCGCTGTACCAGAGCTACACCGTGGCCCGGCCGGACGTGCCGGTCGAGGTGGCGGGCCGGGTGCTGCCGCCGGTCGACGAGCGCGCCCGCGACGCCGACGGGTACGGACGGGGCCGCATGGCCGCGGCCGAGCCCGCCCCCCCGCCGGCGCCGATGGCGCGGATGATGGCGGCCCCGGCCCCTGCCTCCGGCTCATACAATGTGGGAGTCGCTGGCAACATCGATCTCGCCGAAATCGCCGCCGACACGCAGCAACTCGCCAAGGTCACCGCGGCGGAATCGGGCGAGACCGCGACCCAGGTCAGCTTCCACCTGCCCGAGCCGGTGACCGTCGCCGCCGGCCATTCGCTGCTGGTGCCGATCGTCGACCGCGAGATCCCGGCCAGCCGGGTCGATCTGTACCTGCCGGACACCGAGCCGAAGCATCCGCTGGCGGCGGTGGACCTGAAGAATGACGGCCAGACCGGCCTGCCGCCCGGCGTGCTGACCCTGTATGAGCGCGGCGCCGACGGCGCGGTGGCCTATGTCGGCGACGCCCGGCTGGGCGCGCTGCCGACCGGCGAGACCCGGCTGCTCAGCTTCGCCGTCGATCAGAAGGTCACGGTCGACCGCGAGGACAAGCAGGACAGCACCCTGGCCCGCGCCCGCATCGTCGACGGCGTGATGGAGCTGACCACCACCCAGAGCGCGACCGTCAGCTACGCCGTCACCGGCGCCGCCGGCGAGGACCGCACGGTGCTGCTGCAGACGCCGCGCTACGAGGGCTGGACCCTGACCGCGCCGGACAAGGGCCCAGGGAAGTCTGCGGTCGAGATCGTCAGCGGCCAGTACCGCATCCGCCAGGCGGTGCCGGCCGGCAAGACCGTGACCGTGACGGTGACGCAGGAGCAGCCGGTGTCGCAGAGCGTCGACCTGGCCGATGATGCCGACGACCAGATCGCCGCCTGGGCCGAGGACCGCACCCTGCCGGCCAAGCTGCGCCAGGCGATGGCCGACCTCGCCGGCCAGCTCGGCGCCATCCGCGACCGCGAGGCCGAGGCCCAGCGGCTGGAGCAGCGCCAGACCGAGATCGGCCAGGAGCAGGCGCGGCTGCGCGAGAATCTCGGCGCCGTGCCGAAGGACAGCGACCTGTTCCAGCGCTATCTCGGCAAGCTGAACGACAGCGAGAGCGAGCTGGAGCAGGTGGGCACCGGCCTGGACAAGCTGCGCAAGGCAATCGACGCCGCCCGCGCCCAGTTCCGCCAGTCGGTGCGCAAGCTGAACGTGTGAGAGCTCCCTCACCCCTCCTGACAGGATGCTGTCAGGAGGGGTGTCGTATTCTCCATTATCGACAGCCCATCACAGGGCGTCATGGATGGAGAGACACCGATGGGCTTCGTCACCGAGGTCGTGCTGTTCCGGGCCCGGCCGGGCGTCGCGGTCGAGACCGTGGTCGAGGCGGCGGAGGGCAGCCGCGCGGCCCTGGCGGGGCTGGACGGCTATATCGACCGCAGCTTCGGCGTGAGCGCCGACGGGCTGTTCGGCGACATCGTGCGCTGGCACGACCTGGCGAGCGCGGAGGCCGCGGCCGCCGCGGCGCCGGCCCTGCCCGGCTTCGGCCGCTTCATGCAGGTCATCGACGGGCCGGGCGTTCGGCTCTATCACTTCCGGAGCCGTTCCCTCTGACCCTGCCGCCTGCTTCTTCGGCGGGCCTCCCGCCGATGCGCCGAGCCGACCGCCTGATCCAGATCCTGCTGTTCATGCGCGGCCGCACCCTGGTCACGGCGCAGCAGCTGTCCGAGGCGCTGGAGGTCTCGGAGCGCACGATCTATCGCGACATGGCCGACCTGCTGGCCAGCGGCACGCCGATCGACGGCGAGGCCGGGGTCGGCTACCGCCTGCGCCGCGGCTTCGAGCCGCCGCCGGTGCAGTTCACCGCCGAGGAGCTGCTGGCGCTGAGCCTGGGCGCCCGCATGGTCGCGGCCTGGACCGACCCGGCCCTGGCCCGCGCCGCCGGCAGCGCCGCGCGCAAGATCTCCGGCGTGCTGCCGGAGGCCAGCGCCGCCTCGCTCGACGAGGTGCCGATCCACGCCCCCGGCCGCCGGCCCTATCCGGTCGAGCTGATGGAGCCGATCCGCCTGGCCATCGCCGAGCGGCGCAAGCTGCGGCTGCACTACAGCGCGCCGGAGGCGACCAGCGAGCGCATCGTGCATCCGCTGGGCCTGTTCTTCTGGGGCAACCGCTGGACCGCCACCGCCTGGTGCGAGCTGCGCCAGGATTTCCGCAGCTTCCGCCTCGACCGGATCGACACGCTGGAGACACTGGAGGAGCGGTTCGAGCCGGTCAGCGGCCGCACCCTCGAGGACTACCTCAACCGCGAGCGCGAGTGGCGGGCGGCGGAGGAACTGAGGGCGGCGAGCCCCCGTTCCGGTTCCTAGAAGGCCGCGATGCGGCCCGGAACCGACCGGAGGCGTCCTTGCGCTATATCCTGCTCTGGCTGCTCGGGGTGCCGATCCCGCTGCTGATCCTGATCTGGCTGTTCTTCCGCTGACCGGGACTCAGCCGGCATCCGGAAGGCGGATGCCGGCGTCCCGCAGCGCCGCCCCGAGCTCCTCGCCGGTGAACGGCTTGGTCAGGACCGCGATGCGGGCGAGGTCCCGGAACTGGTCCCGCACCGCGGCCTCGCCCTGGCCGCTGGAGACGACCACCGGCAACGCCGGATGCAGGGCCCGCATCTCGCGGATCAGCACGTCGCCGCCATAATCCGGCAAACCCAGATCGACGACGGCGCCGTCGAAGCCGTCCGCCATCAGGCGCAGTTTGTTCAACGCCTCTGTGGCGGAGCCCGCGGTCTCGGCCTTGAAGCCGAACTCCTCCAGGTTGTCGACGATCAGCATCTGCAGCAGCGGCTCGTCCTCCACCACCAGGATGCGCCCCGGGCCGGATCGGAGATCGAGGACGTCGCGCAGCTTGGTGGCCAGCGCCGCATAGGTGAAGGGCTTGGTGATCAATTGCACTCCCGGGTCGAGCCTGCCGTCATGGACGATGGCGTTGCGGGCATAGCCCGTGGTGAACAGGACCTTGAGATCGCCGCGGAGCCGCCGCGCCGCCTCGGCCAGCTGGCGCCCGTTCATGCCGCCGGGCAGGCCGACATCGGTGAACAGCAGGCTGATCTCCGGATGCTGCTCCAGCGCCTTCAGCGCCGTCCGGCCTTCCGGCGCCTCGACCACGGCGTAGCCCAGCTCGCGCAGGATGCCGGTGGTGTGGCTGCGCACGTCGGCGTCGTCCTCGACCACCAGGATGGTCTCGGCATGGGCGGCGCCGGGCGCCTTCGCCACGACCTCCGGCTCGGCGCGGGCCCCGGTCGAATGGAAGCGCGGCAGGTAGATCTTCACCGACGTGCCCTGGCCGGGCTCGCTGTAGATCTTCACATGGCCGCCCGACTGCTTGACGAAGCCGTAGACCTGGGACAGGCCGAGGCCGGTGCCGTGCCCGATCTCCTTGGTGGTGAAGAACGGCTCGAAGGCGCGCGCCACCACCTCCCGGCTCATGCCCGTGCCGCTGTCGCTGACCGCCACCACGACATACTGGCCCGGCACCACCTCGGCATGCGAGAGGGCATAGCCCTCGTCGAGATGGGCGTTGGCGGTCTCGATCGTCAGCTTGCCGCCCCTGGGCATCGCATCGCGTGAATTGACCGCGAGGTTCAGCAGCGCGACCTCGATCTGGTTCGGGTCGGCATGGACCAGCCACAGCCCGCCGGACAGCACGGTCTCGACCGCCACCTGCTCGCCGATGGTGCGGCGCAGCAGGTCCGACATGCCGCCGATCAGCCGGTTGACGTCGGTCGGCTTCGGGTCCAGCGGCTGCTGCCGCGAGAAGGCCAGCAGGCGCTGGGTCAGCGCGGCGGCGCGCTGGGCGCCGCGGGACGCCTGCTCGGCCGAGCGCTCGAGCAGGGCAGCGCTCTGCTGCGGCTGGCGCAGATGCCGCTGCATGGTCTCCAGATTGCCGATGATGACGGTCAGCAGGTTGTTGAAGTCATGGGCCACGCCGCCGGTCAGCTGGCCGATGCTCTCCATCTTCTGCGCCTGGCGCAGCGCCTCCTCCGCCCGTTCGCGCTCCGCCGCCTCGGCGAGGAGCCGCTCATTGGCCGTGGTCAACTCCGCCGTCCGCTCGGCCACCTTGGCCTCGAGCATCTGCTCGCTCTCGCGCAGCGCCGACTCGACGCGGGTCCGGCGCTCGATCTCAACCTGGGCGGCGCGGTACAGCCGGGCCTTGTCGATCGCGATCGCCGCCTGGGTGGCGATGCCGGCGACCAGCCGCTCCGCGCGCTCGTCGAAGATGCCGGGCTCCGGATGCCCGAAGAACAGGCCGCCCAGCACCTCGCCGGACTGGGAGATGACCGGCGCCGCCAGATAGCTGCACACCGGCAGGTGCCCCTCCGGCATGCCCTTGTGGGGCGCATTCCGGCCGTAGCGCGGATCCCGCGTGATGTCGTCGGAGCGGACCATGCCCTCACCACGGAAGGTCGGGCCGAACACCGCGGTGTTGCGCGGCATCGGGAAGCGGGAGAACGCCTCACGGGGAACGCCGGACAGGGTGTAGAGCGTGTAGGCCTCGCCGCTCTCGTCGACCACGTTGTAGAAGAACGATCCGAAGGCGGCGCCGGACAGCTCGGTGGCGGCATCGGTGACGATCTGCACCGCGCGCTCCAGGTCCAGCTCGGCCGCGATCGCGGTGCCGACAGCGTTCAGCGTCTCCAGGGTCCTCGTTTCCTCCTCCAGCACCCGGGCGCTCTCGCGCCGGATCGCCGCCAGCCGGAGATTGGTGTCGACC
The DNA here is from genome assembly GCF_039594555.1 of Inquilinus sp. Taxonomy (GTDB): domain Bacteria; phylum Pseudomonadota; class Alphaproteobacteria; order DSM-16000; family Inquilinaceae; genus Inquilinus. Next base: position 6,502 of record NZ_JBCNNF010000085.1, read on the forward strand.
CGGGCCAGAAGCTCGCGCGCCGAGAAGGGCTTGGTCAGGTAGTCGTCGGCGCCGGAGCGGATGCCCTCGACCCTCGCCTCCTCCCCCGCTCGGGCCGACAGCAGCAGGAAGGGGATGTCGCGCAGCTGCGGATCGCCGCGCACCGCCTGCAGCAGGCCGAAGCCGTCCAGCCCCGGCATCATCACGTCCGACAGGATCAGGTCGGGCTTCGCGGCCCGCGCCGCCGCCAGCGCCTCCTCGCCATTGCCCGCGGTCTCCACCCGGTACCCGCCGGAGCGCAGCAGCCGCTTCAGGTAGTGGCGCATGTCGCCATTGTCGTCGGCCAGCAGCACAAGGCTGCGCTCGGCGCCGGGGACCGGGGGCGGCGGCGCCAGGTCCTCCGCGGCCGGGGTCGGCGGCGTCTCCGACGGCGCCGCGTCGTCGGGCGACAGCCAGGCCATGGCCTCGTCGACATAGGCCTGGGCCCGCAGCCCGGTCGAATCCAGCAACCGCGCGCCGCCGATCCGCTCCGCCGGCAGGTGGCCGGTGCCGAAGGGAATGCCGACCGTGAAGGCGGTGCCGCGGCCGACCTCGCTCTCCACCCGCACTTGGCCGCCATGCAGCCTGACCAGCTCCTGCACCAGCGCCAGGCCGATGCCGCTGCCCTCATGCGACCGTCCGCGCGCGCCCTCGATACGGCGGAACCGCTCGAACAGATGCGGCAGCTCCTCGGCCGGGATGCCGGTGCCGGTGTCGGCGACCGTCACCTCGGCGAAGCGCCCGTCGGGCGACGGCCGGACGGTCACGGAGATCCCGCCCTCGAAGGTGAATTTCAGCGCATTGGACAGCAGGTTGAGGACGATCTTCTCCCACATCTCGCGGTCGACATGCACCGGCCCGGGCAGCGCCGGGGCGTCGACCGCGAGGCGCAGCCCGGCGCGGTCGGTCGCCGAGCGGAAGGTCGAAGCCAGCTCCGCCGTCAGCGCCGCGAGGTCGGTCGGCTCATAGCTGGCCTCGACCCGCCCGGCCTCGATCCGCGAGAAGTCGAGCAGCGTGTTGACCAGCTTCAGCAGCCGGACCGAGTTGCGGTGCGCCACCTCGACCAGCGCCCGGCTGTCGGCAGGCCCGCCGCCCGCCGGCTTGGCCAGCAGGTCCTCCAGCGGCCCCATCATCAGGGTCAGCGGGGTGCGGAACTCATGGCTGACATTGGAAAAGAAGGTGGTCTTGGCGCGGTCGATCTCGGCCAGCGCCTCGGCCCGCCGCTTCTCCTCCTCATAGGCCTGGGCATTGGCGATGCTGGCGGCGATCTGGCCCGCGGCCAGGGTCAGGAAGCCGTGATAGGTCTCGTCGAGCAGGCGGAAGGGGTTGAGGCCGGCGATCAGCACGCCGGCCCGGCCGGTCTCGCCCGCGGCAGGGATCGGCACCAGCGCGGCCCTGGCCGGCGGCTGCTGCCAGTCGCCCTGGGGAAACCCCGCGCCGGCGGCCGCCAGGTCGACCACGACATGCCGGTCCGGCTTGCGCAGCACCTCGGCAACCGGCCACGGGCGGTCGGCGCCCGCCGCGATCGCCTCCGGCACCGCCGGATGGCCGGGGTCGATGCCGCTGAGCCCGGCCAGCCGCAGATCGTCGGCCTCGGGCTCGGCCATGTAGATCAGGGCGAAGGGCAGGTCGCGGCGGTTCGAGCCGAGCGCCACGGCGCTGCGCTGGCACGCCTCCTGCCAGGTCCGGGCATCCGCCGTGCTGGCGGCCAGGTCGCGCAGCAGGGCCAGCTGGCGCTCGCTCAGCACCCGCTGGGTGTCGTCGGTGTTGGCGCAGATGATGCCGGCGGTGCTGCCGTCATCGGTCGGCACCGGGCTGTAGGAGAAGGTGTAGTAGGTCTCCTCCGGATAGCCGTTGCGCTCCATGATCAGGAGCTGCTGCTCGACATAGGTACCCTCGTCCCCGGCCAGGGCCGTGGCCAGCATCGGGCCGATGTCGCCCCAGATCTCGCGCCACACCGTCGCCGTCGGCTGCCCCAACGCCATCGGGTGCTTGCCGCCGATGATCGACTTGTAGGGGTCGTTGTAGAAGAAGATCAGCTCCGGCCCCCAGCCGATCCAGATCGGCTGGCGCGAGGTCAGCATGATGCGGATCGCCGTCTTCAGGCTCTGCGGCCACAGCTCCGCCGGGCCCAGCGAGGTTGCGGCCCAGTCATGGGCGCGGATGCGCTGCCCCATCTCGCCGCCGCCCCGCAGGAAGTCGGGGGTGGAGACAGGCCCGCCCGCCGCCGCATCGTCCGCCTGATTCACCGCCCACCCCGACGAGAGCCCTTTTCGTCCGCAGCATAATGCGAGGCCAAGCGGAACTGGCGAACAAAATCAGTAAACAACTCTGTCGACTTGCCAGTTTCCGGCAAGTTTTCCTTGAGGAAGCGCAGATATCCGAAGTTTTCAGCCCCTCCAGACTATCTTTTGTTAGGAAAAATGTATCGACGGCTGCAAGCCGGGCGCGCCGAGCCGGCGGCACAGGGTTCAGCCGCGGCTTCATTCTATAGCGGCGCCAAAATATCCATTATAGAACAAAGACTTGCGCTGTTGACCCATTGAATCCGGACAGCTATTGGGGCGCACCGATCGTCACCTGGATGCCCTGTCGTGCCCCTCGCCACCACCCTCGGCCTCGCCTTCAGCCTGTCGATGGACGCCTTCGCCGCCGCCATCGGCAAGGGCGCCGCCGCCCGCCGCATCCCGGCCCGCGCCCAGGCGGTGGAGGCGATGCGGGTCGGCGTCGTGCTCGGCGGGTTCGAGCTGGTGATGCCGCTGCTGGGCTGGGCCCTGGGCATCGCCTTCGCCGAGGCGGTGGCGGCGGTCGACCATTGGGTCGCCTTCGTCCTGCTGGGAATTGTCGGCGGCCGCATGGCCTGGCACGGGCTGATGCCGGACCGGGCCGCGCCCCCCGACCGGCGGTCGAGCCTGGGTGCGCTGGCCATGGCCGGCATCGCCACCAGCCTGGACGCCACCGCGGTCGGGGTCAGCCTCGCCTTCGTCCGGATCGACATCTGGACGGCCAGCCTGACCATCGGCGCCGTCACCTTCGCCATGTGCCTGCTGGGCTTCCTGCTGGGCCGCGGCGCCGGGGCGCGGCTCGGCCGGCTGGCCGAGGTGCTGGGCGGCCTCGGCCTGATCCTGGTCGGCGCCCGCATCCTGGTCGAGCATCTCGGCGGCGGCTGAGCCCCGCTGGGAATTCCGGCCTGAATTCCCCGCCCCGCATATCTGAGGACCGCCCCTTGTGATAGGATTCGGGCTGGCGTGACGGTTCCAGCAGGCAGGGGAATGGACCGGGCGGACACGATCCTGAAGGCCGTGCAGCGGGTCTACGACGCCGCCGTGTCGCCCGAAGCCTGGCCCGGCGCGGTCGAGGCGATCACCGCCGCGGCCGACGGGCAGCGCGGGTCACTGCTGGTCGAGGACCAGCCGCAGCGGCGGGCCGACCTGATGATCGGCTGGCGCTGGGACCCGGCCCATCTGCACCGCATGTCTGCCCCCGGCGCGCCGCGGACCGCGCCCTGGGCTTCCGGCCTGCCGCTCGGCCAAGTTGTGCGCAGCCTCGAGCTGAAGCCCGAGCGCGATTTCCTCCGCTCCGACTTCTACAACCAAGTCGTCCGGCCCAATGGCGATTTCCACGGGATCGTGGCGCTGGTGCGGCGGACGCCGACGCACAGCAGCTACGTCGCCGTCCGCCGGGTGCTGGGCGCGCCGGATTTCGCCGACCGCGACGTGGCCGCGCTGCAGGCGGTGCTGCCGCATCTCGCCCGCACCCTGGAGCTGCGCCGGACGATCGGCGTCGCCGATCTGCGCTTCGCCGGCGCGATCGCCGTGCTGGACCGAATCGATCTCGGGCTGATCCTGTGCGACGCGGCGGGCCGGCCAGCCTATCTCAACCGCCGGGCCGAGGCGCTGGTCGCGAAACCCGACGGGCTGTCGGCCGGATCGGCCGGCATCGCCGCGGCGCTGCCGGAGGAGACCCGGCGGCTGCGCCACGCCGTGGCCATGGCCGCCGCTGCCGGGACCGCGCGCCCCGGCCTCGACGCCGCCGCCCGCGCCATCGCCGCCGGAACGCGGTTGCGCCTGTCGCGCCCGTCCGGCGCGCGCCCGCTGCTGCTGACCGTGATCCCGATCCGCCAGGCCGGGATCGGCGACCGCCGGCCGCAGGCCCAGGCGGCGATCTTCATCGCCGATCCGGAGCACAACCCGACGCCGGCCCCCGCCCTGCTGCAGGAGCTGTTCGGGCTGACGGCGGCGGAGGCCGGCCTGGCGGTCGAGATTGGCCGCGGCGACGGCATCCAGGCGGCGGCCGACCGGCTGTCGATCTCGGGCAACACCGCCCGCACCCACCTGGCCCGCATCTTCGAGAAGACCGGCACCAGCCGGCAAGCGGAGCTGGTGCGCCTGCTGGTGCAATACGGCGTGTCGCTGCCGCCGCCGGACTGAGCTTCGGTTGCCTGCCAAGCCGAATGCAGCCACTGTGTTCCCATGAAGACCATCACGGTTTCCGTGGACGACAGCGTCTATAGGCGGGCCCGGATGAAAGCCGCCGAGCGGCATATGTCCGTTTCTGCCCTGGTCAGGCAATTCCTGAACGAGTTCGCCGGGGAGGAAAGCGAAGCCGAACAGCTAAAGCGAGAGGAGACCGAGCTACGGGCATCGATCCGCTTCTTTCGCGCGTCCGACCGTTTGCCGCGCGACGACATCCATGGACGCGTCCCGATGAGGCGCGACGGCTAAAACGGGATGAATCGAGGTCCGGTCACGTCGGAGTCTGACAGGAGGTAGAGCGTCTCGTATTGCCTCTCCCGCAAACGAGACCTTCTCAGAATAACCGAAGCCATCTCGTTCTAGTCCCCCCTCCCCTCGCGGGAGGGGGCTAGGGGGAGGGGGTTGTCGAGGACAAGCTCCGCGCGAATGGGCCTAGGAAAAAACGACGTCGCGGGCAGGCGAGATCGTGGGCGGCTCTGGCGGCGCGAACCCCCTCCCCCTACCCCCTCCCGCAGGGGGAGGGGGGACTCTTTCGCTTTCGTCGCGAGCGTCCGGGACGATCCGGAGAATTCCGAAAAGGTCCCGCAAACGGGAGAGGCAACGCGCTATAGTCCTGCCAAGACCGTTTGACCTGACGGCCCCCCCTACTCCGCCGCCAGCTTCGGGGCGGCGGGGGTGCGCAGGGTGGCCAGCAGCTCGGCCTCGCGCGCCTTGGCCTTGTCGCGGTTCTCGTCCTTGATGTGGCCGTAGCCGCGGATCTGCTCCGGCACCCGGGCCAGGGCGACGCAGACAGCGTGGGTGTCCGGCCCCAGCCGGGCCAGCAGCTCCTGCACCACCGTCTCGTAATCCGTGATCAGCTGCCGCTCGGCGCGGCGCTCGGCGGTGCGGCCGAAGGGGTCGAAGGCGGTGCCGCGCAGCCGCTTCATCCGCGCCAGCAGGCCGAAGGCCCGCAGCATCCACGGCCCGAAGGCGCGCTTCTTCAGGTGCCCGGTGTCCGGATCCTTCTCGGAGAAGGACGGCGGCGCCAGGTGGAACTGCAGCTTGTAGTCGCCCTCGAACTGCGCCTCGATCTGCTTCAGGAAGCTGCCGTCGGCGTACAGCCGGGCGACCTCGTACTCGTCCTTGTAGGCCAGCAGCTTGTAGTAATTGCGGGCCACCGCCTCGGTCAGCTCCTGCCGGCCCAGCTTGGCCTCGGCGGCACGGACCTTCTCGACCAGCGCGGTGTAGCGCGCGGCATAGGCGGCGTCCTGATAGGCGGTCAGCTGCTCGACCCGGCGGGCGATCACCTCGTCGAGGCTGCGCGACAGCCGGTGCCCTTCCTCCTGCGGCGGTGCTGCCAGCCGCTCGACCCGGGCGAGGTCGTGGGCGGCGCGGCGGCCCCACAGGAAGGCGGCCTTGTTCATGGCGACCGCGGTGCCGTTCAGCTCGATCGCCCGCTCCAGCGCCTCGTGCGACACCGGCACCAGCCCCTTCTGCCAGGCATAGCCCAGCATGAACAGGTTGGTGGCGATGCTGTCACCCAGCAGCGCCGTGGCCAGCCGGGTGGCGTCGACGGTGTCGAGCAGATCCGGGTTGCCGCCGTTCTTCGCCACCGCCTCCAGCATCGATTTGCCGGGGACGACGAAGTCCGGGTTGCGGGTGAAGGCGCCGGTGATGGTCTCGTGGCTGTTCACCACCTGCCGGGTCAGGCCCGGATGGATCTTCGACTGCGCCTCGCCCGAGGCCGCGACCACCAGGTCGCAACCCAGCATCAGCTTCGCCCCGCCGGCGGCGATGCGCACGGCGTGGATTTCCTCCGGCGTGCGGGCGATGCGGACATGGCTGACCACGGCGCCGCCCTTCTGGGCCAGCCCGGCCTGGTCGAGCACCGAGACGCCCTTGCCCTCGAGATGCGAGGCCATGCCAAGCAGCGCGCCGATGGTGACGACGCCGGTGCCGCCGATGCCGGTAATCATGATGCCGTAGGGCTGGTCGAGCGACGGCAGCTCCGGCTCCGGCAGCACGGGGAACAGATCCGCCGCCCCCTCGGCCGCCGGCTTCGGCTTGCGCAGCTTGCCGCCCAGCACCGAGACGAAGGACGGGCAGAAGCCGTTGACGCAGGAGAAGTCCTTGTTGCAGCTGGACTGGTCGATGGCGCGCTTGCGGCCGAACTCGGTCTCCACCGGCACCACCGACAGGCAGTTCGACACCTTCGAGCAGTCGCCGCAGCCCTCGCACACCGCCTCGTTGATCACCACCCGCCGGGCCGGGTCCTCCATCAGGCCGCGCTTGCGGCGGCGGCGCTTCTCGGCGGCGCAGGTCTGGTCGTAGATCATCACCGAGACGCCGGGTGTCTCGCGCAGCTGCTGCTGGATGTGGTCCAGCCGGTCGCGATGCTCGACCCCGACGCCGGCCGGCAGCAGCTTGCTCTGCGTCCCCGGCTCGCCATAGATCTCCGGCCGGTCGGTGACCACGACCATGGTCTGGACGCCCTCGGCCCGCAGCTGGGCCGCGATCATCGGCACGGTGATGGTGCCGTCGACAGGCTGGCCGCCGGTCATCGCCACGGCGTCGTTGTAGAGGATCTTGTAGGTGGCGTTGACCCCGGCCGCGAGTGCCGCGCGGATCGCCAGGCTGCCGGAGTGGAAATAGGTGCCGTCGCCGAGATTGACGAAGACGTGCTTGGTGTCGGTGAACGGCGCCTGGCCGATCCAGGCCGCGCCCTCGCCGCCCATCTGGCTGAAGGTCTCGGCCTTCCGGTCCGGCATCCAGGTCGCCATGTAGTGGCAGCCGATGCCGGCCATCGCCCGGCTGCCCTCCGGCACGCGGGTCGAGGTGTTGTGCGGGCAGCCGGAGCAGAAATAGGGGATGCGGTCGACCGCGGCCTTGACGATCTTCTTCTGGCCCTCGCGCTCCTCCAGGTACCGTACCCGCTCGGCCAGGCCGGGATGGTCGAGGTATTTCAGCAGGCGCTTGCCGATGGCGACGGCGATCTGCGCCGGCGTCAGCTCCCCGGTCGAGGGCAGGATCCAGTCGCGCTTCTCGTCGAACTTGCCGACGATCACCGGCCGCTTGTCGGCCTGCCAGTTGTACAGCTGCTCCTTCAGCTGGTTCTCGATCAGCGCCCGCTTCTCCTCGACCACGATCAGCTCGTCGAGGCCCTCGGCGAAGGCGCGCACCCCGGTCGGCTCCAGCGGCCAGGGCATGCCGACCTTGTAGATGCAGATGCCGAGCTGGGCCGCGAGCTCGCGGTCGATGCCGAGGTCGTCCAGCGCCTGGCGGACGTCGAGATAGGATTTGCCGGTGGTGACGATGCCGAAGCGGTGGCGGCCGCTGTCATAGACCAGGTGATCGAGCCGGTTGGCGCGGGCGAAGGCGAGCGCGGCGTATAGCTTGTCGCGCATCAGCCGCTCTTCCTGCACCAGCGGCGGGTCGGGCCAGCGGATGTTCAGCCCGCCGGGGGGCACGGCGAAATCCTGCGGCAGCACGATATCGACCCGGTTCGGGTCGACATAGACGGACGCCGAGCTGTCGACATTCTCGGCGATGGTCTTGAAGCCGACCCATAGGCCGGAATAGCGGCTCATCGCCCAGCCGTAGAGGCCGTAATCCAGGATCTCCTGGACATTCGCCGGGTTCAGCACCGGCATCATATGGGCGATGAAGGCGTGCTCGGACTGGTGCGGCACGGTCGAGGATTTGCAGGCGTGGTCGTCGCCGGCCAGGGCCAGCACGCCGCCATATTTCGAGGTGCCGGCGAAATTGGCGTGCTTCAGCACGTCGCCCGAGCGGTCGACGCCCGGCCCCTTGCCGTACCAGATGCCGAAGACGCCGTCATATTTCGCGCCGGGCCACATCCCGACCTGCTGGCTGCCCCAGACGGCGGTGGCGCCGAGGTCCTCGTTCAGCCCCGGCTTGAACTCGATCTGCTGCTTCTGCAGGAACTTGCGGGCCGACCACAGCGCCTGGTCGTAGCCGCCGAGCGGCGAGCCGCGATAGCCGGAGATGAAGCAGGCGGTGTTCAGCCCGGCGGCTTCGTCGCGCCGCCGCTGCATCAGCGGCAGGCGCACCAGCGCCTGGATACCGGTGAGATAGATGCGGCCGGAGTCGAGGGTGTACTTGTCCTCGAGGCTCACGGAAGCAAGCGCCGTCGCCGTCATCAAAGCCTCCCGAAAGGCCGCCGATCTGTCGCCGCGGCCGTCCCTAAATAGGTAATCTTCTTTCGCTTGCGGGACAATCGCACCCGGGCTACCGCGGTAAGAAAGCAATGCGGAACCGACAGCATTGCTGTCCTTGATCCAAGATTTCCGACTTTCGCGAAATCGCGACGGAAACGAACCCGACTCACACCCGAACGGCGGCTGCGACACCGGCGGGGGTGACGCAGAGGGCTGCACCGCCTAGATAGGTCGGGCGGCCGGTGCCCGGCCGCGCGACCCCGGTTGGATCATGGCCGACGAAGAGAACAGTTTCGGCGGACGCCTGCGCCGCTACGCCCGAGTCTCCGGCGCCATGGGCGGCCTGGCCGCCCGGGTGGCGGGCGAGCGCTATCTCGGCCTCAAGGTCGACCGCGAGGCACACGCCAACGAGTTGCGGGCGGCGCTGGGCGGGCTGAAGGGCCCGCTGATGAAGGTGGCGCAGATGCTGGCCACCATCCCCGAGGCGGTGCCGAAGGAATACGCGCAGGAGCTGCAGCAGCTGCAGGCCGACGCGCCGTCGATGGGCTGGCCCTTCGTCAAGCGGCGCATGGCCAGCGAGCTGGGCCCGGCCTGGCAGTCGAAGTTCCAGAGCTTCGAGCACGAGGCGGCGGCCGCGGCCTCGCTGGGCCAGGTGCACCGGGCGGTCGGGCCGGACGGCCGGCGCCTGGCCTGCAAGCTGCAGTACCCGGACATGCAGTCGGCGGTCGAGGCCGACCTGAAGCAGCTGAAGCTGATCCTCGGCATCTTCGAACGCTACGACAAGACCGTCTCCACCAAGCAGATCCACGCCGAGATCTCGGAGCGGCTGCGCGAGGAGCTGGACTATTCGCTCGAGGCCCGGCACTCGCAGCTCTATGCCGAGATGCTGGCGAAGGAGCCGAACGTCCATGTGCCCGAGGTGGTGCCGGAGCTGTCGACCAAGCGCCTGCTGACCACCACCTGGCAGGACGGCAAGAAGATCCTGACCTTCGTCCAGGGCAGCGAGGAGCAGCGGGCCCAGCTGGCGCTGAACATGTTCCGGGCCTGGTACGTGCCGCTCTACTATTACGGCGTGATCCATGGCGACCCGCATCTCGGCAACTATTCGGTGCGAGAGGATGATTCGATCAACCTGATGGATTTCGGCTGCATCCGGGTGTTCCCGCCCAGCTTCGTCGGCGGGGTGATCGAGCTGTACCGGGCGCTGGAGACCAACGACCGCGACCGCGCGGTCGCCGCCTACAAGACCTGGGGCTTCAAGAACATGACCAACGAGCTGGCCGACGTGCTGAACGTCTGGGCCGGCTTCCTGTACGGCCCGATCCTGGAGAACAAGGTGCGGCTGATCGGCGAGGCCAAGAACGGCGTCTATGGCCGCGAGACCGCCGAGCAGGTGCATAAGGAGCTGCGCCGCGTCGGCGGCATCGAGGTGCCGCGCGAATTCGTGTTCATGGACCGCGCGGCGCTCGGCCTCGGCTCGGTGTTCATCCACCTCAAGGCCAAGGTGAACTGGCACACCCTGTTCAACGACCTGATCGCCGATTTCGACCAGGACAGGCTGGAGAAGCGCCAGGCCGAAATCCTGAAGACGCACGGATTGCCGCTGCCGGTGGCGGGGGCCTGACCCGGCCGCCCCGGCACAAGCGGGACGCAGCCATGCGGGGCACCGAAACGCTGGATCGGTGGTTGCCATGGGAGGACAATGCCCGTGGACCTGAAAGCCCCGGAGGCTGCATGACCATCCAGCACCTGCTCGTCCCCCTCAGCGGCCATGCCGGCGACGCCGCCGCGCTCGACGCCGCGCTGCGCGTCGCCCAGCGCTTCGACGCCTCGGTCGAGGTGCTGTCGCTGCGCCCCGACCCGCAGCGGGTCCTGGCCTATACCGGGGCCGAGATGGCAGTCGCCACCAGCATGCTGCTGGAGGGCGCCGAGAAGGCCTCGAACGAGGTCGCCGACCGCAACCGCGCCGTGTACGAGGCCGCGAAGGCCGAGACCGGCGCCGGGCCGGAGGTGGAGTTCCGCGAGGACACCGGCAGCGAGACCGCGGCCGTCGCCCGCCGCGGCGCCGTGGCCGACCTGATCGTGACGCCGGGCCCGGGCCAGGACCCGAATGCCAGCCGGACGGTGCTGGAGGCGGCGCTGTTCGAGACCGGCCGCGGGGTGCTGATCGTACCCGGCCCGGTGGCGGAGGACTTCGCCGAGCGCGTCCTGGTCGCCTGGGACGGCGGCAAGGAGGCGTCGCGCAGCGTCGCCGCCGCCCTGCCCTTCCTGGAGGCGGCGACGGCGGTCAGCGTCTACACCCGCGACGAGGGCGAGGACCGCTGCACCGCGGCCGAGTTGGTGCGGTATCTCAGTCGCCACGGCGCGCCGGCCAACCGCATCGCCGACGCGGACCCGAAGCAACCGGTCGACGCCGCCATCCTGGCCGCGGCCCAGCGCGCCAATGCCGGGCTGATCGTGATGGGCGGCTACAGCCACAGCCGGTTCCGCGAGATGATCCTGGGCGGCGTCACCGAGCACATGCTGTTCCACGCCGACCGCCCGGTGCTGATGGCGCATTGAAGCGCGGCGCAGTTCGCCGCACCGACCCGTCATCCCGTGCGCAGTGCAGCATGCAATGATGCACTGCAGACACGGGATCTCTGTGGGATCGTGCCGAGATCCCGTGTCTGCGCAGCAGCACTGCGTGCCGCAGCGCGCACGGGATGACGGGACATCAATGCCGTTGCCGGTACGATAAGCCCTTCCCGCTCGCGGGGCCCTTCCGCTACTCTCCCGCCGCCGTCATCCCTGACGGCACCCACGAACGAGGCTTCCCGGTGACCATCGCCGGCACTCGGCACGACACCCTCCCCACCGCCTGCGGCGGCGGACGAGTCGTGCCTGCCCTCGTTCCGACCATCGGGCGACCGTTCCCGGCGCGCTGACCGCGTCCGGACCGTCCAGCCAAAGCTTCACAGCTCACGCAACGCTCCCGGGCCCGGTCCGCGCCGCGGTCCCGTGCGTCGTCGCGTCCGGACCGTCCGTCCCTGCTTCTCCCTCGCCAGGAACACTCCGATGACACAGACGAAGATCACCGCCGTCACCCCCACGCGCGCCGACGACTATGCCGGCTGGTACCAGGCCGTGGTGCGCGCCGCCGACCTCGCCGAGCCTGCCCCCGTGCGCGGCTGCATGACGATCAAGCCCTGGGGCTACGGCATCTGGGAACGCATCCAGGCCATCCTCGACCGCCGCTTCAAGGAAACCGGGCACCGCAACTGCTACTTCCCCCTGTTCATCCCCCTGCAATACCTGCAGGCCGAGGCCGAGCATGTCGAAGGCTTCGCCGCCGAGGTGGCGATGGTCACGCATCACCGCCTGGCCAATGTCGGCGGCCGGCTGCAGCTCGACGCGCCGCTGGAGGAGCCCCTGGTCGTCCGCCCCACCTCGGAGACGATCGTCGGCGAGGCGTTCTCGCGCTGGATCCGGTCGCATCGCGACCTGCCCGTGCTGATCAACCAATGGGCCAATGTGGTGCGCTGGGAGAAGCGGCCCCGCATCTTCCTGCGCACCTCGGAATTCCTCTGGCAGGAGGGCCACACCGCCCATGCCACCGAGGCCGAGGCCGTGGAGGAGACCGAACGGATGCTCGGCATCTACCGCGAGGTGGCGGAGGGGGCGCTGGGCCTGCCCGTGATCGCCGGCCGCAAGACCCGGCGGGAGAAGTTCCCCGGCGCCGTCACCACCCTGTGCATCGAGGCGATGATGCAGGACGGCCGCGCCCTGCAATCCGGCACCTCGCATTTCCTGGGCCAGAACTTCGCCCGCGCCGCCGGCATCCGCTTCACCGACGCGGATGGCGCGATCCGGCTGCCCTGGACCACCTCCTGGGGCGCCTCGACCCGGCTGATCGGCGCGCTGATCATGACCCATGGCGACGATGACGGGCTGCGCCTGCCGCCCGTGGTGGCGCCCGACCAGGTGGCGATCCTGCCCGTGCTGCGCGGCACGCCCGAGGATGCCGCCGTTCTGGCCCGCTGCGACACGATCGCCGGGCGATTGCGACGCGAGAGCTGGAGCGGCGAGCCCATCCGCGTGACGATCGACCGGCGCCCCGGCAGCGGCTCGGCCAAGCGCTGGGACTGGGTGCGCAAGGGCGTGCCGGTGATCGTCGAGCTCGGCGCCCGCGACCTCGCCGGCGGTCGCGTGACCACCTGGCGCCGCGACCGGCTGCAGGACGGCAAGGCGGAGATCGGGCTGGACGCGTTCGTCGCCGCCCTGCCCGGCCGGCTGTCGGAGATCCAGGCCACGCTGGCCGAAGAGGCCCGGGCCTGGCGCGACGCCCGGCTGCGCAATGCGGCGACGCTGGAGGAGGCCCGCGCCCTGCTCGGCGACGGCGGCGCCGACGGCTATCGCAGCGGCGCCGGCTTCGTCCGTCTGCCCTGGAGCGGATCGGAGGACGCGGAGGCGGCTCTTGCCGAGAGCGGCGTGACCATCCGCTGCCTGGTCAAGGCCCAGGGTCCCGCTCCCTGCGCCGCCACCGGGGCGGAGACGACCGACCGCGCGATCCTGGCCCGCGCCTACTGAGCGGCGGCTGCCCGGCGGGGCAGCAGCCACGCGGCGCCGGCCAGGCCGATCACGGTCAGGCCGGCGCCGGCCAGGAAGGTGGCGCCGGGGCCGACCCAGCTCCACAGCCCGCCCGCCAGCGCGCTGGCCAGCAGCAGCGCCAGGCCGCTGGCCAGGTTGAACAGGCCGAAGCCGGTGCCGCGCCGGTCGGCCGGCACGGTCTCGGCCACCAGCGCCGCCAGCAGCCCCTGGGTCATGCCCATATGCAGCCCCCACAGCGCGGTGCCGGCGATCACCGCCCACAGCCCCCCATCCAGCGCCAGCAC